>CAMNPN010000116.1 GCA_946548085.1 uncultured Prevotella sp. | reverse complement strand
AGATAGTAGGCATTGGCCACATTGACCTGTGACTGCATGTCACCCTTGTCGGCGGCTTTCATGTACCACTTAAAGGCCAGTTCCGCATTCTGCTCCACGCCCTTGCCGTGATAATAACACTCACCAACGTTGAAGCAGCCATAGACATCACCCAGCTCAGCAGCCTTCATATACCACCCGAAAGCCATTTCCAGATTAACCTTTACACCAGTGCCACGCTCGTAGCAGACCCCGAGGTTGTTCATTGCCTTGGTGTCGCCCTCGTAAGCCTTCTCACGATAGCCGTCTGCCTTGTTGCGTTCTTTGGGCATAGTCTATTTCAGATACTCATCATCCCTCACCAACACCTTTTCGATCTTACCGACGTACATGGTGTGATAGTCACCCTGCGGATAACTCTGGTCGATGGTTTCCTGATAGATGATGCCACTTTGCTGGATTTCTGCGGCATAGACCTTCTTGCAGACGAGCACCAGCTTGGCTTCCTCAAAATAGACGGTGTTATCGGCATAGACGGGTGTGAGTCCTGCCTTGGCTATCTTGTCCTCGTCACGTCCTGACGTGCTGCCCAGATAGGCCATCTGCTTCTTGAATGACTTGTCCATGACACAGAGCGAGAAATAAGGCTCCTCGTCTACGAACTCCTTGGTATAACGCGACTCTCGAATGTAAACCACTGCCGAAGGATCGTTGTTTCCCCACAGGCAACCAAGATGCCCCCAAGAGGCAGTCATCGTGTTGCAACTATGCTCATCGCCAGCCGTTATCAGCATCCATTCACCACCAATGAGGTTGAACGGATTAAACTTCAAGTCTTTGTAGTTGATCTCTTTCATCTTCTTATTTGGTCTCAAAAATGTTTTTAGATGTTCTCCATCCCATCTGCAGGGCAAGGCTCTTTTGCCTAAGTTCATTTAAATATGGTGGCAAAATTACTAATTATCAGCGTAAAATCACTATCTTTGCCATCAGTTTTAACAAAAGTTGAATCTCGTCACGACTCAGCCAAGCATGCAAGCATATTGGTGTTCGCTGCTCCGGATCATCAAGCTCCACTAAAATGCCCGGCACAGCCATCTCTTCCGATGGCCGTGATGGGCTTTTTCATAGTGCAGATGCTTATATTTGGATAAATCTTATCTTCCTACGGTTTCCTTGCTTTGGCGGTCGCAGGTCAGAAGATAGGGAGTCGATTCTGGCCGCAGTCAACGATGTTACGGCTCGGGGGCTCGAAGGATAGTTCTCTAAGGCATCGGGCCGTAACATCGCCTGAGGAGCGCCATATCGGGCGCCGAGGTAAAAGCATTTGCCATTTTAACATCTCGAACAATTCTGAAAACAAATTAAGGAAAGGCTTGTTTTGCATAGATATTTTTCGTACCTTTGCAGTGTTGAAAGTGAAGAGACGGAAGGTGGAACGAGACAAGGTTGTGGCGGTTGCAAAATAACTCCCACTTGTAAGGATATAGTAGATAGACTTGTAAAACATGGCATACGCCTATAAAAATCATAGCATTATGGATTTCATTGAATTAGCAAAGAGCAGGTACTCCTGCAAGAAGTTTGACGCACGGCAGATTAGTAAGGAACAACTGGACAGCATTCTGGAGGCTGGGCGACTGGCTCCCACGGCCAAGAATCTGCAAGAGCAGCACGTCTATGTGGTGCAGTCGGCAGAGGGGATCGGCAAGATCTGCTTGTAACGAAGCGGTAAATCGGAAGTGAGTAGCATTGTGATTGCCATATTCCTGCTGAGCATCGGAGCCAGTTTCGTGCAGCGCACAACTGGCTTCGGCTTTGGTATCTTCATCATGACGATGCTGCCATACTTCATGCCAACGTATGGCGAGGCGACAACCCTGTCGGGCATTCTGGCTATTACGACTTCGGCGGTCATCGTTTGGCGGCTTAGGAAGTATGTTACTTGGCAGCGTATGTGGCCGATACTGCTGACTTTCATGATAGTCTCGACTATGGCCATCTTTGTGCTTACACGCATTGAAGACCACATTCTGAGGCAGATTCTTGGCGTGGCACTGATTGTCATCAGTATCTATTTCGCATTGTTTAGCCAGAAGATAAAGCTGCCGACAACGAAGCAGGTGCAGGTGGGAGCCGGAACGTTGAGCGGATTGATGGGAGGCTTCTTTGGGATGCAAGGCCCGCCAGCGGTGCTGTACTTCATCCAGTCGGAACCCACCAAGGAGCATTATATGGCGATGACACAGACGTACTTTCTGATAGGCAATGCGATGATGACCTTGGTTCGGGCCTACAACGGCTTCTTCACAACAACCGTCCTGACAGATTACAGCTTTGGTCTTGGCGGTGTCATCATAGGCACAAGCCTTGGAGCGTACGTTTTCAAGCGCATACCCAATCGAGCCTTCCGATATGTCGTCTATGCTTATATCGGAGTCAGCGGAATGATCATCCTGCTAACAAACTGTTAGCATCGCTCCACTAAACTTTCAAGAATACTTTTTTGGTGTAAAGGAAGTAAAGCACCAGCCACGAGACTGTTACATAGCCTATGGTCAAGAGTAGAGCGGCTGATGTGTCGGGTAATAGCTTCGACAGGCTGCCAAGGAAAAATCTCGACACGCTCCCCATGTCGACCATACGTTGCAACAGGTAGATGGTGATGGAGTTCATGCCTATCACCTGGAAGAATAGCGTCCATCGGCGCCATTTCCTGACGTCGAAGAGCCAGTAGGACAGGGAGAACATCGCCAGAGAATAGGCTCCTACAACGAGCACGAAGGAAGAACTCCACAGGTTTTTGTTGATAGGGAAGTCCAGACTCCACAGCATTCCCACGGCGAGCATGATGACTGCTGCGAAAAGCATCGTCGGCACCTTGTGCTGATACTTGCTCCGTACGAATTCTCCCGTGAACATGCCTGTCATGGCTGTCACCGTGGCTGGAATGATGCCAAGGAGTCCTTCGGGGTCGAAGATGTCCAGATAAAGATGCCCTGGCATGAGCATCCTGTCTACGTAGCCTACGATGTTGCCCTCGAGCGATAACGGATCGGCACCGGCACTGTCGGGGGCAGAGACGAACCTTACCAGTAGCCAGTAGCCTGTTAATAACAGCGCGGCCGTCAGTACACGCTGGCGGGTGCTGAGATTAATGTATAGCAATGCTGCCACCATCCAGGCCAGTCCGATGCGCCCTAAGACACTGCAGTAGCGAGGGTTGTCGAACCCACCCTCAAGCAGACCGTTGTAGAGGAAACCCAGTAGCAGCAGGAGGGCTGCTCTGCGGAAAATCTTTCTGTAGACCATTGATAGCGTGGAGCCGCGACTCAATTGCTTGGCATAGGAGAAAGGGAAAGAGATGCCTGCGATGAAAAGGAAGGTTGGGAAGATGGTGTCCATGAAGTAGAGTCCGTGCCAGTTCACGTGATACATATTCCTTGCCAGAAGAGCGTTCTCTCCGCCAGGAAATAGGTTGCACACTGCGATGATGATGCCTTCGACGCCCATGATAAACATCATGTCGAAACCTCGAAACACGTCGAGCGATAGTAAGCGGTTGTCTTGACTGTTCTGTGTCATAGCGATGATACCTTTTGACTGCAAAGTTAAGCATTTATTCCGATAAACAGATAAGAAAGGAAGGATGGGAAGGATAAAAAATGTTAAGTTTTATATGAAATCGGTTGCTGTTTGGGAGGAAGTGACTATCTTTGCATCAAATCTTTGTGTTATTATTAAATTTATGAACTATGGCAAAACAATTATCCAGCCTTGTTAAGGTATGCGTGTGTGGAATGATGGTGCTCGCAGGAGCAGTGTCGTGTGAGAAAATGAATGTCGAGGACGATGGCGGGGATGCCCAGGCAAACGTTAAGCTGCGCGTGGGGAGCATCGAACGAATACCGTTCGAGCTGTCTCGTACCAGGGGACGTGATGTGAATGGGGTGTGCTCACGGCTGAATTTTCTGGTGTATCAGGGTGGTGAGAGAATCCGTCAGGTGAGTCAGACGTCTGAAGACGATGGATTTGGCTACACCCAGATTCAGTTGTCTGAGGGAAGGTATTTCCTCGTGGTTCTCGCTCATAGCAGCAGTGGAAATCCTACGTCGACAGATGCCCAAAAGATCGGCTTCACTAACACCACAGGCTTTACAGACACTTTCTTTTATGCCGACAGCCTGATTGTTGCTGAGGAGGATGTGGCGCGTACGCTCGAACTGAAGCGTATCACGGCGATGGTGAGGTTCGTGCCATACGACGATATTCCAGCCAATGCCGGACGTATCCGCTTCTATTATACAGGAGGCTCTGGCACCCTCAACGCAGCAGGTGACGGCTGGGGTGTGGTGAACTCGAAACAGTCGCAGTGGTACAACCTCACCCACGACGAGGAGCAGTTCGACATCTACACCATCCCACACGGAGATGACGACCTGTTGACGGTGACGGCTACGACCTACAAAGGCGAGACGGATGAGATCAGTACGGAACGGAAGGTGGAAGGCATCCCGGTACTCAGAAATCATATTACAATCTGTCGCGGCTATCTCTTCTCACCAGTCAATCAGATGAACTACGAGATTACCGTCGATGACAGATGGTCGACGGACTCTCTCTATTTCGACTTCTGAAAAAAAACAAAGTAAATGTTTGGTTTTTCATTCGATTTGCACTATCTTTGCAGGCGATATGAATAAGAAGGATACAAACGACGTGGTGCGGCGGAACGTGACGCTATTGTCGAAAATCAGTGAGAAAGAGGCAAGCATGATGCCTGCTATAGAGGCACCATTGCCATCGGTGGAACAGGTGAAGGAGATCGTGAGGCTGGTGAAGAGCATCATCTTCCCCGACTACTTCAACAAGCGTCAGCCCGACGAGGCCATCCGTTCGTATTATATCGGTGTGCACATGGAGGAACTGATGGGACTGCTCACGAAGCAGATAGCCCACGGACTGCAGTTCTGCGAGGACTGCAAGGAGATCCGCACAAAGGAGCAGGTGTATCAGGAGGCCGCGCGGCTGGCAACAACTTTTATCGACACGCTGCCAGAGATCAAGCGCCTGCTCTATACCGATGTCGAGGCGATGTTCTATGCCGACCCTGCTGCCACAAACTACGGTGAGGTGATCTTCTGCTATCCGGTGATGAATACGATGACGCATTACCGTGTGGCCCATCGGCTGCATGAACTGAAAGTTCCCGTCATCCCCCGTATCATCACGGAGCTGGCCCACTCGAAGACGGGCATCGACATCCATCCAGGGGCGCAGATAGGGGAGTACTTCTCTATCGACCACGGTACGGGCGTGGTGATCGGCGAGACAACGATCATCGGCAACCATGTGACGCTGTATCAGGGCGTGACGCTGGGCGCGAAGAGTTTCAAGTACGACGAGAACGGCAACATGCTCAACATCCCCCGCCACCCGATTATCGAAGACCATGTCACTGTATACTCCAATGCCTCGATACTCGGACGCATCACCATCGGCCACCATTCGGTGATTGGGGGTAACATCTGGATTACTCATTCCGTACCGCCGTACTCCCGCATCCAGCAGTCGAAGGCAGTCGATGCAGGGTTCCAGGACGGAGCGGGAATCTGAGAGATTTTTGTTTACAGTTTACGGTTTACAGATGAATACTTTTATAGGCGGAATGGCTTGCCAGGTAATCAACTGTAAACCGTAAACCGTAAACAAAAAAGGCTTCCTCAACGGGAAGCCTTCAGTTTCTTCATTGCCTCAGCGAACCTGCCTGTGGCTATGCTCTTGCCATTGTCGCTGATGTAGACATCGCCGGCATCGGCATCGGTGGCAGAACGTGTGCGCGACCAGTAGCGGTTGTAGTAGTCCCAGTCCCAGGAGGCATAGTTGGTCATGTCGAACTCGTATATGCGGTTCTCCCAGTCGTACATTGTCCCGCTGAAGCGGCTGCGGCTGATGGAATAGTGGCGCCAGTCGATGCGGATGGGGTTCCAGGAGGGATCGTCGTACGTGATATTGATGTTGCCGTTGTGCACTTCCCATCTGAAGGAGCTGAAGGCATACTCATTGCGGTAGGAGGTCGAATAGTCTACCTCGTAGCCTGTGCCGTAGGTGGCTGCGCCGTAGTTGTCGTAGCCTGCAGCGTTGAAGCGCCATACGGTGTGGTATTCGCCGTCCTGGAAGGCATCACCCCAGCGGTTGGTGTAATAGGTGCCCATATAGCCTTCCCAGTTGCCTGTGGTCAGGTAGTCGGCGATCATGGTGTCTGAGTCACAACTGGTCAGTAAGAAGACCGGCATCATCAGGAGATAAAAAAACTTCTTCATAATCGTAACTGTTTTATTGTTTGACGTTGCAAAGATAGGAATATTCTGCTTGTAGTGCAAGTGGATTGTCCTATTCGTTGGTAGGGATTTCCCTATTCCTCTTTCTTCTTGCCAAACTCAGGGTCGATCTTGAGAGTGGCCGAGACGACATAAGTGAGTGTGCAGGCCGCTACGACGATGAGGAAGAAGGTCTTGTAGCCTACGCTATCCTGGAGTGCACCGGCGAAGAGCCCGGGTATCATCATCGATAGCGCCATGAAGGCTGTGCAGAGGGCATAGTGGGCCGTCTTATACTCACCCTGACTATAATATATAAGGTAGAGCATGTAGGCCGAGAAACCGAAGCCATAGCCGAACTGTTCGATGAAGACGCAGACGTTGATGATGAACAGGCTCTCTGGCATGGCGTAGGAGAGGTAGACGTAGACGAGGTCGGGCAGGGTGATGGCCATGACCATCGGCCAGAGCCAGTGCTTCAGACCGTCACGGCTGGCCACGATGCCGCCGAGGATGCCTCCCAGGGTGAGACCTATGACACCGATGGTGCCCTGTACAAGTCCGTATTCGGCTGGTGAGAGGCCGAGGCCGCCGTTGGCGGTGGCGTCGATGAGGAAGAGGGCGCTGACCTTGGCCAACAGTCCCTCAGGCATGCGGTAGAAGAGCATGAAGCAGATGCCTGCCCACACCTGCGGCTTCTGGAAGAAGGTCTTCAGCGTGTGCCAGAATTCCTGTATAATCTGCTGGCCGCTCATCTTCTCGATACCCTTGTCTTCCGACGGGCGCGGCAGGATGTAGTGGTGCCAGAGCCAGAAGGCAATGAAGAGGCCGCTCATGCCGTAGAACATCAGACTCCATGAGTATTTCACGTTACGCGTGATGACCTCGAGATTGCCGGCGAGCATCACCAGCAGGCCCTGTCCGACGATGGTGGCGATGCGGTAGAAGGTGGAGCGGATACCCACGAAGTAGGCCTGGGCATGCTGTTCGAGGCCGAGCATGTAGAAACCGTCGGCTGCGATGTCGTGGGTGGCACTGGCAAAGGCCATCAGCCAGAAGAACGCCAGCGAGCCTTGCAGCCAGTAGGGGGCCGGGATGGTGAAGGCGACGCCGCCCAGGGCGGCTCCGATGAGCAGTTGCATGGTGACAATCCACCAGCGCTTGGTCTTGATGATGTCGATGAATGGGCTCCACAGGGGCTTGATGACCCACGGCAGATAGAGCCAGGAGGTGTAAAGGGTGATGTCGGTATTCGACAAGCCGAGGCGCTTGTACATGATAAGCGAGATGGTCATCACGGCTACGTAGGGCAGGCCTTCGGCGAAATAGAGGGTGGGCACCCAGGCCCAGGGAGACTTAGTCTTCATTTGCTGATTTACTGATTTGCGATTTACTGATTTTATTCATAGAGTTTGCTGATCTCGGCGTTGCGGTAGTAGAAGAGCAGGATGTCGTCGTAGGTCTTGCCTTGTTCGCCCATGACGGCAGCGCCGATCTGGCAGAGACCGACGCCGTGGCCCCAGCCGCAGCCGTGGAGGATGAAGTGCTTCTCGCTCTTGCCTCCATCCGCTACAGTCTTCGATTCCACCTCGAAGGCGGAGGAGAGGAGGTGGGTTTCACTGAGGGCACGACGGATCTCGAGCTCCTTGCCGATGGTGAGCGTCTTCTTGGTGCCCACGATCTTCAGTTTCCAGATGCGGCCGCTCTTGCCTCGCTCCAGGGGAATGAGTTCCTGGATGACGCCGAAGTCGTCTTTCAGTTTGCGGCTGACGAGTTCTGATAGTTCCGTCTGGGTGTACTCCACCGTCCAGCGGTAGAAGTCGGGCGTTTCTTGGTCGTACGACTTCATCACCTGCGAGAGAATATGCCTGTCGCTGGTGTTGCACCAGGGGTCGTGGATGCTCGTGAGGTAGGGCTTGGGCGTGTCTTCCCAGCAGTATTGGAACTCTTCAGTCTGGCCGCCGCAGCACTTCGAGAAGCGTGCGTCGCAGATCTCACCGTCGTAGGCGAGCACCTGTCCGCGCGTCTCGCTGACGGCTTGCTCGGCCTTCGCCCTGTTGTCGCCGCCGATGCCTTGGTAGCGCTGGCAGTGGTCGTCGGCGCAGACGTCGAAGATGGTGTGGTCTTCGCGGTCGTACCAGCGGATAATCTCATCATCTTTCTTGATGAACGAGAAGAAACTGTCTTGTCCGCTCTCAAGCCGGTGGCGCTTGTCTATCTGTGCCAGGATCCACGAGCGGGAAATGACGGCGTGGGCCTTGAGGAACTCGATGGAGGCAGTGGGCGACATCTCGCTGGCGATGACGCTGGTGAGATAGCGCTCTACAGGCAGTTCGTTGATGGCTACAATCTTGTCGGCCTCGACGACGATGCGCAGCGTACCCTCGAACACCTGTGTCTCCTTGCGCTCCCAGTGGAAGTCAACACCGATGGTGACATCACTGAGCGAGAAGGTGGCTTCGGGGGCCTGTGGGGTGAAGGTGAGCTCGCGATACTGCGTGCCTCGCCAGAGAATGCCGCCCTCGGAGAAGGAGACGCTCTGTGGACCTGTAATCACCTCGCCCTTGGCCACATAGGCCTGATTGAGTACGAAATCTATTTTCTCTGCGGTGACGATACCCACGGTAACCAGCGGTTCTTTCTTTGCGGGTAGCTGGCTGTTAAGCGTCGAGTTCTTGTTGGCTTTCAACTTCTCGATTACCGCTTGCATCTGGTCTTTCGATAGCGACACCTCGTTGAGGATGGCCAGGGCTTTCTCAGGCGTGAGCCGCTCGAAGTCTTCTTGGCGAGGGGTGATGATAAGTCCCGCCATGTCGAGGGCACCAGGTGAGATGATATACTGCTCGTTGCCCTGGGCGTAATAGCAGTCGGGGCGATGCTTGCCACGGGGGAACACCACCGACAGATATTCGTCAATGCCTGAAGCGGCATCACCTCCACGCTGTCTCTCGCGCCGCCAGCTTACGATGTTCATCATTGGTTCCGTGTCGTCGTCCTGCATCGGCAGAGCCTCGTAGAGCCGCAGGAACAGCTGTTCGTCGCTATACTGCGAGTGGCTGCGGATGAGCAGGGCAGGACATGGGTATTCTTCGATCAGGGAGATGTCTTCTCCCTCGTTGAGGCTGACGATGGTGGTGAGGTTCCGACTTAGTCGTTGCCATGACAGCTGTAGGGGTAGTCGCCCGCTGGTGCCGGCCTGGAAATGGGCGTGGTCGGGTGCAGAGGCACCGCATTTGGGGCCGTTGTAGAATACCATCATCTCTGGATACTCTTCGAGCAGCTTGTGTATCTCTCCATAGTTCTCGCGGATATGCTGGGGTTCGTGTCTGACACTGGGAATGGTGAAGTGTACCGGTAGGATAGGGTAGGGGTTCACCAGTAGGTCGAAGTGGCTGTCGATGGGCTTCTTCGTCTGTTCCTTCGGGCGGTTGGCCTCGCAGAGGAAGCACGGCCTCGCGGCCAGCACCTTCTTGTCGATGCTGGCACCTGTAGATACCATGCGGGCGGGATTCCACTGTACTTGTATCGAGGAAGCCCCCACGGCGAGTTCGCGGGTCTTCACGTTACGCAGATCCTGATAACGGCGGCGGGCATCGTCCCACTTCTCAAGCTGACGGTTGAAGAAACGCTGCAGCGGCGAGTCGTTCATTAGCTCCTGTTTACCTTGCAGCATCTGCTGACGGGCCATGATCTCGAGCGTGCGCAGGCGATCTTTATAAAGATTATTGGCATTGATGCGCTCGATGCTGAGGGCGGCATCGCTGTTGCCACCCCATCGGCGACAGAGGTATAGCTCGGTGAAGATGCGTCCGATACGGTAATGACGTGAGAAGATGAGCCCCAAGGCATAGTCCTCGCCGTACGAAGTGTTGGGAAATCCTATCTGACGGAGGAGTGGTGTGAAGAAGGCACGAGGGGCGCCCAGGCCGTTGATGCGCAAGGCATTGTTGGGACCGTTCTCGTCTGTCCACTCGGCGTGGTCGATGAGTCCTGGTGGCAGGGTGTTCAGGTCGAAGTCACACATGCGGTACGAGCCGATAACCATCGCGGCATTCTGCTTGTAGAAGGCCTCTACGATCTGCTGAAGGGTCTTCGGCGACGAGTAGAGGTCGTCGGAGTCGAGTTGTACGGCGAAACGTCCGCAACGGTCGTCGTTGATTGCCTGGTTCCAGCAGCCGCCGATGCCAAGGTCCGTGCGCTCGGGGATGATGTGTATGAGCCGATCGTCGTGGTATGCCTCCAGCAACTCGGTAGTGCGATCTGTGGAGTGGTTGTCGACGACAATGACATTATATTTGAAGTTTGCTTTCTGGCTGAGAGCGGAACTGACGGCGTCGCAGATGGTCTTCTCGCGGTTGTAGACGGGGATGATGACTGATGCCTCTGCCTCGAACTCCTGCTCGTTGAAATCCGGACGGCGGTAGTATGAGGGGTCTATCTTGGCGCCGATCTCTGCCAGATGTGTGGTGGCGGCATGCTCCATCTCTATCTGCACCTCGCGGTTGCGTGGGTTCACGTAATCGAACTGCTTCACGCCCGAGGCACGTGTGTCGAGTTCTTCTTCTGTGTAGAGCTTCTCGTCGATGTGGAACAGCTGACCGTTGCGGCTGAGGAAGAGTCGCAGGGCGTAGAGGCCTGCGTGGTGGTAGTCGCTCTCCCCTGCCTGCATGGCAAAGGTGTGGAGCAGCGCCGTCTTCACCAACAGCAACGAGCCAAAGTCGAAGTCGTCGCGGATGCTGCCCAACTGGTAGTCGATGACAGGGTGGGCAGTGCGCTTGCCGTCGATGAGGTCGAAGTGGTCGGCATATACCATCGATGCGTCGCTGTCAGAGGCCACGCGGAGGATTCGCTCTAAGGCGCCTTCGCCCAACTCTACGTGTGTCGATTTCGTTTGCAGCAGCACGTAGTCGGCTTTGGCGTTCTCAGCGATAGTCATCAGTGTGTTGCTGCTTGTGAGGTTGTCGACGGTCAGTTGCTGACAGCCGTTCAGACATTCTTTCTCGCTGAGGCTGATGCCGTTGGGTGATGAGTTGCCATCGGGCTGAGATGCAGATGTAAGTAGGAAGATGTGTTGCACCGTCTTGCTCGATCTTAACTGGGCTACCGTCTTGATGGTACTGGCGAGATCGCCGCAAGGCAGAAAACAGTCTATTTTTTCTCTCATGAGGGTCTTTGATGTATAATTGCAGCGCAAATTTCGTCATTTTTCCTGAGAATACCAAATATTTGAAGATTTTTTTCTATCTTTGCACTCGAAAATGGAAAATAACGACGACAGAAAGGTGCTGCTTGGGCTCTCGCTCGATGAGTTGCGGGCGATAGTGCACGACTTGGGTATGCCTGCATTCACTGCGGGGCAGATGCTCAAGTGGCTCTATCAGCAGCACGTGACCGACATTGACGAGATGACGAATATCTCGAAGGCCAACCGTGAACGGCTGAAGGCTTATTATGTTGTGGGGGCGATGGCTCCCATCGACTGTCAGCGATCGACTGACGGCACCATCAAGTACCTCTTTCCTGTGCGTTGTCAGGATACGGAAACAGACGAGACCGAGACCAGACATTTTGTGGAGACCGTCTTCATCCCCGATGGCGACAGAGCTACGTTGTGCGTATCGTGTCAGGTGGGGTGTAAGATGAATTGCCTCTTCTGTCAGACAGGCAAGCAGGGCTTCGAGGGGCATCTCACAGCGGCCGACATCTTGAATCAGATCTATGCCCTGCCTGAACGCGAACGGTTGACTAACATCGTCTTTATGGGGCAGGGCGAGCCGATGGACAATCTCAACGCTGTGTTGAGGGCTACGGAGATCCTGACGGCCGACTACGGCTACGGTTGGAGTCCGCGGCGCATTACCGTCAGCAGCGTTGGTGTCAAGAATAAACTGCAGCGATTCCTTGATGAGAGCGAGTGCCACGTGGCTATCTCTATGCACTCGCCCTTGCCTGAGCAGCGGCGGAAACTGATGCCGGCTGAGGCACAGATGTCGATTGCTGATGTAGTGGCTTTGCTCCGCCAATATGATTTCAGTCATCAGCGCCGTTGCTCGTTTGAGTATATCTGCTTTGGCGGACTCAACGACACACCCGTCTTTGGGCGTGAGATAGTGCGGCTGCTGCAGGGGCTTGACTGCCGTGTGAACCTCATCAGGTTCCACGAGATTCCTGGGGTAGACCTGCCTGCCAGCGACGAGAGGCGTATGGAGGCACTGCGTGACTATCTGACAGCTCACGGTGTGTTTACAACCATCCGTGCCAGTAGGGGGCAGGATATCTTTGCCGCCTGTGGACTTCTCTCAACAGCAAGGAAATCAAAAATATAATAAGGTAGAAAAGATTATTCAGAAACAAATATGGAAGACAGAAAGATTCGGGTGGCAATCACCCAAGGCGATACGAACGGTATTGGCTATGAAGTAATACTCAAGGCGTTCGAGGATCCGATGATGTTCGACCTCTGTACGCCCATCATTTATGGCTCGCCCAAGGTGGCCAGCTATCATCGCAAGGCACTGGGGCTGGAGACGCAGTTCTCAATCATTGACAAGGCAGAGGATGCCCGCGACGGACGGCTCAACCTGCTTACCACCTTCGATGAAGAGGTGAAGGTGGAGCTTGGCGTACCCTCCGACGAGAGCGACGCTGCTGCACGGAAGGCTGTGGCCCGTGCGAAAGAAGACCTTCTGAAGGGGCTCTATGATGTGCTTGTGCAGGCTCCGATGCGATCGAATACAAGTTATGCGAGAGAGGATAAGGCACTGACGATGATGGTGAGCGACTTGGTACGTATCGGTCTCGTCACCACCCATCTGCCGCTGAAGGATGTGCCTGTCGGCGTCACCCAGGAAAAGATTGTCGACAAGGCCACCATCTTCCATGCCAGTCTTCGTCGCGATTTCCGAATCTCTAACCCTCGCATTGCCTTGCTTGCCCTCAATCCGCAGCCGGGCTCGGAAGAGGAGAGTATCATCTCTCCGGCAATCGAGCAGCTTGAACTACAGGGTATTCAGGCGTTCGGCCCCTATGTGGCTGACGATTTCTTCGGACAGAAGATGTATTACGACTTCGATGGCGTGCTTGCCATGTATGACGATCAGGGGCTTGTACCCTTCAAGACCCTCGCCGTCGACGGAGGGGTGAAGCTGAAGGCCGGTATCAGCGCCATTTGTACCACACCCGATCACGGCCCTGCCTTCGATATCGCCGGAAAGGGCATCGCCGACCCCCAGTCGCTGCGCCATGCGGTCTTTACGGCCATCGACATGTATCGCCACCGTATCAGTTACGATGAGCCGTTGGCCCATCCGCTGCCAAAGCTCTACCACGAGAAGCGAGAGGATGGTGAGAAAGCCCGTTTTGCCGTGCGTCCGGCACAGAAGAAGGCGGCTGAACCGACAGCTGAGGCGATGGAGGACTGATGCTTTATTTTCGTTAAATTCTGCCAAAATTGCAGCTGTTTCAGAAATAATGTGTAATTTTGTCAGCCAAAAACGAAGTGAAATATAGAAGAAATGGATCTGCAAGCCATTAAACAACGATACGGAATCGTAGGCAACTGCGAGGCACTGAACCATGTGCTCGACGTTGCCCTTCAGGTGGCACCCACCAAACTTAGCGTGCTCATCGTGGGCGAGAGTGGAGTGGGAAAGGAGATCATCCCTCGCGTGATTCACGACAATTCGCCCCGTCGACGAGAGAAATATTTCGCCATCAACTGCGGTGCCATCCCCGAGGGCACTATTGACTCTGAGCTCTTCGGCCATGTGAAAGGCTCGTTTACGGGAGCCATCAACGACTCTACCGGCTACTTCGGCGCCGCCAACAAGGGCACGCTGTTCCTCGACGAAGTGGGTGAGCTGCCGCTGGCCACGCAAGCCCGACTGCTGCGCGTGCTCGAGAATGGCGAGTATATCCCCGTAGGAGCCACAGAGGTGAAGAAAACCGATGTGCGCATCGTGGCGGCCACGAACGTGAACATACAGAAGGCGATCAGTGAGGGGCGCTTTCGTGAAGACCTGTACTACCGTCTGAACGAGGTCCCCCTGCAGATGCCTCCCTTACGAGAGCGCGGTGAGGACATCGTGCTGCTCTTCCGTCTCTTCGCCCTGCAGATGGCTGAGGAGTACAGGATGGACAAGGTGGTGCTTACCGATGAGGCCAAGCAGGTGCTCATGCGCTACAAATGGCCAGGCAATATCCGTCAGCTGAAGAACATCACCCGCCAGATATCCGTGCTCAGCCCTGAGCGCACCATCACAGCCGATATGCTCCGCGCCTTCATCCCTGAGACACAGGAGACCACCCAGCTGGCCACCATCCACCGAGCTGATAGTGGCGACCATAGCTTCGAGAACGAGCGCGAGATACTTTATAAGATACTTTTCGAGTTGCGCGGCAACGTGAACGAGATGCGTCGGGAAATGAGTCAGCTGAAGAAACGGCTCGACGAGGCGCAGAGCAATCAGATCGCCACCGCAACGATGCCTTCTACGCAGCTCGCACCCCTTCAGACGGTATCGCCGGTGCAGTCAGTCAATACTGTGGTCGACGCCATGGCCGAAGAATATATCGAGCCAGAGCATGAGCCTGAGAACCTGAACCTCAACGATCTGGGCAAGGCGATGCTCGAGAAGGCTCTCGAGCGCAACCACGGCAATCGCCGTAAGGCTGCTCAGGAACTTGGCATCAGCGACCGTACACTCTACCGACGACTGAAGCAGTTCGGTTTGGCCGTCATCGTGCTGCCACTATGCCTCGTGGCATCGATGCTCTTTACATCGTGTTCCGTCAGCTATAAGTTCAATGGAGCCAGCATCGACTATTCGAAGACGAAGACAATCCAGATAGCCGATTTCCCCATCCGCGCTGCCTATATATGGGCACCTATGGGGCCGATGTTTAACAACGAGTTGCGGAGCCAGTTCTCTGACCATACCCGCCTGGAACTCGTCAGGCGCAATGGCGACCTGAAACTCGAAGGTGAGATCACCCGCTACGATCAGCGTAACAAGGGTGTGTCGAGCGAAGGCCATTCCTCGATGGTGGAGCTGTCGATGACTGTCAACGTCAGATTCACCAACAATGCAAATCACAAAGATGACTTCGAACAGCAGTTCACCGCCACCAGCAACTATGAGTCCACTCAGTCGCTCAATTCCGTGCAGGACAAGCTTGTGGAGGAGATGGTGAAGAACATCTGTGAACAAATATTCAATGCAGCTGTAGCCAACTGGTAATGGATATACTCGACCTGATACATCACCCCGAACGGATGGATCGCGACACACTCTATGAATTGAGGTCGCAAGTGGCCTTGTACCCGTATCATCAGACATTGCGCCTGCTGATGCTGCAGAACCTGTATCTGCTCCACGACCCTGGCTTCGACGAAGAACTGAGGCGCGGTGCCATCTACGTGACTGACCGCCGGGTGCTGTTCAATATGGTAGAGGCCGCTCACTATCAGCTGCCCAAACGTGGAGCCGGTGATGCTGTTGCCTCAAGCAGCACTGAGCAGACAGCTGCTGCCGATGATGCCAAGGCCTCCGGGAGTCGCACGCTCTCACTCATCGACAACTTCCTCGAGACCATCCCCCAGGAGGAGCCGTCTCCGCGCAAGCGTAGGCCAACGCCTGCCGATGCAGCCATCGACTACGTGACCTACCTGCTCGACACCGAGGGGAGCATATCTGAGCCAGAGCCTGAGACCGTGCCCGAGATGCGAGGACAGCAACTGATAGATTCGTTCATAAATACTGACAAAGGGCGCTTCTCGCTCAGCGATGTGCCTCTGCCTGCCGACGAAACACCCAAAGAGGCAGATACACCCACGGAAGAGGTCGGAGAAGAGTATTTTACTGAAACTTTGGCCAGAATTTATATCAAACAAGGCAGATATTCGAAGGCTCTTGAAATTATTAGGCGATTAAGTTTGCAAATTCCGAAAAAAAATGCTTACTTTGCAGACCAAATACGCTTTTTAGAGAAAGTGATAATAAATAATAATAAAAATAGTTAGTAAAAAATGTACACATTATTTGTAGTTTTAATCGTCATTGCAGCACTGCTTATGATTGGCATCGTGCTCATTCAGGAGTCAAAGGGCGGCGGTCTTGCCAGCCAGTTCTCCGGTTACAATCAGATCGGTGGTGTTCGTAAGACCACAGACTTCATCGAGAAGACCACCTGGGGTCTCGCTGCCGCCATGGTAGTGCTCAGCGTGCTCTGCGCCTACGTTGCCCCCGGTGCTTCCTCTGCAGGTTCCGTGATGGAGAACTATGAGGTTCCCGCCACCAATCCTAACAACCTGCCAGGCTTCGGCGCCAGCCAGCAGAAGAGTGCTCCCGCTGCCAATGCGCCCGCAGCTCCTGCTGCCGATGCGCCTGCTGCTCCTGCAGCCCCTGCTCAGCCAGCAAAGTAATATAGAGGCTTGTGCTTTGTGTGTCGATAGCGACTACAAGCTGCAAGGATATTTTTGAAGGGGAACAGTATGCCTTGTGTCCAACAGGTATATTGTTCCCTTTGTAAATTCTGAATCATCCGTAAAAATGCCATAATTCCCTAATTACTGAGAGGCCGCAAGAGGTTTCAAGAGAACATCACCGATGCTGTAGAACGATTAGAGAGCATGTTATGACAAAACTGATAATATTCGACTTTGACGGAACGCTGGGTGACACCCGACGGAATATCGTCACGACGATGCAGATGACTGCGCGGGCGTTAGGCCTGCCGGGTCGCACTGACGACGAGTGCGCTGCCACGATAGGGCTGCCTCTTGACGGCTGTTTCGAGGCTCTCTACCCCCGTGAGCGTAAAGAGACCATTCTGCTGTGTACCGATACCTATAGGCGCATCTTTCAGGCGAACCTGCTAACGATGAAGCCACAAGCGTTCCCGAAGGTTGAGGAAACGCTGCACGCCCTGAAGGAGCAAGGATATACGCTCACGATAGCATCGTCACGCGGGCATGACTCCTTGTCCGAACTGACGCGCGACCTGGGCATCGCCGAATATATCACTCTTCTGATAGGAGGGGACGACGTAGAGAAGGCGAAGCCCGATCCGGAACCAGTGCTGAAGACACTTTCGGCAACGGGCTGCGATGCAAGTGAGGCGCTGGTTGTAGGCGATATGAACGTGGATATCCTGATGGGCAAGAATGCCGGTGCGAAGGTTTGCGGGGTAACCTACGGGAACGGAACTAAAAAGGAACTTGAAGATGCCGGAGCTGACTATATCATCGACAGCCTTGACAAGCTAATCGGATTAAGAGAAATCGCGACTTCGCATTCGCATATTTAGTATTAGAGTATTGTGCTAAACATTGCCCAGATATACATGCTTGATGCCTTCTTCAATGGCGATTTGCTTGGCTGCCTTCAACGTGTGGACGGGTGTCGGAGGAATGTCCTGCATCTTGTAGCGAGGGAAGAAACGGCTGAAGTGCAGGGGATTATCAGCGAGGCCGTTGCTCACGATCCATTGGCACATCTGGCGAATCATCGGCATGTCATCGTTGATGCCAGGGATGATGAGGTTCGTCAGTTCTATCCACACGCCTGCATCGCGCATCGAGAGAATGGTGTCGAGCACCGGCTGCAGATGGCCTCCGCTGACCTTCACGTAGATGTCGTCGGAGAATGATTTCAGGTCGATATTGGCAGCATCGAGATACGGCAAGAGGTCACTCAGCGGCTGCTGACAGACGTAGCCCGCCGTGACGAGGATGTTCCAGAGTCCAGCCTCGTGAGCCAGCCGAGCCGTGTCCGTGATGTATTCAAGGTAGGTCAGCGGCTCCGTATAGGTATAGGCAATGCCAGGGCAATGGTGTTCAATACAGAGTTCTATAATCGCTTCCGGCGAGAGATCATAATGCCCCACCTCCGATGGTGCGACCTGAGAAATCTCATGATTCTGACAGTTCAGGCAGCGGAAGTTGCAGCCCGTACAGGCGATGGAGAGGCATTCGGTGCCAGGATGGAAGTGGTAGAGCGGCTTCTTCTCGATGGGGTCGATGGCCAGCGAACAAGGCCGTCCGTACACCTCACTTACCAGCACACCGCCCTCATTGCTTCGGCTCCGACAGATGCCCGTCTTGCCCTCGCTGATGTGGCAATGGTGTGGGCAGAGCAGACACTCCACGCTGCCAATTCCCGCGCTCGGCTTCGCCGCTTCGCTCGTCGAAGAACTACGTTCGCCTACCCGTAGCCTTTCATCCAACTTCTGATAATATCTGCACTCTATCATGTTCAATGCTCAATGTTCAATGCTCAATGGCTAAAACACAATCGCCTCATACACATACAACTCTGCATCCTTCCAGCCATCCCATCCGATGCCCGCCTTATCCTGTGCACAATGCGAAACAAACTCCTCCTTCGTCCAGTTCACCTCATCGGCCACCTGCGGCAGATACGTCCCACTGCGATAACCCTTGCGGATATAGATGCCGTGCCGATGCAGTTCAAACTCGTCCAGACTCTGAATGCGTCGCATGGGTGTGAGCACCGAAATCTCAATATCGATGTCCGCGAGTTCATCAGCGGTCACAGGCATGAATCGCGGGTCTTCGAAGGCAGCCGCACGCGCCATCTCTGCCACAATCTCATGCAGGGGCACGTCCTCGCCAAAATGTCCGATGCACCCTCGTAGCCGTCCATGCTTATGCAGCGACACGAACGCTCCGCACTTCTGACGTAGCGTAGCCGTCAGCGAAGGATGCTCCGCAATCGGCTTTCCATTCAGCGAGTCCTTGATACTCGTCAGCGCAATTTCTTTCAGCGTCCGCTTCTCATCCTCCGACAGCGAGAACTCCTGCGATGACTTGCGCACGATGGCAAACGCATGATAGCCTACCACTCGGCTGTGATCCGACTCCTCGGCATCGCCTGAGTTCTGATACATCAGGTGCTTCACCTCATACGTGCTGTCTATCATCAGCAGCAGCGTCGCGATGGCCAGTTCTCCGCAGGCACTCGTAGCCAGACCAGGCACGCCACGCCGTGCATTCTCTTCCAGCGCAGCGATAAACTGCTCCACGTCGCCACTCTCCACGGCCTTGCCCGTCCGTGCATCCACCTTGCAGGCATCCTCGTAGTTCGGATAGTGCGAGAAGTCGCTGCTGACGATGAAGAGATTCTCCTCCGTCAGATACGGCTTCAGTGCCTCCGCTATCCGCTTCAACTTCTGGAAGTCGTTCGTGGAAATGATAATCGGCACGATGGGCGGCACGGAATCCTCGCTTGTCTGAGTGGATTTGCCATCTCCGAACCTCCTTTGCAGGAATGGCAGTTGCACCTCCAAGCAATGCTCTCTGTCGTGCGCTCTGGGTTCATATCGAAACACACTGTCCGCAGCCGTCAGAGCCACAGCCGTCTCACGATCCACCTTCACTTGCCCCAACGGCGTGGCATAATAGTCTGCCTCCGTGTTCACCGATGCCCCGTCGAGCCATTCGTGGTGACTCGGCCCCAACAGGAATATCCGCTTATACTGCTTATCCCTTGGAATAGCCATATATGCCGCTGCCGCGACATTGCCCGAGAAATAATAGCCCGCATGAGGCACTATCAGCGCCGCCACATTATTAAATATGGTCTCGCCGCGATGCAGCGCCAGCAGACTGTCCACCTCCTCGCTCAGTTCCTTGGCATCGCCCGTATAGAATCGGTTCGCCTGTGTCGCAGGTCTCACCACCGGCATTCCCGAGCCTTGCTCGCCTACCCGTAGCCTTTCTCTGTTCGTCTGTCCGTTACACATATTCATCATCATGATAGTCGTTAATATTGTCAGTACGGTTTTCATCGAACCACTGCATTAGCATCCATACAAAATCAGTCTTTGGCTGCAATCACTTCGATTTCCACCAACGCCCCTTTCGGCAATGTCTTGACCGCTACAGCCGATCGTGCAGGGTATGGCTCTGCAAAGAACTCTGCATACACTTCGTTCATGGCGGCAAAGTCATTCATGTCTGCCATGAAAACGGTAGTCTTGACGACATTGCTCATACAGAGACCAGCCTCGCGCAGAATCGCCTGCACATTACTCAGCGACTGGCGCGTCTGTTCCTTGATACCACCCTCAACGAATGAACCCGTTGCAGGGTCAATGGGAATCTGCCCTGATGTATATACGAGGTTTCCTACTTGGATGGCCTGACTATACGGGCCGATGGCAGCAGGGGCTGCCTTGGTGTTGATCACTTGTTTCATAAACTTAATTCCGTTATGTTAAACTTCTAATTTCCATCCATTATCACCGTGATAGATCATCTGGCGGGTCATGCCTCCATCGATGCAGATGTTCTCGCCCGTAATGACGGCTACCTTATCTTTGAAATCCATATTGTCTGTTCATAACCTGATATTGATTGCAAAGTTACAATAAAACGAGCGAAATGCAAAAGAAAATCTCGCTTTTCTTTTTGCATTTCCGAGTGCAAGAATCTTCGGCGGAGCCAGAGTTACGAAATATTCTTCAAATATTCGTTAATGAACGGCAAAAAAAAGACTGACAGCAGGTTCTTGTGTCTGCTGTCAGCCTTTTCGATAGCGTGAAGGCGGTAGCCCGGATTCTTCATTCTTCATTTTCAGAAGGGGCCGTAGCCCATGCAGCTTGTGGTGCCGAGGGCGGTCAGCGCCGCCGAGATGATGCTTGCGATGATCTGGAGGATGGTCTTCCACGTTTCCTTGTTGTTCTTCATGGTGTTAGATGGTTTTTAAGGGTTATTAATTTCGGGGAGAGAGGAGGGGTTTCGAGGAGGGAGGAGGGTGGAGTTTTTTTCGGGGAGGGTGGAGTGTGGAGTGTGGAGTGAGAAATGTTCAAGGGCTGAATCCGCGCTGCTTTTTCCGTGGTAGGAGTAATCTCACTCCTCACTCCACCCTCCTC
>CAMNPN010000115.1 GCA_946548085.1 uncultured Prevotella sp. | reverse complement strand
AAGAAGCGTTCTTTGGAAATGTGTATAACGAGACAGAATATGTAATTCAGCTCGTTTCTAAATCGTTACCTAATTACCATCCAAATTGAGGTAACGAAATGATTTCTAAAGAGTTATAATTTTCTCCGTAACAAGCATTGGTAATGATGCTTTTAGGGGAACTGCATGGTATAATAATCAACCTGACGGATTAGTGTATGCAGGAAAGGTTGTATATAAATATAAAGGAACAATGCCTACAAACACTTCCATTTCGATAAAAGAAGGGACTTTGGGTATAGCTGCCTGTGCTTTTAATGGTTGTACTAGCCTTACCTCTGTTACTATTCCAAACAGCGTGACGAGCATCGGATGGTATGCTTTCTCTAGATGCAGCGGGCTGACCTCCGTCACCATCCCCAACAGCGTGACGAGCATCGAGGAGTATGCTTTCTCTGGTTGCAGCGGCCTGACTTCAGCTGTTATCGGGACGGGAGTAACATCTATTGGATCCAATGCATTTCCTAAGGATAATCTTAAGAAAACGATTTGGCTGACAAATACACCTCCATCGGGCTATAACAATGCCGCAGGAACTGTCAACTACGTTTCAAACGATCAGTTCTCAACGCTAAGCAACACAGTCAAATACCAATTCCTTAGTTCTTATTTCGATGTTGACGGAATCAGATATGTGCCCGTAAGTCCCTCGGAGCGAACCTGTGACGCCATTGACTGCAAGTACGACGAAAGTTCAAAAAACATGAAGATAGCATCCACTGTTGCCTATAAAGGCGTAACGATGAACGTAAAGAAAATCAATCCATATCTGGCATACGGGAACAAATATATTGAAACATTGACTTTAGATACCGAGGATATGCTGGCCAGTTATGCCTTTGCCAACTGTACAAACCTGAAGAGCGTTATGTATGGTGATAAAATAACTGGTTTAGGCGATCATGTCTTCAGCGGATGCTCATCGCTCGCATCGTTCAAAACAGACGAGAACATCCCTCAAGACAACGTGCTCTACATTTCTAAAGGCATCACCAGCATTGAGGATTATGCTTTTTCTGGCTGTTCGACAATCAATAACGTCATTATGGCCGACAGCGACACAGAGTTGAAATTAGGTTCAAACAGTACAGTCAGTTATAGTTATTACAGCAGTAGCACGGGAAGTCCCTTGTTTGCTGACTGTCCTCTCGACTATGTCTATATCGGACGTAACATCGACTACAATTCAGGTGCGAAATACGGTTATTCCCCTTTCTATCGCAATACCACACTTCGAGAGATAAAGATAACAGACAAAGAGACTGAAATATCCGAAAACGAGTTTTACGGTTGCACAAATCTACAAAGCGTCACGATAGGCGACGGAGTAACTACTATTGGCAACTGGGCGTTCTCGGGCTGTTCGAGTCTAAAGTTCTTTGCCTTCGGCTCACAGGTAAGTGAAATTGGCCAGGAAGCCTTCTCAGACTGTTCGGCAGTAACGGAGATCATCAGCAAGGCCAAGACAGCTCCCACTTGTGGCACACAGGCTCTTGACGACATCAATAAATGGGAATGCAAACTGTATGTCCCGGATGGAGGTATGTCTACTTACGAGGCAGCCGATCAATGGAAAGACTTCTTCTTCAAAGAAGAGGGCGAAGGTACAGAGGGCCAGGGCTCAGGCGATCAGAGCAAAGGAAAGTGTGAGACACCTACCATCAGCGTAGCTGGTCAGAAGTTGACGTTTACCAGTAAGACAAGTGGAGTTATGTTCCATTATAGCATCACCCATGCTGATGCGAAGACAGATGTCTCTAACGGCGAGGTAAAACTTACAAACGCCTATGTCGTTACCGTCTACGCCACGAAGGAAGGATATAAGGATTCCGACGTGGCAAAGAAAGAGATTCAAGTAGGCAGCAGCATCAAGGGCGACCTGACGGGCGACGGCAAGGTGGACGTGGCGGACCACGTGAAGCTCTCGGAGATTATCCTGAAGCAGTAATGTAAAGAATATTCATAGCGTAAGTTTTCTTGATATCTTACAAAACCGCCCCCAGATCACGGCTCTGGGGTTTAGTTAGACTAAAGTGGGAGTTTAGTTTAACTAAAGTCCGAGTTTAGTCTATCTAAAGTCGGAGCTTGGATAGTGGTGTTTGGGCGGCTGGTTTATGAGTAATCGAAATGTTGTAAAATTTCAAAATAGAACCAGTGGCTTTTGTAACCGATGTAACCGATGTAACCGATTATTTCCACTTTTTATATAGGGTGGGTGTTTTTTCCCACACCCCCCACCGAAAAAGATCGGTTACATCGGTTACAAATGTATAGTAGGCATTCCTTACTGTCGTACAAGGCATTAGTACAAGTCGTGAAAGGCATCTCCTTCAACCATGCAAGACTGTTTTCGGAAAGACTATCGACACCTGACTTCGGTGATATTACATTCTTCAGGTGAACTCATGACACGATGGTCAGAACCTGAAGATGTCGCAGAAGATGATGGCGGCTGTCCAGACGTAATTGTTGCAGTCGCAATAGCCGATGGTCTTGGAATCCTTCCACCAGTCCACACGCCCAGCAGCATGCACCTCTGCCACCGTTGCGTTAGAGCCTTTCACGGAGATGGAGCCGCCTGATGAGACATGACAGAGCAGGCTGCCATACGCATCCTTGATGTCGCCCGACCAGACAGAGCCGATCCTATGCCCGGAGGCGTCGGTGATGTCGCCACTACTCCCCTTGGGCAACTGTCCCAGTTTGGTGTGCGCCCAGTTGTAGACCACGCCGTTCTCGTCCACATACCCACGAGCACTACCCTTCTCTATCCTGTACTCACGCACATTCTGCTGGGTATTATTCGACGACTTCGAGGTGGTGGCGGTACGCACGTTCTTGTTCTGGGCCGCAAGGGCTCTCTGCCTGGCCGCCTCCTCCTGCTGGCGCTTAGCCTCTTCGGCACGCTTCTTCTTGATCTCGGCGGCCTTCGTCTTGGCCTTGGCCAGCGAAGTCTGGTCCTGGAAGATTCCCAGGAAGAGATAGGCAGCATACTGCTTGTTGAGGCCCGGGGCATAAGCATACTCTACGTCATAGATATACACCCTGCCGTCGTCGGTGATACGGGCAGCCGTCTCGCCGTCGATGATCACCTGGCCGTCGGCCAGCACCTTCATATAGCCCTCCTTCCCCCGGCAGTTCACGGTGCCGTCGGCCTTCAGCTCGGCCACTTTCCTGCCGTCATCATAGACCACGTCGCCATTCTCCTCAATCTTATAGACCACCTTCTTCCCTTTGCGCTCACCGTCTGCATGCTTCTCGTTGAAGATGAACTCGCCCGTCCTGCTGCGGAAGAACCCCTGCACGGTGCCGTTGGCAGAGAAGTCAATGTCGCCATTGCGCTTCTTGTTGTATTCATCCACTTTCTCCTTGGCCTTTTTGATACCGCCAATGAGATTACCAAACTGCGCCTGGGCAGTCGACGCGCCAAACAAGATGGCTGCTGAAATGATTAAGATTCTGATAGCCTTCATAACATTATAATGATTGATTACGCTGCAAATATACGAAAAAAAACTGAAATACGGTAACGTGAGCCAACTTTTTTTCTTTTTTATTCTATCCTTTGCGCCATCTGTGGTACCAATAGCAATCTTAATATAAGATGTTAAATGTCAAATTTGGTTTCTTTTTGCCTTTTCTTCTTCCATATCTCACAGAATTGTTGTACTTTTGCATCGTCTTTCGCAAAAACGAATGAGGAAACTGCTAAAATGGCTCGGGATAGCGGTACTGACACCCGTGCTACTGTTCATCATACTCGCCGCAATGCTCTATCTGCCGCCCATACAGAACTGGGTGGCACAGAAGGTGACGGCTATCGCCTCGGAGCAGACGGGGATGGAGATATCGGTGGGGCACGTCAGCCTGGAGTGGCCGCTCGACCTGAGTATCGATGACTTCAGGATGCTCCACCCCAACGACATTCCCGAGCAAAGCTCGCCCGCTCCAACTATGCTGGCTTGCTACCAAAGGGACGCAAGAACCCGTAGCCTTTCTATGGCAGGCGCAACTGACACCATCGCCGACGTGAAGCGGCTGGTGGTGAGCGTGAGGCTGCTGCCGCTGCTGAGGCAACGGGTAGTCGTCAAGGAACTGTCGCTCCACCAGGCGAAGCTCAACACCAACGGCTTCATCAGCGACCTGCGGGTGAAAGGCAGCGTGGGATCGCTGTGGCTACAGTCGAAAGGCATCGACCTGGGAAGGGAGACGGCCGTGGTGAACGGAGCACGCCTGGCCGACGCACAGCTCGACATCGCCCTGAGCGACACGGCTGAGACAGATACCACACCGTCGAACCTGAAGTGGAAGATCGATGCCGACAGCCTCACAATCAGCCGCACCTACCTCACCCTCCACCTGCCCGGCGACACACTCGACTGCAGCATCGGCCTGGGCAAGGCCGTGGCCCGACAGGTTTCTGCCGACCTCGCCACACCTACTTATAACATAGGCAGCATCGACATCAGCGACAGTCGGCTGGCCTATGAGCCAATAGGTCTGAGCGACGTGGTGGTGGGCGTAGACTCCATCACATATTCGCCGGCTGGCACATCGCTCTTCATCCGCCAGGCGGCACTCCGCGACAAGAGCGGACTGGAGGTGACTGCACTCACGGGCGGCATCAAGCTCGACTCGGTCTTCAACCATATCCAAGTGCCACAACTGGTGCTGAAGACCCCCGACTCCGACATTGAGTTTGACGGCGACATAGACCTCTCGGCCTTCGACAAGCAGTCGCCCGGCAACATCAGGGTACGCCTCTTCGCCCAGATAGGCAAGCAGGACATCCTCACCGCCGCCGGACAGCTGCCACAGGAGTTCATCGAGCGCTACCCTAACCGCCCGCTCACCATCAGAGGGTCGGTGAACGGCAATATGGAACAGCTCGACATCACCGGCATCACCCTCGACCTGCCCACAGCCCTGCACGCCAACATCCAGGGAACGGCAGCGAACGTGAACGACCTGAAGCGACTGAAGGGCGACATCCAGATAGAGGCCCAGGCACAGCTGGACTTCCTGCTCGGAAGAGCTTCGAGGAGGGAGGAGCGTGGAACAATCTTCCTCAACGGCCGCCTCACCGCCGACGGCACGAGCTACGGCGCCGACCTGACGGCCCGCGAGGGCAACGGCAGCGTGGAGCTGAAGGGCAAGGCCACCATCCCCGTCGACGCCGAAGGGGCGCTGACGACGGAGAGGACCACCTACGACGCCAACGTCAGCATCCACAACCTGAACCTGCGCCACTTCATGCCGAACGACTCGCTGCGCACCCTTACCGCCGACATCACGGCCTCGGGCTACGGTACCGACCTGCTGTCGCCCCGGAGCCGTCTCGACGCACAGGCAAACATCGTCAAGCTACAATACGGCCACCTGAACCTGGACAAGCTCACAGCAACAGCCATCCTCTCCAACGGACGAGGACAGCTTGACATCTACGGTCACAACCAGCTCCTCGAGGGCTGCATCGGCGCCGACCTGCTACTCGCCCCCCACAGGATAGAGGGAACCATCAGCGCCGACTTCGCCAAGGCCGACCTCTACCAGATGCGACTGGTTGGCAATCCGCTCACCATCGGCACCCACGGCAGCCTGAAGGTGAGCTCCGACATGAAAGACAGCCACTACGTCAGCGGCCGGCTGAACGACTTCACCGTCAGAGATGCCCGCAAGTCCTACCCACCCAGCGACGTGGGCATCCTTGTGAAGACCAATCCCGACACCACCTACGCCCGCATCCAGAGCGGCGACTTCATCCTGAAGCTCGACGCCACGGGCGGCTATCAGCGGCTGCTCAGCCAGATGAGCGTGCTCACAGACTCCGTCGGCCAACAGTTCCGCGACAAGGTCATCAACCAGCCGGCCATCAAGGCGCTGCTGCCGACGATGAGCCTGCACATAGAGAGCAAGCGCGACAACCCCCTGTCGAACCTGCTCATGGCCACAGGCACCGACTTCAAGGAGCTGGCCCTCGACCTCGCCACCTCGCCGCTGACAGGCATCAACGGCCAGGGCCACCTCTTCGCGCTCAACTACGACAGCATCCGCATCGACACCATCCGGCTGAGCCTGCGGCAGAAGGGTGAGCGGCTCACCTACCAAGGGCAGATACGCAACAACCGCAAGAACCCACAGTTCGTGTTCAACGCCCTCGTCGACGGACACTTCCACGAGCATGGGGCACTGGCAGGACTACGCTACTATGACGACAAGGGGCGGATGGGCGTCAGGATCGGGGCCACGGCCGAGATGGAGCCAGGAGGCCTGCGCTTCAGGCTGATGCCCCAGCGACCCACCATCGGCTACAAGGAGTTTAACCTCAATGCCGACAACTACATCTTCCTGTCGGGCAACAAGAAGATACAAGCGAAGGTAGACCTCATCGCCGACGACGAGACGGGTATGAAGATCTACACCGAGAACCAGGACTCCACGATGCTCCAGGACCTCACCGTCAGCCTGCACCACATCGACCTGGGAGAGCTGACGGCCGTCATCCCCTACCTGCCTCGCATCACCGGCAAGCTCGACGGTGACTACCACATCCTGCAAGACCAGGATGAGCATATCTCCATGGCCTCGGACATGGCGGTGGTAGGCATGACCTACGAGGGTGCCGACATCGGCAACCTGAGCACCGAGCTTGTGTACCTGCAAAAGGAGAACGACGCCCACGCCATCGAAGCCCGTCTGATGCTCGACGGCGAGGAGTTCGGCCTGCTCAGAGGCACCTACCAGAACCAGGATGAAGGCCTCATCGACGCCTCGCTCGACATGACACGCACCCCGCTGTCGCTCATCAACGGCTTCGTGCCCGACCAGATTGTCGGTCTCGACGGCTATGCAGAAGGCAGCATGACCATCAGGGGCACCACTAGCCATCCCGACATCAACGGCGAGGTGTATGTCGACTCGGCCCACCTCATCAGCATCCCTTACGGCATCCGCATGCGCTTCGACAACGACCCCATACGCATCGTCGGCAGCAAGCTGCTGCTGGAGAACTTCGGACTCTATGCCTACAACGACGAGCCGTTGAACATGATGGGCAGCATCGACTTCTCCGACATGGATCACATCATGACCGACCTGCGGATGCGGGCACGGAACATGCTACTCATCAACACCAAGCAGGAGCTAAAGTCGATCGCCTGGGGTAAGGCCTTCGTGAACTTCGCCGCCAGGATGCAGGGGCCCCTCGACCTGCTGAGCATACGAGGACGGCTCGACGTGCTCGGCTCCACAGACCTCACCTACATGCTGCTCGACTCGCCGCTCTCGGCAGACAACCGCCTCGACGATCTGGTGCAGTTTTCCGACTTCAGCGACTCCACTCAGACCGTCCTCACCCGTCCAAAGCCATCCGGACTCAATGTAGACCTCACCATCGGCGTGTCGGAAGGTACCCACTTCGTGTGCAACCTCAACCCTGAGCAGACCAACTACGTAGACCTTACGGGCGGCGGCAACCTGCGTATGAAATACGACTACGAAGGCATCAACCTCACCGGCCGCTACACCCTCAACAACGGTGAGATGAAATACTCGCTGCCCGTCATCCCGCTGAAAACCTTCACCATCAAGGACGGCAGCTATGTGGAGTTTACGGGCGACCCGATGAACCCACGGCTGAACATCACCGCCACTGAGCGCACCAAGGCCACCGTCGGCGACGAGGAAGGCGCCAGCCGCAGCGTGGCCTTCGACTGTGGCGTGGTCATCACCAAGACGCTCAACGACATGGGCCTGCAGTTCATCATCGAGGCACCTGAAGACAATACCGTCAACAGCGAGCTCACCTCGATGTCGGCCGAAGAGCGCGGCAAGATAGCCGTCACGATGCTCACCACTGGCATGTACCTCGCCAGCGGCAACACCAACAAGTTCTCCATGAACGCCGCCCTCAGCTCGTTCCTGCAGAGCGAGATCAACAACATCACAGGGTCGGCGCTGAAGACCCTCGACCTGAGCGTGGGTATCGACAACACCACCGATGCCAGCGGCACCATGCATACCGACTACTCGTTCAAGTTTGCAAAGCGGTTCCTCGACAACCGCCTGAAGATCGAGATCGGAGGTCTCGTGTCCTCGGGTGAGAGCAATGCCATGGGACAGAAGCAGTCGTTCTTCGACAACGTGACGATGGAATACCGTCTGAATCAGAATGCCACGCAAAACCTGAAGCTGTTCTACAAGCAGAACGTCTACGACTGGCTCGAAGGCTACACCAGCGAGTTTGGTGCCGGTTTCGTGTGGCGGCGTAAGCTCGATAATTTCTGGGACATCTTCCGCTTCTGGCGCAAGGAGCCGCAGAGGTCGTTCGCGCAGCCCAGAGCTGAGCCCCCGGTGCCCCGCGACTCGATAACAACCGACTCTTTAAAGACAAAAAGGCAATGATGAATATATTTAATAGCTATCGTCTCTACAGTTGTCTTCTTATTCTATGTGGTCTTTTCTGTTCCTGCTCGATGACGAAGAACATCCCCGACGGCGACCGGCTCTTCACCGGGCTGACTGCCATCGCCTACGAAGACGAGCCAAAGGACAACCCCTATAAAGACCACCTCACCACCACGAAGGAAGAGCTGGAGGCCGCCCTGGCCACGGAGCCCAACGGCTCGCTCTTCGGCAGCAGCTATTACCACACACCCTGGTCGTGGCGACTATGGGTTTACAACACCTATGCCCACAAGGACACGAAATTTGCCCGTTGGATGACGAAGTCGTTCGGGCGTGCCCCAGTGCTGATGAGCAAGGTGAACCCTGCCCTGCGTGCCTCCGTGGCCCGCTCCGTGCTGCAGAGCAACGGCTACCTGCGCGGCGATGTCACCTATCAGGAGGTGCCGCAGAAGAATCCCAAGAAGTGCAAGATAGGCTATACCGTCCGGCTCGACACGCTCTTCACCCTCGACAGCGTAGCCTATGTCAACTTCCCCGACACCCTCCAGGCCCTCATCGACTCCACCCGCAGCGAGTCGCTCATCCAGAAAGGACATCCCTTCAGCGTGTCGGCCCTCGACGGAGAGCGCAGCCGTGTCACCAACCTGTTCCGCAACAACGGCTACTATTACTATAACAACGACTATGCCTCTTATCTCGCAGACACGTTCCAGGTGGCCGGCAAGTCACAGCTGCGTTTCCAAATGGCCAACGGCCTGCCGCCAGAAGCCCTCCACAAGTGGTATATCGGCGACATCACCGTGCAGTTCCGCAAGAGTATCAGAGAGCAGTTCACCGACAGCGTCCGCCGCCGTCACCTCACCATCCTCTACAACGGTAAGAATCCCCCCATCCGTCCGAATGTCATCCTGAGGAATCTCCGCCTCCGTCCGCGACAGGAGTTCAACAACGACCACTACCTCGAGTCGGCCAGCAAGATCAATGCCACAGGTGTCTTCTCCGCCACCGACTTCCTGTTTACGCCCAGGGCCGGAACCGACAGTCTCGACCTGCTGCTGAACTGTGTGTTCGACAAACCCTACGACTTCTACATCGAGACCAATGCCATCGGCCGTACCAGCAGGCGCTACGGTCCAGAGGTGAAGATCGGTTTCACCCGCCGCAACCTCTTCCGTGGCGGAGAGAAGCTCGACATCAACCTACACGGCTCCTACGAATGGCAGAGTGGCGGCGGAGGCAGCAGCACGGCTACCTACCAGTATGGTGCCGATGCCTCCATCGAGTTCCCGCGCATCATCGCCCCCTTCTATAACAGCGAGCGAGTGAGGCGTGACAAGAACGGCCGTCGCATCCGCCGTCGCCGGCCTTATGCCGCACCTACCACCCTGGCGAAGATGTCGTTCGACATTGTGCAGCGGCCCGAATACTACCGTATGCATGTGGCCGGCGGAGAGTGGACCTATCGCTGGCAGCCCACGGCCACCAGCCGCCATGAGTTCTCGCCGCTCACGGTGAAGTACCAGTTCAAGAACAAAACCACCGAGAAGTACGACTCGGTGATGGCAAGAAACATGTATATCTCCGCCTCGATGATGGACTACCTCATCCCGAAGATGCGCTACACCTACACCTATAGCAGCCCGTCCACCCAGCGCAACCCCATCCGCTGGGAGACGACCGTCGAGGAGAGTGGAGCCGTCACCTCACTCATCGACCTGGCCCGCGGCAAATCGTTCAACGAGAAATACAAGACGCTTTTCAAAGCCCCCTATACACAGTTCCTGAAGATAGAGACCGACCTGACAAAGACCTGGTCGCTGGGGTTCTCGTCGAAGCTGGTGGGGCATCTCAACGCCGGCTATATCTTTAACTACGGCAACTGCGACGATGCCCCGTTCACCGAGCTCTTCTATATAGGCGGTGCCAACAGCATCAGGGCCTTCCTCATGCGTGACATCGGTCCGGGGCGCCTCATGGCCTTCGAGGGCATCAGCCGCCAGGCCTCCTACGTGCTCCGCAATGGCGACTTCAAGCTGTTGGCCAACCTTGAGCTCCGCGCGCCACTGTTTGGCGACCTTGAGGGAGCCGTCTTCCTCGATGCCGGCAACGTATGGCGGACAGGACTCTCCAACAGCGTCAACGAAGCCGATTACGACGACTTGGATGAATATCTGATTGACAAGGTGTTATTCGACCAGATGGATTTCAACTCTTCGGAGTTCCTCAACGACATCGCTGTGGGCACCGGTATCGGCCTGCGCTATAACCTCGGATTCCTCGTGGTCCGTCTCGACTGGGGTATCGCCCTCCACTTACCTTACGACACAGGGAAGTCGGGCTACTTCAACATCAACCGCTTCAAGGATGCCCACACCCTGCACTTCGCCATCGGCTATCCCTTCTAAGACAGAAGAACTGTTCTTTTGCCTAAAAGATGTTCGTATGTTATTATGTCTAAAAAAGTTCTTCTGTCTGAAAAAAAAGTTGTACCTTTGCATGCAAATTCAATATAACTTAAAATAAAAAGCATTATGAAACCTACGTTATTTCTGCTTGCAGCAGGCATGGGTAGCCGTTATGGCGGCCTGAAGCAGCTCGACGGTCTGGGCCCCAACGGCGAGACCATTATGGACTATAGTATCTACGACGCCATCCAGGCCGGTTTCGGCAAGATTGTATGGGTCATCCGTAAGGATTTCGAAGAGCAGTTCCGCACACAGATCCTCTCCAAATACGAGGGCAAGGTGCAGTGCGAACTCTGCTTCCAGGCACTCGACGCCCTTCCCGAGGGCTTCACCGTGCCCGAAGGCCGTCAGAAGCCGTGGGGCACGAACCACGCTGTGCTCATGGGCAAGGACGTGATCAAGGAGCCGTTCTGTGTGATCAACTGCGACGACTTCTACAACCGCGATGCCTTCATGGTCATCGGCAAGTTCCTTGCCAATCTCCCCGAGGGCGCAAAGAACCAGTATGCGATGGTGGGCTTCCGTGTAGGCAACACCCTGAGCGAGAACGGCACCGTGGCCCGTGGCATCTGCTCGAAGAACGACAAGGGTCACCTGACAACCGTCGTGGAGCGCACGGAGATTGTGCGCTGTGCTGCCGACGGTTCCAATGCCGGTGCTGCCTCAGAGCCCATCCGCTACAAGGATGAAGAGGGCCAGTGGGTAGAAGTCGCCGACAACACCCCCGTCTCGATGAACATGTGGGGCTTCACGCCCGACTACTTCGAGTATTCCGAGGCTTACTTCAAGGAGTTCCTCTCCGACCCGAAGAACATCGAGAACCTCAAAGCCGAGTTCTTCATTCCCCTGATGGTGAACAAGCTCATCACCGACGGTACAGCCACCGTCGAAGTGCTCGACACCACCTCTAAGTGGTTTGGTGTCACCTATGCCGCCGACCGCGACTCCACCGTCGCCCGCATCCAGAAGCTCGTCGACGAGGGCGTTTATCCGAACAAGCTCTTTTAATTTTAATAGTTTACAGTTTACGGTTTACGGTTTACAGATGATTACACCAAAGGACTGAGTGGCTTTGCTAGCATATCATCTGTAAACTGTAAACCGTAAACTGTAAACCGTAAACAAACATATCATGGACATTACAATATTGAACGACGCCCAGCTCAGCCAGCTGGAACAACTGGTCGCCGCTGCGAGCACCATCATCGTCACCTGCCACAAGAGTCCCGACGGCGATGCCATCGGCTCATGCCTCGGGTGGGCAGAATATCTGCGGTCGCTGGGCAAGGAGGCCATCGTCATCGTGCCCGACCAGTATCCCGACTTCCTGCTGTGGTTGCCAAACACGGAGAAGGTTGTGCGCTACGACAAGCACAAGACCAAGTGCGACATGCTCTTTAAGATTGCCGACCTCGTGTGCTGTCTCGACTTCAACACCCCCAGCCGGGTCAACGAGATGGAGGCGGCCCTCGTCAGCTCGCCCGCCCCAAAAGTGCTCATCGACCACCACCTCGACCCCGACGTGCCAGCCGCGCTCACCATCTCCCACCCCGAGGCCAGCAGTACCAGCGAACTCGTCTTCCGCATCGTCTGGCAGCTGAAGGCTTTCGAAAAGCTCGACAAGCACTTCGCCATACCCATCTATTGCGGCATGATGACCGACACCGGCGGATTCCTTTACAACAGCAGTAACCCCGAGATCTATTTCATCATCGGCGAACTGCTCACCAAGCACATCGACAAAGACCGCATCTATCGCAACGTCTACCACAACTACTCCGAAGACCGCATCCGGCTGATGGGCTACGTGATGTATGAGAAGCTGGTCTACCTGCCTCAGTACCACGCCGCCTACTATGCCATCACCCGGGAGGAGCAGAAGCGCTTCCATTACATCAAGGGCGACGCCGAGGGGCTGGTCAACATCCCCCAGCAGATTCGCGGGCTGAAGCTCTCCATCTCGCTGCGCGAGGACTCCGAGAAGCCTCGTATCTGGCTCTCGCTGCGCTCCGTCGACGACTTCCCCTGCAACAAGATGGCAGCAGAGTTCTTCAACGGCGGCGGACATCTCAATGCCTCTGGCGGTCATCTCGACATGACCATCGACGAGGCCATCCAGGTGGTGCGCCAGGCCATCCTTGCCTATGCCGAACAGTTAAAAAGGTGAAAAGCGGTGTGCTTTTCACTTTTTTTGCTTATCTTTGCACCCGATATGAAGAAACTGGCTTATATACTGATACTCCTGGCCGTTGTGCTCTCCAGCTGCAACGACTACGAGACCTATGGCGACAAGAAAGAGAAAGAGCGTAACGCCATCTCGAAGTTCATCGCCGACTCTTCTTTCACCGTCATCTCTGAAGAAGAGTTTGTGAAGAACGGCTACAAGACCGACCTGTCGCGGCGAGAGTTCGTCAAGCTCGACAAGAGTGGTGTCTACATGCAGATTGTGCGTCCCGGCTGTGGCGAGGCCATCAAGGATGGCGAGAGCGTCACCCTCGACTGCCGCTATACCGAGTATGACATCCTCAACGACTCGCTCATGACCCAGAACATGACGGTGTCATACGCTTCCACGCCCGACCGTCTGTCGGTCACCCGCGCCGCTGGCACCTTCACCGCCAGCTTCCTCAGCGGCCGCATGGCCAACGTCTACAGCACCTCCGTGCCTGCCGGTTGGCTCGTGCCCCTGTCGTATATCAAAGTGGGGCGTCCACAGTCGATGGACGATGCGTGTGCCAAGGTACGCCTCATCATCCCCCACACCCAGGGTCACGTCTACGCCTCGTCGAACGTCACCCCCTACTTCTACACCATCCTGATCCAGCGCGAGATTTAAACTGCAGAATTGCAAAAACAGTAACATTATTAATATATTATGACCCTTATCAAGTCCATCTCCGGCATCCGTGGTACTATCGGCGGACAGACCGGAGATACACTTAACCCCCTCGACATCGTTAAGTTCACCACCGCCTACGCCACCTTTATTTCGAGGAGCGAGGAGTGTGGAGTGAGGAGTGAGAATACTACTGCAGACTCACCCTGCCAAGGTAATCTCACTCCACACTCCACACTCCACACTCCCCGAAAGACAATCGTCGTGGGCCGCGACGGCCGCATCTCAGGCCTCATGGTACGCAATGTTGTCGTGGGCACCCTCATGGGCATGGGCTACGATGTCATCGACATCGGCTATGCCACCACCCCCACCACCGAGCTTGCCGTGCGCATGGCCCAGGCCGACGGCGGTATCATCATCACCGCCTCGCACAACCCCCGCCAGTGGAACGCCCTGAAGCTGCTCAACAGCGAGGGAGAATTCCTCACCGCCGCCGACGGTGCCGAAGTGCTCCGCATCGCAGAGGCAGAAGACTTCCACTACGCCGAGGTCGACCAGCTCGGCACGCTGACCATCGACGACAGCTACAACCGCCGCCATATCGATGCCGTGCTGGGGCTGAAGCTCGTCGACGTCGAAGCCATCCGCCAGCGCAAGTTCCGCGTCTGTGCCGACACCATCAACTCCGTCGGAGGCATCATCCTGCCCGAGTTCTTCCAGGCCCTCGGCCTCGACTACGAGATTCTCAACGGTGAGTGTACTGGCGACTTTGCCCACAACCCCGAGCCGCTGGAGAAGAACCTCCACGGCATCATGGACCGCATGAAGAGCGGTGAGTTCGACCTCGGCATCGTCGTCGATCCCGATGTAGACCGTCTGGCCTTCATCTGCGAAGACGGCACGATGTTCGGCGAAGAATACACGCTGGTCAGCGTAGCCGATTATGTTTTGTCTGGTATGACCAGTTCAAATAGTAACACAAGTTTCACCACCGTCTCCAACCTTTCTTCCACCCGTGCCCTGCGTGACGTGACAGAGAAGCATGGCGGTCAATACCATGCAGCCGCTGTCGGAGAAGTCAACGTCACCACGAAGATGAAGGAGGTAGGCGCCGTTATCGGCGGCGAAGGCAACGGCGGCGTCATCTACCCCGAGAGCCACTACGGCCGCGACGCCCTGGTAGGCATTGCGCTCTTCCTCTCCAGCCTCGCACAAAAGGGCTGCACCGTCAGCGAACTACGCAAGACATTCCCTGACTACCAGATTGCGAAGAACCGCATCGACCTCACCCCCGACACCGATGTCGACGCCATCCTCGTGAAGGTGAAGGAGATGTTTGCCAAAGACAGCTCTGCCACCGTCAACGACATCGACGGCGTGAAGATCGACTTCCCCGATCGCTGGGTACACCTGCGCAAGTCGAACACCGAGCCCATCATCCGCGTCTACAGCGAAGCCCAGACAATGCAGCAGGCCGACGACCTCGGCAAGCAGCTCATGCAGGTGGTCTACAGCATGCAATAAACAGAATCACGACGTATCTCAGAATACCCGAGCAAAGTTTTTCCGCGAAACTATCCATCGTTTCGCGGAATTTTTGTATCTTTGCACCATGATAAAGAAGAAGCTGACTATCAGTATTATCATGGGAGCGATGCTGTTCCTGGCGGGCTGCAGCGGCGACAAGGCACAGCGGCTGCAGCAGCTCGAACAGCTGGAGCAGCAGAACCGCAGTGGCCAGCCCATGCTCAACGACTCGCTGGCCGAAGACCTCGTAAAGTACTTCGACCATCACGGTGATGCCAACGAGCGGATGCGCTCCCGCTATATCCTCGGCCGCACCTACTACTGCCTCGACGAACTGCCCCGCGCCCTCGAGACCTACATGGAGGCCGCCGACTGCGCCGACACCACCTCTGCCGACTGTAACTATAAAGTACTGAGCCGCATCCATGCCCAGAGTGCAGTGGTATTTCATACACAGATTCAGCCTCGAAGTCAGTTAAAAGAGTTAAGGCTTGCTGAATATTATGCATGGAGGGGGAAAGATACATTGCAGGCTATAGAATGTTACTCATTACAAGCAGAGGTATATGATTATTTACAAATACCAGATTCTGTTATCATGGTGACAGATAAAGCCTCAGAAATGTTTAAAGAAATCAATCGTTTTGATCGCTCATCTGAAGTACTAGGTAATGAAATCTCAGCTTTGGTTGAGAAAAAACATTATCAAAGAGCAAAAGAATGTATAAAAGGATTTGAGTCTTCTTCTTTGTTTAACTCATCTGGCGATATTGAAGAGGGGCGAGAGGTCTACTATTATGTAAAAGGTGAATACTATTTGGCAATACATCAATTAGACTCTGCAGAATACATGTTCCGAAAAGAACTACGTGATGGTAAAGATCTCAATAACCAAATAGCAGGGAATAAGGGGTTAGAGATGCTCTATGAAAATAAACGAATCCCCGATTCCATCGCTAAATATGCAAAACTCAGTTATGAACTGAATGATTCTACCTATCTCCTTTCCGAGATGCAGAACATCCAGAAACTTCAAGCCTCATACAATTATAACCATCACAAACTTCTTGCAGAACAGAATGCAAAGAAAGCTCAACACACACTCAACAATCTGGTTGTCTTAATAGCATTAGTCATTATCCTTTCTATGTTTCTTTTCTTCTGGATAAGGTCTTATCGGTCGAAAAAGAAATCAGAGATATTACATTATCGTAATGACTTGGAAAAGCTGGAACAGCTACAGAGGGAATTACAAGATATCTGTTCTGAAGAAAAGCTCTCCCCACAAGAAATCTTTGAAAAGAAACACGATGAGATTGTTGCTATCCTAAACCGCATTTCTGCATATAAGCATAAGACGAAGCAACCACTGGCATCTTTAGAAGACAGGTTAGCAAATGCTCCCATTATCAATCGCCTAAAAAGCTATACTAATTCGAATCCTTATCAGAAGGCTTCACAGGCGGACTTTGCAGAACTAAGAGGATTGATTAACGTAGAGATACCTCAATTCTATACCACGCTGAACACCCCCCACTATACCCTGTCTGAAATAGAGTACGATGTCTCAATGCTCCTGCGAGCACACTTTTCTCCGACAGACATCCACAAGTTGACGGGCATGTCTCCAGGCTATGTGTCCAACATGCGAAGCCGCTTGCTACTAAGAGTCTTTGGCATAGACGGCTCACCTGCTGACTACGACAAGCGTGTTTTAGCCATCAGTTAACCTCTTATATTACGCAATCAGGTAGATTTGGAAAATTTTGGAAAATCTTTTTCCTATGATTTCACAGAGTATTTGCTTTAATTTTCCTATCTTTGCACCCGAGAAGTCCTCTCACTAATATCTATTATTAAAAGCCAAAGTGCTTATGATTAAGAAATTTTTATTATTGCTAACTCTTCTAAGTGGGCTGGATGCTAATCCTCTTTCTGCAGGACAAATCCCCATGCAGATTATTGACAAGGGTGGAATAGGTCATGGAAGTACCCTTGCTCCTCCCCGTCCTTGGTACATCACTCAGGACGATTACGTCCTTACTCTGCCCGCCTTTGAGGATGACTTCACCCTCGAACTGCGCGATGAAGATGATACGGTGGTCTACTCCACCTTAGTACCCGCAGGAACAACT
>CAMNPN010000114.1 GCA_946548085.1 uncultured Prevotella sp. | reverse complement strand
GAGCAGAACTACCACTTCCAGGTGCTCTCCATCCTGCTCGACCGCCTCGGCTTCAAGTGGGGTAAGGAACTGACCCACTTCTCCTACGGCATGGTGGAACTGCCCAACGGCAAGATGAAGAGCCGCGAGGGCACCGTCGTCGATGCCGACGACCTGATGGCGCTGATGGTTGAAGATGCCTATAAGACCTCGATGGAACTGGGGAAATTCGACGACATGACGGAAGAGGAGCGCCGAGAGATTGCCCGCATCGTGGGCATGGGTGCCCTGAAATACTTCATCCTGAAGGTCGATGCCCGCAAGAACATGCTCTTCAATCCCGAGGAAAGTATCGATTTCAACGGCAATACAGGTCCCTTCATCCAGTACACATACGCCCGAATCAGATCGATTCTCCGCAAGGCTGAGAATACTCAGACGGCTCCCACTTCTTCACCCTTCACACTCCACTCTTCACTGAATATGAAAGAGATCGAACTCATCCAGAAGATGAACGAGTTCGGGGCTGCCGTCGAACAGGCCGGTAAGGACTACTCGCCCTCGGGTATCGCCAACTACTGCTATGAGCTGACGAAGGTGTTCAACCAGTTCTACCACGACTACTCCATCCTCAACGAACCCGACGAGCAGAAGAAGGCCGTGCGCCTCGTGCTGGCCCGCAACGTGGCGAAGATCATCAAGAACGGCATGAGCCTGCTGGGTATCGAAGTACCGGAGCGAATGTAATTTTTGTTTACGGTTTACGGTTTACAGTTTACAGATGAATACCCAGAATCCTCCCGACTATCGTAACGACACGGTGCTGCCCTTGCCCCCCGAGGTAAGGGCAGACGCTTGGGCCGTGGATGCGGCCTGCTCTGGCAACCCAGGGCCGATGGAGTACCAGGCGATAGACCTGCAGACAGGGGCCAGGGTGTTCCACTACGGTCCTGTCCGCGGCACCAACAATATCGGGGAGTTTCTGGCCATCGTCCATGCCCTTGCTCTCTGCTGGAACCAAGGACTGCACACCAAGACCATCTACAGCGACTCCTATAATGCCATCCTCTGGGTCACCAAGCGCAAGTGCAAGACCAAGCTGGAGCGTACGCCCCAGACGGAGCAGCTCTATCAGGTCATTGCCCGCGCCGAAACCTGGCTACAGACCCACGACTACCGCAACCCCATCATCAAGTGGGAGACGCAGAAGTGGGGCGAGGTGCCTGCTGACTTCGGACGGAAATAATGCCTATTTCTCTGATGGCTTTCTGACCTCTGTAGTGCTCATTTGAACGGTAAATAGACCACTTTAATTCTTTTTAACCCTATAAAGAGAGCAGACTCTGATTTTTTATTTAAATTTGCAAGCAAAATTGCAATTTGACCTAGTATTTAGACCTTACTACAGGAAAGATGACTGATATTCTATTATCCAGTTTCCTGAGTCTGTTTGCCTTGTTTGGCAAGAAAGAGCAAGTAGATGAAGCATGGGCTAAGACCATGCTGGTTAACTATTTGCGTCACCAATACGGCATCCGCAACATCGACTCCTACTTGGGCTTTTATGAAGACTTGAGGAGTACCTATGACCTGATGGATGACGACAGCCTCGATACTCAGGAGAGCATCCGTTCGATCTGTTCTGCCCTGCATGGAGAGATCAAGGCCGGCGAGAAATCCTTATTGCTGCTCCGACTGATGGAGTTCTGCGGCTATCGGGAGGGTCACGGGGATGACCTGTTCAAGGCTATGGTGGAGGCGCTGGAGATACCGGCAGAACAGTTTAAGTATTTTGCTGATTTTGTAGCCAACCGCGAAACGGAGCAGGTCATGCTGCACAAGTTAGAGGGCACAGACGGCCAGTTGAAGACCTTGCTCGACTCTCATACTGGTACTTTGCTCTTTACCTATACGGGTTCTGATACCGTGATGCTGAACGACGTGCCTGTGTTGTCTGGTGCCTTCCAGGTCTGGTTGCAGAGCAGCGTACTGAAAGGAAAGAACCGCACCCCCGTCTATTACTCCACGATTCTGCGTGCCTATCAGAAGGCCAACGGTCTCGAAGAAGACAGAATCCATCATGTGGAGTTCTGCGGGCGCGACATCAACTTCCGTTTCCCCAACAGCAATAACGGCACCCACAACCTCAGTTTCACACTTCAGAGTGGAGAACTGTTGGCCATCATGGGTGGTTCAGGAACAGGAAAGACCACCCTGCTCTCACTCCTCAACGGCAGTCTGAGGCCCCAGGAAGGCAGTATCACCATCAACGGCCACGACATCGCCGAGCCTGAAGCCAAGAACCTGATAGGTTTCGTGCCTCAGGATGACCTGCTCATCGAAGAATTGACGGTCTATCAGAACCTCTGGTATACGGCCAAACTCTGTTTCGAGGGTATGGACGACAAGGGTATTGACTTCCGTGTGACGAAGACGCTCAAGGACTTGGGGCTCGACGCCATCAAGGACCTCAAGGTGGGCTCAGCCATCAACAAATATATCTCAGGCGGTCAGCGCAAACGACTGAACATCGCTCTGGAGTTAATCCGCGAGCCGGCTGTGCTCTTCCTCGATGAGCCTACCTCAGGTTTGTCGTCGAGCGACACAGAGATGGTCATCAACTTGTTGAAGGAACAGACCTATAAGGGAAAGTTGATCATCGTGAATATCCATCAGCCTTCCAGCGACGTCTATAAACTCTTCGACCGTCTGTGGCTGTTGGACAAGGGTGGTTATCCCGTCTACGACGGCAATCCCATCAACGCTATTACTTATTTCAAGGAGGCGGCGGCATACGCTGATGCAGAGACCAGTGCCTGTCCCACTTGTGGTAATGTGAATCCGGAGGTCATCCTCAATATCATCGACGAGAAGGCGCTTAACAATACGGGCGAAATCTCTGATGAAAGGAAGGTGACGCCAGAACAGTGGCACAAGATGTATCTGGACCATCGTCCACAGTTCTCCCAGCCGAATGTCAGCGATGTGCCCCCTTCAGACCAGAAGAAGCCAGGCCCGCTGAAGCAGTTTGCCATCTTCCTGCGACGCAATATCCACACGAAGATCACCAATGTCCAGTATCTGTGCATCACCCTGCTGGAGGCTCCGCTGCTGGCTCTTGTCTGTTCCTTCCTGACTCGTTATGCACCGCCAGAAGGCTATTCGGTGATGGACAACAAGAACCTCGTGAGTTATTTCTTCATGTCAGTCATCGTCGCCACCTTTATCGGCATGAGCGGCAGTGCGGAGGAGATCATCAAGGATCGGGCTCTGCTGAAGCGTGAGAGTTTCCTGCATCTGTCATACGGCAGTTATATCTGGTCGAAGATCATCTATATGGCCGGCGTATCGTTGATACAGACCTTATTATTTATCCTGGTAGGCAATTACATCATGGGTCTGCACGGGCTCTTCGCTGAGTGGTGGCTTATCCTCTTCGTCACCGCCTTCCTCTCCAACCTCATGGGTCTGTTGCTGTCGCAATGTCTGAGTTCGGTCGTGGCCATCTATATCAGCATTCCGATGCTGCTGATCCCTCAGATCCTGTTGTGCGGACTGGTGGTGAGTTTCTCTGACCTGACACCGAAGAGCACGACGGGCAATGTTCCTCTGATTGGTGACATCATCCCCTCACGCTGGTCTTACGAGGCACTGGCTGTCACGTCGTTTACGGACAATCCCTACGAGGCACCGTTCTTCGAACTCGACAAGCAAAAGTACGAGAACCAATTCTATAATATGGGCTTCCTCAACGAACTTCAGTCGCAACTTGAGACGAAGAAGGATGAGGAGAAGAGAGGTAAGACCGTCGATCCCATGCACATGGAGACCATCCGCATGAACCTGCCTGAGATTACGGCATACTGTCAGATGAAGCCTTATCAGGGAGACTATTCTTATACCTCTCTCTATGACTATATGAAAGAGGCAGAGACAATCCTGGCCAAACGGGGCAACGAGGCAACGCTTAAAGCCGATGCCAAGATGACCGCATTGGTGCGTGAACAGGGTAAGGAAAGCATCGTGCAACTGAAGCGCGACAATTATAACATCAAGTTGGAGGACTGTGTCATCGGAGCAGACCAGCAGCGGATGCTCGATGTCATCGACGGCCATATCGTGCCTCGTATGAGCACCATCTTCCTGACGCCTCACAGTCAATGCGGCAGGGCTCCCTTCTACAGCAGTGAGAAGATTGTCGGCTCGTGGCACATCAAGACACTGTGGTTCAATCTCGGTGTGTTGTTGCTGATGTGCGTCATCCTGACCATCTTCCTCCTGACAGACTGGCCAGGAAGGCTTATTAGGAAATAAAATAATCTAAATATTTTTATTAATTAAATTCAAAAAGCAAATGAAAAAATTATCAATTCTCGCTGCATCGTTCGCAGCAATCGTTTTTGCAGCATGCGGCAACAAAACCGCACAGAACACAGAGTCGGCTGATTCAGTAGTAAAGAGTTTCGAACAGGAGCAGATAGAGGCCAGCATCAAGATGCACGTCGACAGCCTCGCATCAGAGATCGGTAAGTTGAAGATGGTGCCCTTCCTGCAGTCTGATGGCAATGGTGGTATCCAACTCACCAAGGAGGAGAAGCAGGTGAAGCCCGACTATCTCCTGGACCCCGCTTCTACAGAGAATGCTACTGTTCTCTCTGAGAAATATCGTCTGCTGAGTGCCCTCGACGTCGACAGAAGAGTTGCCAAACTCTATGAGATGCCTACCGAGGACTATGATAAGGCTATCACCAAGTTGGCTGCCGACATCAACGATCCTTCCTTCAAGACTCTTGATAACGAGGGCTCTGTTTCTGAGACCACACAGACCCTTTACGACGAAATGGAGAAAAACGGTCGCCTGAACTATTTCTGGCAACTCGCCGCTGCTTCACTTGTTGAGCAACTCTATCTGGCTAACCAGAATTCTGAAAAGTACCTCAGCACTTTCACTGATGAGGCTGCTGCCAACACCACCTTCCGTATTGTGCTGATCCTCGATGCTTTGAAGCGCCTTTCTCAGTATGATCCCGAGATTGCTCCTGTTGCTGAGGCTCTCGCTCCGCTGGAGGTTCTCAACGCTACTACTGTTTCTGAACTGAAGTCTCAGATTGCAGAGGCAAAGGATAAGATCAATGCTGCTCGTGAGGCTCTTGTGAAGTAAGACTACACATTATATATAATATATAGCCCTCGAAGGTGTGAGACCTTTGAGGGCTATTATTGTGAAAAGGATACCCTTACCGGATGTGGCGATAAGCCGTGATCAGGTTGTCGTCATATTGATGGCTTTCGACGGCAATGGCATCGGCAGGTATCTGTGGGGCTCTTGTTCCGTCGCTAACTGTCATCGACAGATTGGTCTCTATGCGGAGTTCATCCCAGAGACCTTCTTTGAGGAAGGATTGAAGGGTCAAGGCGCCTCCCTCTACAATCAGCGACTGGATGCGATGGGCATGAAGGCTGTCGAGATTCAGGGGATGCTGATGGTCGATAACCAGCCGCTTGGGATCAGGGCCACACCACTCTCTGACATTCAGTTGCGGGTGGTCGCGCTTGTCTGTGACTCGTCCCACCAGAATGGCGTCCTCCTCAGCACGAAGTTTATGGGAGAGCATCTTGGTGAAGTCAGAGGAGATCTGCGTGGGCTGGAAATGGTCATCGATAAATCCGTTGGCCGTCTGCGCCCATTTCAGGATGATATACGGCCGATGCTCTCGATGGAATGTGAAGAAACGGCGGTTCAAGGCCTTACACTCTGCTTCGCACACACCAACCTCTACCTCGATGCCTGCTTCCTGGAGTTTCTTGATGCCTCGTCCCTGCACCTCGGCATACGCGTCGATGCAACCCACGACGACGCGCCTCACGCCCTTCTTTATGATCAGGTCGGCACAAGGCGGCGTCTTGCCATAATGGGAACAAGGCTCCAGCGAGACATACATCGTGGCCGTCCTGAGCAGCGGCTCATCCTCTTTGCGCACAGAGGCAAAGGCGTTCACCTCGGCATGCCCCTCACCGCAACGCACATGATAACCCTCGCCAATGATACGTCCATCAGCACTCACAATCACAGCCCCCACCATCGGGTTAGGTTTCGCGTTCTGCTGACCGTTCTTAGCCAGCTGGATGCAGCGTCGCATGTATTTCTCGTCATCGTTCATAATTCACAGTTCTTCACTTTTCACTTTTTTTACCTATTTACTTTTTTACCTTTTTACTTTTATTTGTACCTTTGCACCCACTATGACATACGAAGAACTCTGGCACAGACTGACTCCCATCTACGACGCAGGCGAGGCGAAAGCCATCGCCCGCTGGGTGCTTGAAGAGCGCTTCGGGCTCTCGTGGGCAGACGTTCTCTGCGGCAAAGTTACGGAATTATCCGCAGACGACCAAGCAGAACTGGAAAAAATCGCACTCAGACTTGAAAAAGGCGAACCAGTACAATATATAATAGGTAAGGCAGACTTCTGCGGGCGGCCCTTCCATGTAGCCCCAGGCGTACTGATTCCAAGACCCGAGACGGAAGAGCTCTGCCAGTGGATCATCTCACAAGAATGGTCAGCGGCCAATGGTCAGCGGCAGACCGCTTCGTGCGACATCCTCGACATCGGCACGGGCAGCGGGTGTATCGCCATCACGCTGGCTTTAGAGATACCCGAGGCCAAAGTGACGGCCTGGGACATCTCCGACGATGCCCTCCACATCGCGGCAACCAATGCCGAAGCCCTTGGTGCCAAGGTGACCTTCGAACATCGCGACATTTTGGATGCCATTCCCGCTAACGCGCCTACCCATAGCCTTTCATGCCCCACGCTTCATTCTTCATGGCCCGTGTGGGACCTTATCGTTAGCAATCCACCCTATATACAACCCCAGGAACGCGATGGAATGGCGGAAAACGTGCTCGACCATGAGCCTCAGCTCGCCCTCTTCGCACCAGCAGACAGTCCCATCGTCTTCTATCAGCGCATTGGCGACTATGCCGGGCGCCGACTGCGTCCTGGCGGCAAACTCTTCTTCGAACTCAACCCGCTGACGGCAGAGGCTGTAGACCGCTATCTCAAGGGCATCGGCTTCGAGAAGACAGAAATCCGCAAAGACCAGTTTGGCAAGAACAGATTCCTTAAAGCCACTAAGATATGAAAAAAGAAACAACCGAACAAGAGGCCTACCTCCAGCTGGCCTCCCTCTGTGCCCAGGCAGAGCACTGCCAGCATGAGATGCGTGAGAAGATGCGCCGCTGGGGCCTCGATGAAATGGCCCAAGAGCGCGTCATCTCACGTCTCACGAAAGAGCGTTACATCGACGACGAACGCTATGCCCGTGCCTTCGTGAACGACAAGATACGCTACAACAAATGGGGGCGCCGCAAGGTGCAGCAAGCCCTTTGGCTGAAACATATCGATGACGACATCCAGCAGCGCGTGCTCGATGGAATCGACGAAAAAGAGTACCTTGACGTTCTGCGGCCCCTGCTGAAACAGAAGCGGAAGACCACCAAGGCAGAGAACGACTACGAGCTGAATCGCAAGCTCGTCCGTTTCGCCTTAAGCCGCGGGTTCGACTTCAGCATCATCCGTCAATGCATGGATGTCGAGGAAGAAGAATTCTCAGACGACATGGCCGATGAAACCGATTAGTTTCTGGCATCGCCTGCTCGACCTGATCTCTCCCCGCCTCTGCGTGGTCTGCGGCAACAGGCTCACCGTCACAGAAGACACCATCTGCAGCCCCTGCAACCTGCACTTGCCACGGACGGCATTCGCCACAGCCCCGTACGACAACGAGATGGCAAAACTATTCTGGCATCAGATACCCATCGAACGGGCTGCGGCACTCTTCTATTATGAGCCCCACGCAGAGACGGCCAACATCATCTACCAGCTGAAATACAAGAACCATCCGGAGATCGGTGAGGTGATGGGCAGGATGACTGCCAGAGAGTTGCTGTCGAGCAGTTTCTTCGATGGAATCGACTGTATCGTGCCTGTACCGCTGGCCAGGAAACGCCTGCGTCAGCGAGGCTACAACCAGAGCCTGGAGATTGCCAAGGGAGTCAGCGAGCTGGCAGGCATCCCTATATATAACAAAGTGGTAAAGCGGAACATATTCGCTGGCAGTCAGACGAGCAAAGGCCGCTGGGAACGGAATGAAAATGTCGAGAAGGTATTTGAACTGATCGACGGAGCCTCTATCCGCAACAAACACCTGCTGATTATCGACGATGTCGTCACCACGGGAGCCACCGTCATCGCCTGTGCCAACGAACTGTGCAAGGCCGGCAATGTCAAAGTAAGTGTCCTTGCCCTCGGCTTCGCCAAGAGTTAGCAGATTTTTAAACACTTAGTTACTTTGTACAAAGACATTCCCGGCGACTCAGTAAGGTATCGCCTCGCAATGACGGTCGTCCTCTTAATCGTGAAATAAGTCTTGACGATTAGACAGATATGAAAGGTTATATTCTTGATTCTGACACATGCTCACAAAGTGTCTGACACTTTGTGAGCACATTCTACTGGGTCAGAACGTTATGTGATTCACCAGATTCCTTTCCCGAGGGACCTGAAGACGTTGACCATCTTCACCACGTCGGCGGCATCGGTCTTGCCGTCGTTGTTCAGGTCGCCGGCATATCCTAAGTTTACCCGCCCCATGATGATGTCGACAATCGTGTCGAGGTCGGTCTGGTCGATCTTTTTGTCACCATTGACGTCGCCCAGACCGACGTAGTCCACTTGAAAGTCCTTATTGTTGTATTTCTTCACCTTCCAGCCATTGTCCGTGGCGATTTCCACTTGTACGGTGGTAATGACGTTGTCGGGTGTTCGATTGTCGTCACATACAATGAAGGGACAATCACCTGTCACCAATGGCAGACTGTTGACGAGGTTGGCCATAGCATCTCCGCTTATCTGATTGCCGAAGCAATACAGCTTTTCCAGCGCCGTGTTATTCGACAGGTCAAGGGAAGTCAGCTGATTGTTATAGCAATTCAATAACTTCAGCGCCGGGTTATTCGACACGTCAAGGGAATTCAGGTCGTTCTCGTTGCAATTCAGCTCTTCCAGCGCCGTGTTCTTCGAAACGTTAAGGGTTTTCAGATCGTTTTCATAGCAATACAGATAAATCAGCGCCGTTTTCTTCGAAACGTCAAGGGAAGTCAGCCTGTTTTGGCTGCAATTCAGCTCTTCCAGCGCCGTGTTCTTAGAGACATCCAAGGAGGTCAGGCTGTTGTTGTGGCAATCCAGTTCTTTCAGCGCCGTGTTCTTCGATACGTTAAGGGAAGTCAGCCCGTTCGAGTAGCAATCCAGATTTGTCAGCGCCGTGTTCTTCGACAGGTCAAGGGTGGTCAGATCGTTCCAGGAGCATTTCAGATATGTCAGCGCCGTGTTGTTCGACACGTCAAGGGAATTCAGGTCGTTCTCGCGGCAATCCAGTTCTTTCAGCGCCGTGTTCTTCGATACGTCAAGGGTGGTCAGATCGTTGCCTAAGCAATCCAGCCTTTTCAGCGCCGTGTTCTTCGACACGTCAAGGGTGGTCAGATCGTTGGTGCGGCAATCCAGTTCTTCCAGCGCCTGAAAGTACTCAATTCCTTTGAGGCTGGAGATGTCTTTCAACTTAACATTAATTTCCGTCACCGCCGCAATCTCTGCAAAAGTAAGGTATCCGTCCTCGCCATACGACTGCTTCAGCAGCCAATTGCGGAAGTTCGCGTCGGGGAAGTTCGTAGAGTTCACGGCAACCCTCATCATCTTGAAAACAACGGTAGAGGCAGCACTGCCACTGGAGTTGACCACTGTCTTGCTGCTGCTATTGAAACTTCCTCCACTCGGCGTTTCAATGCACATATCGGTTCCTAAATTCAGCGAAGCCAGGTTCCTGATAGCCTGCGAATAGCCGGTTAGGGTGACCGTTGAGTTGCGTACGGTCAGCAAATTGAAGTCGAACACGGCGTAACAGTCGCCGCTCTTGTTGTAGGAACACGTAGCATTGACGGTGGAGTTATCGATGACCAGCGTCGGACTGCAGTTGGTGTCGAAGCAGCTACTCTCGGATTTGACGTCGAGAACGGCATCCTTGATTTCGATGATCGGAGAGTCGTCACTACCATTCTTACTCACGTACAGCGCATCCTCACTGCCCCCTTCAATACTGGTTTTACCCTGATTGCCGTCATACGTGGTCGTGATCGTGGTGTTTTTGTCTAGTCTCACTGCAGATGAGCCGGTTGCCTTCAGGACGTTTTCCCCTTTCAGGACGATTCTAAGGCCATTCATGCCCTTGTTCTCTATGGCATGGTTATTCTTCCCCGTGCGTTCTATTTTGACGTTGTAAAGGTACAGCGTGTTAGTCGAGCTTACGTAATTGACTTTGGGGTTCCCGCCGTTCACACTGCTGAGATTGCCCTTGATGTTAGAGCCCGTAATGTCCGAGGCGTTGCTTGTGGTTACTTGCACGCCGCCGACCCAGAGGTCGTAGGCCCGTGCGGTAGTGGCGAAAACAACCAACAGTGCCGCGAGGCACACGATGCGGCGGAGGCCGCTTCCCAGCTGCAAGCCGCTGGCAGCGGCGGTGGATAATAGGCTTTTATGGTTCATAATCCTTGGAGTTTTTATCATTTGTCTATCTGTCTGCAAAGTTACAAAATTTTCTGCAAACTACCAAGATATTTTCCACATTTGTTCACTTGTTCAAGATAATTTTCGTACCTTTGCCGACAGAAGGCTCAAGTTGGAAAGAAAAAAAAGACTTATGAATACACTTGCAGACATTAGTGTCCCGTTAAAATTGGGACGAGTTAAATATTAATCAAATAGCCCCGGAATGAGGGGATCAAATTGTTCTTTGCTCACAAAGTGTCAGACACTTTGTGAGCATTTTCTTTTGGGGTTTCAAATCAAATCGATACCTTTGCAAAAATTTATTTGATTTTCTGTAGTTTTTTTCCACCATCTTGTGACTTATTATCAAAGGATGATTTATCAAACAAGAAGAAATGAACGATTTAGAACGTGAGTTTGAAGAAATGGTAAGGGCTAACCGCAGTACGATTTACACCGTCTGCTACATGTTCTCCCAAGACCAAGATGAGGTTGCAGACTTGTTTCAAGAGGTTCTTATCAACCTGTGCTCACAAAGTGTCTGACACTTTGTGAGCACCAAACGCCTCCCCCAGAATCTGACACCGTCATTTCTTGCGTCCTTTTAGTAGCAAGCGGCATAGCCGAGCGGTCATAATTGTCATCTTTTCCATCCAAATCCTTGCAAGTTTCAGAAATATTTCCTATCTTTGCCCCAAAATAGTGAAAGTAATACCCAAATAATTATGGAAGCTGTATTAACAAGGCCAGAGCATGACACCGTAGAAGCATACTGGAAAATGCTTTCTACATTGAGCAGGACTGTAAAACTGAGTCTTGCATCAAAACTGACGAAATCTGTGCTTGATGATGAGATTGCAGAGAGAAGTTCGCTTCCATCACGCAAGGCGAAAGTTATTAGGAGGGCTGTCGCTACGCCTTCTGATGCAGAACTGGAAACAAGGTTCGCTAATCAGGAAATGCCTCAGGTGGCAGACAATGATCCTGAGTGGCGAGATATCATTAAAGCCAATTCTGGCAAGACCATTAAACCCATAGAGAAATGGCTGTAAACAAAGTTTCTCAACGTGAGATTGCTCACAAAGTGTCAGACACTTTGTGAGCACCGTCCCGGAAAGGCCATGGGCAGCCTATATGGTATATCGCTATTATTGTGAAGTGCAACACCGCCCACACTATTTCTTTAAAATAGAAGCCGATGGATACGAAACAGCCTATGCTGAGATGACACTACGCGATGATGAGAAGTCTCAGCAGATAGAAGTCTATTTAACCCCCATTGACAGTTCACAAAAATGAGATTATTTGGATATATACTGATCTTGGGATTGATAATGGGCATTAATCCTGCAATGGCAAAGGAGCGTGATCATATTGTTCAAGGCTATGTGATAGACAACTTCATGGGAGAGAATCTACCAAACATCACTTTAACGCTCATGACTGCCGACAGTACAGTAATCGCTATCGACAAAACCATAGATTCTCCAGAATACCCACAATTAAGTGGTCATTACAGTTTCAAAATAAGGAAGACTGGGCGCTACATCATCAAGGCAACAAGCATAGGATATGAAGACGGTTATATGAATTTTGAAATCCGTTCCAACCGTGAGATTGTAATATTTGTTAAGCCCATAAGGTTAGTAAAATCAGTCAAGGAATTGCCAGAGATAACAGTAAGGGCAACAAAGGTGAAAATGATATATAGCGGCGATACCATCATCTACAATGCAGATGCCTTCAAGCTCCCAGAAGGTTCTATGCTTGATGGACTGATCAGAAAACTACCAGGAACAAGCATCGACAATGACGGCCGCATTACTGTAAACGGCAGGTTCGTTGAGAGTCTGCTCGTCAACGGTCGTGAATTCTTTCAGGGAAATCCACGGATAGCCCTTGAAAACCTGCCATCATATACGATTGGCAAGGTAAAAGTATATCATAAGCAAGGTGCCGCTTCACAGATGATGAACCGTGATATGGACGACTATTCGTATGTCATGGATGTCAGACTGAAAAAAGAATATGCTACCGGGTACCTTGGGAACGTCATCGCTGGTGCCGGTACCCACAACCGATATAATCTCCAATCGCTATGTACCCGATTCAGTGAAATGGATAACCTGTCTGCATTCGTAAACATTAATAACCTGAACGACAGCCGCCGCTCAGATTTCGATAAACAATGGAAGACTGCTATGCAGTCTGGAGGATTGTCGAGCAGGAAGTCTGCAGGAATCAACTATACCCATAATTTCTCAAAAGATTCGTACTTACAATCATCAAACTCCTATGACTATACAGGTACCGACAAGCAGACAGAGACAAACAGCCAGACCTACTTGAGTGGATTGGATGCCTTTACCCATGCATCTAATGTGTTCCAAAACAAACAGGAGCACTGGCAAACAAATAATAGTTTGTGGATCCAGAAAAGGGAGTTTTATAATACAAGCCGTCTCACGGCAGACTATGCAACAGGGACAAACCAGGGGACCAATCAGGCAAAAACGGCAAGCGGTCTGATGACATTGAATAGCCTCTTGAATCAAAGTCAGGGTGACACTCGCGATTTCTCGTTTCAGATGAGTATGGAGAACGGCATCCGACTTGTCGCTGATGTGCTACATGTCAATGCCAGCCTGAACTATTCAAACAGAAAACAGTCAGATTTCTCACTTTACGACCTCCGATTTACGGATGGGGTGAAACCGCGTGACTACCGCAGGACATATATGACAGCACCTGTTCAAAACTTAAGTTCAAGCATAGAAATAGGCTATGACTATCACTGGGGATGGCAGACCATTCGCCCATCCTATCATTATGACTACCATTACAGCAAAGACCGCAGACAGATGTTCAGACTCGAGCAGATGGTCGTCAACGACAGTACACGAATAGACCTCCTTCCATCCACTGCCAGGGAACTAAACAGCATGCTTGACTTGCCGAACAGCTATGTGTATCGGAATTCTGCCAATTATCACACATTCGGATTGGAGTATACCAATAACTTTAGTCAGGAAAGACTAAACGGAATGTTAAAAATAGAACTTCCCTTGAAATGGAATAGCCATCGGCTGGATGCATTTCGCGTCAATGAGCAGCAAGTCAACAGGCAATCGGTTTTCTTCGAGCCATCCCTCTTCCTCAGAATCATGCCAATGGGCTATTGGGCCAGTCTGGCTGTACGTCACAGCAGCGAGGTTCCAAACCTTGTCTACCTGACCGACTTCCGCGACGACAGCAATCCACTGAGAGTACGACTGGGGAATAGGGACCTGAAGAACATCCATCATCTGGACATCAAGACAGAGTTCAGACGGACATGGCAGAATCAGAGGGTGATCTATTCCAATTTTAACTTCCGAACTACAAGTCATGCTGTAGCCTACAACCTCATCTTTGACAAGCAAACAGGTGTTACGACAACCCGCCCTGAAAGTGTAAACGGGAATTGGTTTATAAACGGAGACCTCGGGTTCACAACACCGATCGGCAAAAGGAAACTATTTACATTTGACAACAAGATCAGGCCGGAGTTTCTTCACAGCGTGGATCTGGCCCATGTATCAGACGACAACACAAACCGTCGCAGCATCGTGAAGACATGGGCTGTGACGGATGAACTGAAGCTGGATTACAGGCAGGGTGAAGGCGTCGTAGGCGACCTTCACACCTATGTACGATGGAATCATATAACCAGCAACATGACCGATTTCGTCAGTATCAATGCCATAGATTTCAGCCTGGGGGCCTCCGCCACCATAGACCTGCCTTGGAAAATGCAGATATCAACAGACATAGACAACTATCTTCACCGAGGATATCACACAAGCGAGATGAATTCCAGCGAACTGGTCTGGAATGCTCGTATAACAAAAAGCCTAATGAAAGGGAAAATGCTGTTCACCCTCAGTGCATGTGACATCCTTGGTCAGATTAGCAACCACACTTATCGCGTTGATGCCCAAGGACGGACTGAGACATGGACTAACACTATTCCTCGTTATGCAATGCTCAGCATTTCATGGCGTTTCAATAAGAATCCAAAGAAGAGAGACTGCCAATCTGAATATAATCTATTAATGCCATAAATTTTTTGGCTTTAATTGTTAAACATAATTGTAAGCTTAAGGAGGAGCTACTAAGATTTTTGCGACTGATAGCTTGTAGGGTTGGAAAAAAAGTTGTAACTTTGCAGCCAAATAGTAAATGGTAAATCTGTAAATCGTAAATTATATGATGGAAATCAAGAATCAATTTGCCAAGAAACTGATGGAGATTCAGGCCATCAAACTGCAGCCGAACGACCCGTTTACGTGGGCCTCGGGCTGGAAGTCACCCATCTATACCGACAACCGCAAGACGCTGTCGTTCCCCAGTCTTCGCTCGTTCGTGAAGTTGGAACTGTGTCACGCCATCCAGGAGAATTTCCCTGAGGCAGAGGCCGTTGCAGGTGTGGCCACAGGAGCCATCGCCCAAGGCGCACTCGTCGCAGACCAGTTGGGACTGCCTTACAGTTATGTCCGTCCGAAGCCGAAGGATCACGGCATGGGCAACCAGGTGGAAGGTGAGATCAAGAAGGGCGCCAAGGTGGTCGTGGTCGAAGATCTGATCTCTACGGGCGGTAGCAGTCTGAAGGCTGTGAAGGCCCTGCGCGACTACGGTGTGGAGGTCATCGGCATGGTGGCCTCTTTCACCTACGGCTTCCCTGTGGCTGAACAGGCTTTCGAGGAGGCAGGTGTGAAACTCATCACGCTGAGCAACTACGAGGCCGTCATCGAGGAGGCTGCCAAGACGGGCTATATCAAGGAAGAAGACAAGGCCGTGCTCGCCGAATGGCGCAAGAGCCCGGAAACGTGGAAACAATAACTTGTTTACAGTTTACGGTTTACAGTTCTTGCGTCCTTTCAGTAGCAAGCGAGCAAAGCTCGAGCGTACAGTTGATATGACTGGAGGCTGTA
>CAMNPN010000113.1 GCA_946548085.1 uncultured Prevotella sp. | reverse complement strand
AAGGACAGCCCCCTCAGCGAGAAACCAGCCACCTTTCTGCCGGAAAGGTACTACCTTTCTCCGAGAAACCAGCCACCTTTCTCCGCCAGCATCACCCCCTTGACACCGAGAGCATTTTTCTATTGTTTTACTTTTTAACTTTTAAATTATGGCACGTACAAACATTCCCATGGTGATCAACCTCCGCCAGAACAACAACGACGACTCGAGCGCCTTCGGCAAGTATTTCGCCGAGGTGGAGCGTAAGGAACCTATCAACCTCAAGGGCTTCTGCCGCCACATGACCGAGCACGGCAAGATTGCCAGCTTCCAGATGTGCGAGCTGGTGATCAAGCAGATGGTCGAGTGCATGAAGGAGCTCGTCTGCCAGGGTCAGCCGGTGAAGATCGACGGCCTGGGCACCTTCTACCCCTCCGTCGACGGCGGCAAGCTGGGCAAGACCAGCGTCACCGAGGCCATCGCCGGCGGACCGGCGGCGATGATCAACGGCATCTACCTGAACTTCCAGCCCGAGAACACGAAGGGCGAGAAGCTCACCTCGAAGGCCCTGAAGGCCGAATGTATCTTCGAGTGGGGCTACGTCGTGAAGTCGATCAAGAAGACCATCTCCGGCAAGGAGAAGCGCTACCAGGAGAAGATTGCCATCTCCACCTACGGCATCGCCGTGGCCCAGCCCGACGGCACCTCCACCGGCGGTGAGGGCTAAGGAGAGAGGTTTTTGTCTAAGGAGTATAGGAGATAAGGATTTTTTTTGGTCTAAGGAGTTTAGGAGATAAGGAGAAATAATCTCTCCGTAGAATAAAAACTCCTCTTCTCCTCCTCTCCTTAGACTAAGAAATCCCTCCTTAGACAAAAGAATCTCCTTAGAAAAAAATCTCCTATTCTCCTATTCTCCTTAGACAAAAGAATCTCCGTAGAATTAAAAACAACTAATCCCCAGAAATCATGAAACTATTCAAGGACATCCCCGCCGAGAAGATCGGCAACTTCATCCTGACGGTCATCACCGCCTTCGTGTCAACCTTCCTCATGCAGTCATGCGTCATATCACACTGATCATCATCCACTGCTCCGCTGTGCGGCCCGGGCAGACCAGCTCGGCCGCACAGATCGACAGCTGGCACCGCCGGCGGGGCTGGAAGATGGGCATCGGCTATCACTACGTCGTGCGGCGCGACGGACAGGTGGAGCCTGGGCGCCCGGAATGGCTTATAGGCGCCCACTGCCTGCACCACAACCGCCACTCGATAGGGGTGTGCTACGAGGGCGGCCTCGACAGCGAGGGGCGACCCGCTGACACGCGCACCACGGAACAGAAGCTTGCGATGGTGCAGCTGCTCGAGGTGCTCCACCGCCGCTACCCGAGGGCGCTGATCGTGGGCCACCACGACCTGGACCCGCAGAAAGCCTGTCCGTGTATCGCCGACGTGGCCCGCGAGTACGCCGAACTGCAACCGGGCAAGGATTGTGTTAATCCTTTATAATCTTGTTTACTGAATGTAACAAGAAAGTTTTCCTTAAGTTACAAACACTTGCTCAAAAGTAACATTCGCTTTGTTTTGAGGCGGTTGCAAAAGTATATGTTACATTTTAAAAAGCTATTTTAAATAATATTTATTTATTTTGCAGCCAGAATTTGAACTAAATCAAAATAATCAAAATGAAGCAATTAACTAACTTAATGAAAACCGTTCTTCCATGGGCCCAGTGGCAATGCCGCGTGACGGCATTGTCGCTGATGCTCCTGGTCTGCGCCGCAGCGTGGTCACAGGGCGTCGCCATCAAGGGAACGGTTGTCGACTCGAACGGAGAGCCGCTGATAGGCGCCTCCGTAGTCGTCAAGGGGAACACCGCTACCGGTACGATCACCGACTTCGACGGTAACTTCTCCCTGACAGTCCCGTCCGAGTCAACGACTATCGTTGTCTCATACGTTGGTATGAACACAGAGGAGATGAAGGTAGGCAAGCACCGCACGTTCAACGTGACGCTGACCGACAACACGCAGCTCTCCGAAGTGGTTGTCGTGGGTTACGGCCAGCAGAAGAAGGCCTCCGTGGTGGGTGCCATCACGCAGACCACCGGCGAGGTGCTGGAGCGCGCCGCCGGTATCGGCAGTGTGGGTGCCGCCCTCACGGGTAACCTGCCCGGTATCGCCACCATCGCCTCCACCGGTCAGCCCGGTGAGGAAGACCCGCGTATCTACATCCGCGGCGCCGCCGCCTGGAACCAGGACGCCCAGCCGCTGATCCTCGTCGACGGTGTGAAGCGCGAGATCAAGTCGGTCGACGTGACCTCCGTGGCCACCATCTCCGTGCTGAAGGACGCCTCCGCCACGGCCGTGTACGGTGTGGAGGGCGCCAACGGCGTGATCCTGATCACGACGAAGCGCGGTGTGGAGGGCAAGGCCCGCATCGACGTGGGCTTCAACGCCACGCTGAAGGCCGTGTCGAAGCTGCCGCGCAAGTACGACTCCTACGACGGCTACATGCTGCGCAACCAGGCCATCGAGCACGAGCTCGCCCTGGGCGGGGCCGCCTCGTGGGCCTACTATCGTCCGCAGACGTTCATCGACAACTTCCGCAACCAGGACTATACGGTGAAGCCCAACTACGACGCCAACGGCAACTATCTGGGCGACTACAGCCAGGCCGAGCGCTACCCGAACGTCGACTGGCAGGAGGAGATGTTCAAGGACTACACCTTATCTTATAATACGAACATCAACTTCTCGGGCGGTACGAAGCTCGTGAAATACTTCGTGGCCTTCGACTTCCAGAACGAGGGCGACATGACGAAGGTGTGGGACAACCACCAGGGCTATGAGGGCGGTTACACCTACAACCGTCTGAACGTGCGCTCGAACCTCGACTTCCAGATCACGAAGACGACGCAGTTCAAGGTGAACCTGGCCGGTTCGAACGCCCAGCAGAAGACGCCGCGCTATTACTACGGCAACAACGGCGAGTTCTTCCAGCAGCAGAAGTGGGCCGGTGCCTACGGCATGGCGCCCAACCTGTTCCCCGTGCAGTTCAGCGACGGCTCGTGGGGCTACTACCCGCTGGTGTCGAACATCGAGAACTCGCCGCGCAGCGTGGCCACCTCGGGCTACGAGCTGAGCACGATCACCCGCGTGTTCACCGACTTCGCCCTCGAACAGAACCTCGACTTCATCACCAAGGGTCTGGTGGCCCGCGGCACCATCTCGTGGGACAACCAGTTCAACGAGGGCAGCCGCGGTATCAGCGACCTGCACCAGGTGAAGAACGCCTATATGCTGCCCGAGAACGGACAGATCCTCTACGAGACCTCCATCGACGCGAAGACCGGCTTCGACTTCTACGAGAGCCGCGACTGGACGACGCAGGCCGGTAACGTGAGCTACACCAGCCGCGCCACGGAGATGTCGCTGCAGCTCTTCTGGGCCCGCCAGTTCGGCGACCACAGCGTGTCGCTCATGGGTAACTGGAAGCGCCGCATCAACGCCGGCAACGCCGACCTGGAGTTCCGCCGCGAAGACTGGGTGTTCCGTACCACCTACGACTACAAGAGCCGCTACTTCGCCGAGGTGAACGGCGCCTACAACGGCTCGCAGAAGTTCTCTCCCGACAACCGCTTCGCCTTCTTCGCCTCGGGCGCCTTAGGATGGATGATCTCCGAGGAGAAGTTCATGAAGCCGCTGAAGGACAAGAAGATCATCGACATGCTGAAGATCCGCGGCTCGTATGGTGAGATCGGCGACGACAACGCCGGTGCCCGCTGGGCCTACCTCACCGGCTGGGCCATCGTGACCGCCAATAATCAGCAGCAGAACTTCCCGATGGCCATCGACGGTTCTGCCAGCCCCTTTACTTCTTATTATGAGAGCACTATTGCCAACCCCGACCTGCGCTGGGCCACGGTGAAGAAGGTGAACGTCGGCTTCGACTACGCCTTCCTCGGCGGCATGTTCGCCGGTAGCTTCGACTGGTTCCGCGACGACCGCTACGACATCTTCATCTCCGGTGCGAACCGCTCCGTACCTTCCTACTACGGTGCCAAGACGACCCCGGATATCAACAAGGGAAAGATGAAGAACCACGGCTTTGAGATCGAGGTGCGCTTCAACAAGGTGCTCAACAACGGCATGCGCTTCTGGACCAACGCCAACTACACCTACGCCCACAACGAGATCAAGGTGAAGGACGACCCCGCGCTCATCCCCAGCTACCGCAAGGCACAGGGCTACTCGCAGGGACAGTACACCTCGTTCATCGACAACGGCTATATCAAGACCTACGACGAGCTCTACAGCACGCCCGCACGTGAGAAGGACGACAGTCAGGTGCTCCTCGGCGACCACTACATCGTGGACTTCAACGGCGACGGCATCGTCGACGAGACCAACGACCAGGCTCCCTACGGCTACACCGGCACCCCGGAACACACCTACAACGCCACCATCGGCTGGGAGTGGAAGGGCTGGAGCATGTTCGCACAGCTCTACGGCGTGACGGGCGTCACCCGCGACGTGGGCCTCACCTCTTTCAATAACAAGCTGCTCACCGTCTACGACAACGGTGCCTGGTGGAACCCCGCCACGGGCGGCGGCGAGGTGGTCGTACCCCGATTCACCACGCAGGTGTCGTACAACAACGGCACACAGTTCCTCTACGACGGCTCCTACTTCCGCCTGAAGAACGTGGAGGTGGCCTACACCTGGACGAAGGGCTGGATCAAGCGGCTGGGATTCTCGAGCCTGAAGCTCTACCTGAATGCCAACAACCTCTTCTTGATCACGAAGATGCCCGACGACCGTGAGAGCAACTACGGCTTCAGCGGCGGCGGCGGTGCCTACCCGACCGTGAGGCGCTATAACTTCGGATTCAAGCTTTACATTTAACGCCGAAGATTGAGGATCGAACATTGAAGACAGAAAAAAGAACGTTATGAAATACTATAATAATATCAAATCCCTCCTTTGCGGATCGCTGCTGCTAATGGCCGGCGGTGCTTCGGTATCCTCCTGCACCGACTGGCTCGACAAGGACCCGGAGTCGATCGTGGCAGAGGACGAGGCTTTCAAGAACTACCGCAACTTCCAAGGATATATCGAGGAGATCTACAGCCTGATCCCCGACAAGCAGAAGGTGAACTACTGTACCGCCTGGAACTTCGGCGACGATGCCGTACACAACCCCGAGGGCTACGCCCATATGGACCACCAGGTGGACCTGGGCAACTACCGTAACTGGTACACCAACTCCCAGTGCTGGCTCAACGGCGACCGCAGCTCGCTGTGGCGCAACTCCTGGTACTCGATCCGTAAGTGTAACATGGGTATCGCCAACATCAAGTCGCTCGTGGGCACCGACGAGGAGCGCGACCTACTGCTCGGACAGATGTACTTCTTCCGCGCCTGGTGGCACTTCGAGCTGATGTGCTACTTCGGCGGACTGCCCTATATCGACGAGGCCTTCGAGGCATCGAGCATCCCCGAGCTGCCGCGCCTCTCCTTCCAGGAGTGCGCCGACCGCTGCGCAGAGGACTTCGAGCGTGCCTACGACCTGCTGCCCTTCGACTGGGACGAGACGCTGGCCGGCATGCAGACCTCGGGCAAGAATGACCTGCGTGTGAACAAGTTCACCGCCCTGTGCTACTTAGGCAAGTGCTACCTCTACGCCGGCTCGCCGCTGATGAAGGAGTTTGAGAAGACGAAGAACGGCGGCGTGCCGCAGCTCCTCGGCGCCAGCTCCAACGGCAAGACCTACGACTATGACAACGACTACTGCCGCAAGGCCGCCGAGGCCCTGGGCCGCGCCCTCGACCTGGTGGTGAAGGGACAGGTGAAGTACAAGCTCGCAGAGTTCAAGTACTCCAACATCTACGACCACGAGAAGGACGAGAATTCCACCTCGAACTACTCCGAGATCTTCTATACCGTGAAGCAGAGCTGGAACATGCCCGGCTCGACGGAGGCCATCATGCGCGGCGTCTATCCCGGTGCCAACTCCGCCAACTGGAACTGCGCGAAGCTCTTCGGCCCGAAGGTGGCCGGCCTCGTGGACCACGATAACATCATCCACCATCCCACCGGCAACCTCATCGACCAGTACGGCATGGCCAACGGCCAGCCCATCTACCTCGTGCAGAACGGTGAGTACGTGCTGAACCCCAACTCCGGCTGGGACCCCGAGCACCCCTACAAGAACCGCGACCCGCGCTTCTACCACGACATCGTGTTCGACGGCTTCCACTATGTGCTCAGCACCGACGGACTCTCCGCCGACCAGAAGAAGCTGGAGTACTGCGACCTCTTCACCGGCGGTGCCATGCGCGCCGTGGACAACGCCAGCAGCACGGGCTACTTCATCCAGAAGCTCATACCCCACCAGAACAACGAGGGTGACCGCTGGTACGACTGGGACTACGCCTTCCAGAGCTACCTGCCCTACATGCGCCTGGCCGACGTCTACCTGATGTACGCCGAGGCGAAGGCCGCCTTCGCCACCAGCGCCAACGACCTGAAGGAGCGCCCCCTCTACTGCCCGTCGCTCTCGGCCATCGACGCCATCAACGCCCTGCGCGACCGCGTGAACTCCGAGGACTACCCCATGGAGCACGTGCAGCCGCAGTTCACCGACACCCGCGAGCACTTCCTCGACGAGGTGCGCCGCGAGCGCGCCGTGGAGCTCGCCTTCGAGGGCTTCCGCTGGAACGACCTGCAGCGCTGGCTGCTGCTCACCGAGCCGCCCTACACGGTGAAATACTCTCATGAGTTCGAACGTCTGGAGACCGCCGACTGGTTCAAGAGCCACGACCCGAAAGACGCCCGCATCGGCAACTTCCACAAGGAGGAGCTGATCACCCGCCGCCTGGAGTCGAAGCACTACTGGTTCCCGCTCCCCGACAAGGATATCTATCTCTACGAAGGATTCCCCCAGAACCCAGGATGGTGATTTTGTTTATAGTTTACAGTTTATAGTTTACAGTTTACAGTTTATATGAAACATATAAAGACAAACATATTGCTCTTTGCCGCGTTCGCAGTGTCGCCACTGACCGCCAACGCCCAGGACGTCGCCGGCGATGCTGACTCTGCCGTGGTGAAGAAGAAGGTACACGTCGCATTCGGCGAGAAGGATGCCGACCGCCTTCTCGGTGGCGTCGCCTACGTAGACATGGAGGAGCTGCAGAAGAAAGACTACACCATGAGCAGCCTCGAAGACCTGTACGGTCTGGTGGGCGGATGGAACGGCCACAACCTCTGGGGCATGGACAACGACCGTCTGGACACCAACGACAACAACAACCTGCCGATGGTGGTGATCGACGGTGTGAAGCGCCCGTCGAACAACGTGCTGCCCTCGGAGATCGAGCAGGTCACCTTCCTCAAGGGCGCCCAGGCCGTGGTGCTCTACGGTCCGAAGGCCGCCAAGGGAGTCATCCTCATCACCACGAAGCGCGGCAAGGTCGACGGCCTGCAGGTCGTGGCCAACGCCAACACGGGCTTCCACGTGGCGAAGGCCTTCCCTGAGTATCTCGGCTCGGCACAGTATATGACCCTCTTCAACGAGGCCCGCGCCAACGACGGCCTCGACCCCCGCTACTCGCAGATGGACATCTACAACCACGCCTCGGGAGCGAACCCCTACCGCTACCCCAACGTGAACTACTACTCCGACGAGTATATCCGCAAGGCCTACAACCGCTCGCAGGCCACGCTCGAGATCCAGGGCGGCGGACAGCGCGCACACTTCTACACGAACATCAACTACTACCGCTACGAGGACCTGCTGAACTTCGGCGACGCCAAGGACAACTATACAGACCGTTTCAGCGTACGCGGTAACGTGGACCTGGTGATCAACAAGCTCATCAAGGGCTTCGCCAACGCCAGTGCCACCTTCTACAACGAGCATAAGAACAAGGGCGACTTCTGGGGTCAGGCTGCCAGCATGCGGCCCAACTTCCCCGAGAACGCCGCGCCGCTGCTGCCCCTGAGCATGGTCGACCCCAACGCCAGCAAGGCACTCGCCATCCTCGGCAAGTCGCTCAACCTGCTCAACGGCGCCTACTTCCCCGGCGGTACGAAGGCCACGCAGACCAACGCCATCGCCGACTGCTATTTCGGCGGCGAGACACAGGCCGTGAGCCGACAGTTCCAGTTCGACGCCGGCATCATCTACGACATGAACAGATTCGTGGAGGGACTGTCGTTCAAGACCCTCTTCTCGATCGACTATGCTGCCAACTACAGCCTGTCGTACGACAACAAGTACGCCGTGTTCATCCCCACCTGGAGTAACTACAACTCCGAGGACATCATCGTGGCGCTGACCCAGCAGAACGACGAGCTCGTGACGGGCCACATGGCCATGTCGGACACGAAATACCGTCAGACGATCAGCTGGAACGGCCACTTCGACTACGACCACACCTTTGCAGACAAGCACCACGTGACGGGCATGCTGCTGGCCAACATGTTCACCACCACCGCCAGCGGCACCTACCACCGCTATGCCAACGCGAACCTCGGTCTGCAGGCAGGCTACGACTACATGGGCCGCTACTTCGCAGAGGCAGCCGTGGCCGGCGTACACTCCGCACGCCTGCCCGAAGGCAACCGCAACGCCCTCTCGCCCTCGTTCACCATCGGCTGGAACATCGCCAAGGAGAACTTCATGAAGGGCACCTTTGTCGACGACCTGATGCTGAGCGCCTCGTACAGCAACCTCAGCGAGGATATCGACGTGTACATGGGCGACAACTACTACTATCTGTACGACGCCCTGTGGTCGAATACGGGCAGCGGCTTCACCTGGAACGAGGGTGTGAGCACCAACCGCACCTACTCTACCATGGGTGCCAACCCGGCGCTCGACTTCATCCACCGCAAGGAGTGGTCGGTGAGCCTGCGCGGATCGTTCTTCAACAAGCTGATCACCGCCGACCTCACCTTCTTCAATACCGACATGGACGGCTTCATCGTGCAGAACCCCACCATCTTCCCCTCTCACCTGCAGAGCGGACTCTCGGGGAGCTCGTTCAAGCCCGCCATCAACAACAACATCTACAACCGCAAGGGCCTCGACTTCAGCGTGACCTTCAAGAAGCAGTTCGGACAGGTCGACGCCGCCCTGGGTGTCGTAGGTACCTACCTCACCACGGAGTACAAGAAGTTCGACGAGCTTGTGGAGAACGACTACCAGCACATGGAGAGCCGTCCCCTTGACGCCATCTGGGGCTACAAGTGCCAGGGCTTCTATGACATGAGCGACTTCGACGTCACCACCACCGCTGAAGGCAAGACGAAGTACACGCTGAAGAGCGGCATGCCCTCGCCGATGATCGGCGGCAGCATCCAGCCCGGCGACCTGAAGTATGAGGATGTCAACGGCGACGGCCGTCTCGACAAGCAGGACATGGTAGACCTGGGTAAGTCGGGGTTCTATGGCGCCCCCCTCACGCTGGGCATCAACCTCACGCTGAAGTACAAGAACTGGACCCTCTTCCTGCTCGGCAACGGACAGTTCGGCGCCTACGGCGTGAAGAACAGCTTCTACTACAACAACCCGAAGGCAGAGCAGAGCGACAGGGTCTACAGCGGCTTTGACAGCTACTTCTACATGCAGCAGGACAACAAGTACTCCGTCAACGCCCTCGGGCGCTGGACACCGGAGACGGCAGCCACCGCCACCCATCCGCGCCTGACGTCGCTGAGCAATGCCAACAACGAGTCGCCCTCTTCGTTCTGGCTCTACAGCACCGACCGCTTCAACCTGCGCAAGGTGCAGCTCACCTACGACTTCCCCTCGGAGATGTTCCAGGGCAAGTGGGTCAGCGGCCTCGCTGTCTACCTCAACGGCAACGACCTGCTCACCATCGCGAAGAACCGCGAGCTCATGGAGACGAGTGTCGGCTTCGCACCGGAGACACGCTTCTACAACCTCGGTGTGAAGGTAACCTTCTAAGGCAATAAGCAATAAACGTGGAACAATAAAGACTATATAAAGATGATTATGAAAAAGATATTCAATAAGATGCCAGTTATCAGCAAAAGGCTAACGGTTATCGGTTATTGTTTATTGGCTATTGGATTGACATCGTGCGACGACATGTTCGAGCCTGCCGACGAGAACAAGCGCCAGGCAGAAGACATGACGGAGGAGTCGAGGTATGCCCACGGTCTGCTCATCTACGGCTACGACCGTCTGCCGTACCTGACGACCACCCAGACGGACATTGCCACCGACGACGCCGTCACCAACCTGACCAACAGCAACTACCTGAACATGGCCACCGGCGCCTGGGCTGCCGACAACAACCCGATGTCGACCTGGGACGCCTGTAAGGACGGCGTGCAGTACGTGAACCTCTTCCTCTCCATCGTGGAGAAGGTGAAGTGGGCACCGAGCGCCGCCTCGAAGCAGCAGATGTTCATCGACCGCCTGAAGGGTGAGGCCTTCGGCCTGCGCGCACTCTTCTACTACTATCTGCTGATGGCCCACGGCGGCTATGGCGACGACGGCGTGCTCTACGGCGTGCCCCTGCTGACGACGGCCGAAGACGGCAGCTCCGACTTCAACAAGCCCCGCGCCACCTTCGCCGAGTGCGTGAAGCAGTGCTTCGCCGACTGCGACAGTGCGATGCTCCTGCTCCCCGCTGCCTACGAGGATATCAGCAACAACAGTGAGATACCTGCCAAGTACCAGGCCATCGGCGCCGAGTACTCCGGCTACAACCTCGTGTTCGGCACGAAGTCGAAGAACCTCATGTCGGCCACCATCGCCGAGGCCATCAAGGCCCAGGTGGCCCTGCTGGCTGCCAGTCCGGCCTTCCGCGACCAGAGCGGCGTTACCTCTGCCGAGGCTGCCACCCTGTGTGCGAACGTGCTGAAGCGTATCGACGGACTCAACGGCTTCGACAACACGGGTAACGTGTGGTACAAGAACAAGGCGAAGCTCGACCCCAGTGCTGCCGAGATGCCTGAGATCCTGTGGCGCGAGGACCGTCATAAGAATGCCGACCAGGAGCGTGAGAACTTCCCCCCGTCACTCTTCGGCAACGGCCGCGTGAACCCGTCGCAGAACCTCGTCGACGCGTTCCCCATGCGCAACGGGCGCCCCATCACCGACGCCAACTCGGGCTACGACCCGCAGAACCCCTACGCCAACCGTGACCCCCGACTCGCAGACAACGTGCTCTACAACGGCACGACCTACAGGAGCACCCAGATCATCACGGGCACCTACCCCAACGACAAGAACGAGAACCTCGACAACCTCAACTTCATCAGCACGTCGACCCGCACGGGCTACTACCTGAAGAAGCTGCTCCGCGACGACGTCAGTCCGCTGTCGAGCTCACTCATCGAACAGCAGCATATCTATCCCCGCATCCGCTACACCGAGATGTTCCTCGCCTACGCAGAGGCCGCCAACGACGCCTGGGGACCGAAGGCTGAGCAGGCCAGTGCAGGCTTCACCGCCTACGACGTGATCAAGGCCATCCGCAAGCGCGCAGGCCTCGGCACCGACGAGTACGGCCGCGAGCTGCCCGAGGGAGACGCCTACCTCGAGGAGTGTGCCGGCGACCAGACGAAGATGACCAACCTCATCCGCAACGAGCGCCGCCTGGAGCTCTGCTTCGAGAACAAGCGCTTCTGGGACATGCGCCGCTGGATGCTGCCCCTGAACGAGACAGTGAAGGGAATGAAGATCGACCGCAACAACGAGACGAACGTGCTCACCTACAGCGTCATCGACGTGGAGGAGCGCCACTTCGACAATTCTTACCAGTGCTACGGTCCTATCCCGAAGAGCGAAGTGCTCAAGTGGAGCAACCTCGTACAGAACAAGGGATGGCAGTAATGTTTACAGTTTATAGTTTACAGTTTATAGATAGTTTGGAATTATGAAGCTTAAGAAATTTCTATACGGAGTAGCCCTCGGCGCACTTGCACTCACCCTCACCTCGTGCTACAACTCAGAGCAGGAGTTCCCTGACTTTGAAGGAGGTACCACGGCCTATTTCGCCTACCAGTACCCCGTACGCACACTCGTGCTCGGCAACGACATCTACGACAACACCCTCGACAACGCCCACAAGTTCCAGATTTGGTCGACGATGGGCGGTGCCTACAATGGCCGTGATGCCGTGGTGGACATCGTCGTCGACGAGACGCTCTGCGACAACCTCTGGTTCACCGACGAGGGCGGCAACGCCGCCACGCCCGTGCTCCCCATGCCGCAGGCCTACTACAGTCTCGCCTCGAACAGCATCCGCTACAACGGCGATGCCCGCGGCAATGTGGAGGTGCAGCTCACCGACGCCTTCTTCAACGACGAGAAGGCCATGCAGAACACCTACGTCATCCCCCTCAGGATGACGGGCGTGACAGGCATCGACCACATCCTCACCGGCACCCCGCGCGAAGGTCTCAACCCCTCGCGCACGAACACCGAGGACTGGGAGGTGCTGGCCAAGGACTACGTGCTCTACTGCGTGAAGTACATGAACCCCTGGCAGGGCAAGTACATCCGCCGCGGCGTGGACAACGTGACGGAGAAGGGTGTGACGACAAGCATCGTGCGCAAGGACGTGTCGATGATGAACTCCGACCTGGAGCACTATAAGGAGAACCCCGTGAACCAGAACGACGAGATCTGCGGCATCACCACGAAGAACATGACGCAGGCCATCTTCCCCGTATCGTTCAAGACCTCCGGCGCCTCCGTGTCGTGTAACCTCATCCTCACCTTCAACGGCAACCAGTGCACCATCTCTACCGACGACGAGGACGTGACAGCCACGGGCTCGGGCGAGTTCATCGAGAAGGGCAGTGGCCGCGCAGAGTACAAGGACTACCAGTGGCAGGGCGAGGGCAAGGCCGACGAGCGCGACATCCTGCGCCTGGCCTACCAGGTGAGCTTCGACAAGAGCGACATCCAGGTGGCCACCAACGACACCCTCGTCATCCAGACCCGCGAGTCGAACAAGAGAGTTTTCTTCTCACCCAAATACGTTAAATAAGAATAGGAGGCAGAGCATATGAACAAGATATTTAGAAACAGTCTCTTCATCATGGCAGCAGGCGCCCTGAGTGCGTCGTGTGCCGACTATAATGTGACCGACGACTTCAAGGCCGACCCCGACCCCGCCTACGTGCAGCCGTATAAGGACCTGGCACCCGTGAAGTCGTATATCGACAAGAGCCAGTATCCCAACATGACACTGGGCGCAACGCTCAAGGTGACCGACTTCAACAAGCAGGAGCTGGCCCATGCTGCAGCCGTCACGAACTGTGATAATGTGGCTTTCGGCACCACCCTGATGTCGGGATCGATCATCAACGCCAAGGGCGTGATGAACTTCCTCGACATGAGTGACCTCCTCGCCCATGTCGAAGACATCGGCTACGAGGTGTACGGCAGTCCGATCGTCGCCAACGACAACCAGGCCGACGACTGGCTGAACATGCTCACGGCCCCCATCGAGATCGTGGTGGACTACGTGGAGGGAAAGAGCGTCGACTTCAATGAGCTGTCTACCGGTGCCTACCCCGGTACCGTGGATCAGGGAACGGCCGAGATCGTGAAGTACGACGGCATGAACGTGCTGAAGGTCAACGCCGGTCTGAAGCCCGCTCATGTACGCATCGTCGAGGACTTCGACGTCGACCCCATGGCTACCTACACCATCACCTTCTGGGCCATGTCGGAGAAGGATGCCTCGTTCGACGTCAACTTCTCTGGCAATCCCATCAAGGGCTCCGGTCCTAACGGCAAGTGGACCTTCAAGGCCGGCAAGTGGACGAAGGTCACCATCGAGGCCCAGAGTGCCCCCGACGCCACCGAGGGCTACCTCAGGGTGGAGAACTCCCGCACGGGTGTGATCTATATCCAGAAGGTAGAGGTGGGCTACTATCCCGACAACCACCGTCCGCAGACCGCCGAGGAGCGTACCGACACCATCAACTACGCCCTCAAAGCCTGGTGCGACGGTCTGATGAAGATCAACGCAGGCCGTATCAAGACCTTCGACCTCATCGACGAGGCCATCGACACGAACGCCCTGCTCGAGAACGGCTACTACGACCTGAAGCACTCCACGGAGAAGATCTTCTGGCAGGACATCCTCGGCAGCGAGAACTACGCTCCTGTGGTGTCATCGATAGCCAGCCAGTCGTTCCAGAAGTACGAGGGCGACCCCGCTGCCCTGAAGTTCTTCATCAGCGAGAAGGGCCTCGAAGACCAGAAGACGTTTGAGAGCCTGAACTACTGGATCGGCATCTGGGACCAGAAGGGAGCCAAGATCGACGGCATCAACGCCAAGCTGAACCTCACCTACAGTGAGGACGCCGCCACGCAGGAAGCCAACAAGGCCACCCTCGACAAGCTGCTGACGAACCTCGCCTCTACCGGCAAGCTCATCCGCCTGTCGAACTTCGATATCCTCTACAAGGACGCCCAGGGCGCCAGCGTATTGGCCAAGGACATCACCGAGGCCCAGCGCCAGCAGCTGGCCGACTACTACGGCTACGTGATCAGGAGCTACATGTCGAAGATCCCCAACGACAAGCAGGCCGGCATCTGCAAGGGTAACCTCTCCGATACGAGCGACCCCGTAGGCCTCTGGTCGATCGACAACAGCAGCAAGGACTGGGTGCGCACGGCCACCTACAAGGCATTCTGCGATGCACTCAGTGGAAACTAAGGAATATCAAAACTTATTATACATCTTTTAATTCATTTTTATTATTAACTAAATTATTCTATTATGAAGAAAATCTTTACTCTCATTGCACTCATGGCATGCTTCATGGGTGCAAAGGCTGAAGAGAAGGTCGATGTAGAAGTCGACTTCTCGAAGTTCAACGACATCTCTGAGTTCTCTTTCTTCAGCTGGAAAGGCAGCGAGTCAGCTATGGCTCGTCTCTCCATTCAGGACGGATGTCTCCACTTCCACAGCGAGGAAGCTACTGATCCCTCTTGGGACTGCCAGTTCTTCCCCATTGGTGGTGTGAACGCTGAGGTAGGTGTCACCTACACCCTTCACTACAAGATCAAGGGTTCGGTGGCTCAGAACGTCTCTATGCTCGGCTTTGGCCAGACTCCTTATGGCCAATTTGCCATCACCACCGACTGGGTGGAAGGTACTGTCGACTACGAGGCAACGAGTGGTGACGGTAACATCCTCATGCAGTGTGGTGACTATGTAGGCGACTGGGATATCGCTTACCTGAAGATCACCCACGACGAGGTTCCCTCCGCACGTCCTGTCGAGTGGATCGAGCTGCTCACCAACGGTGATGCCGAACAGCCCTGGGGCGACCTCGCTGAGACGGCCTACAACGACCAGGAGAACAACTACAAGATCTGTGCCTGGACGAAGGAGAAGGGTGTGAACCTGGATGAGAATGGTGCCTGGAACCCGTTCCCCGCACGCATCGAGGAGGTTGACGGCAGCAACGTGTTCGTCGTTCACGGACAGGTGGCCGACACCGAGGGTGATCCCTCTGCCTGGGACAACCAGTTCTGGATCGAGGCTCCCAGAGAGCTGAAGGTCGGTTCACAGTTCAAGCTCAGCTTCCGCTACAAGGCTTCTGCCGCTGCTACCACCAACACCCAGTTCCACCATCAGAACCCCTCTGACTACGTGCACTGGCAGGCTATCGGCGACATCAACTTCACCACAGAGTGGCAGACCTACGAGGGCACGGTGACCGTTCCCGATGCCGCTACACAGGCATGGTCTATCGCCTTCAACCTGAACCCGCAGAACAAGGATGCCGTCGACTTCTACTTCGACGATATCTCTTTGTCGCTCATGAAACTCGACGAAGGCTTCTTCGTGGCCACTTCTAACGCCGACAAGGGCATTGCCTACGACTATGACAACGCTATCGAGTTCACCGATGCCGGCGACGGCCTCCTCACGGCTACCATTGGTACAGCAGGTAAGGAGAACACTTGGGTGAACGAGGTTCAGATCTCTACCGTTCGTGGTCACAGAGGATCGTTCCTCGGTGCTACCATCAAGCCCAGCGGTGTTATCGACGGTACCGAGGATGGCTGGCTCGACTATACCGCCGCTTCGAATGCCAAGATCAAGCTGCCAGCAGCTGGCGTCTATACCATCTACATCGACCCGGAGGGCATGCAGATCGTGTTCGTGAAGGTTGAAGGTGAGGAGAACAAGGCTCCGATCGATATCGTTGCCAACCCGACAGAGGTGATCGTGAAGGGTCTGGAGCGTGACGACCTGGCAGACGGTACTAATCAGGATGGCACTATAAAAATCAATGAGGAAGAGGGTGGCACAGGCCAGCCTTGGGACAACCAGTTCTTCATCGTAGCCAACCGTGCCCTGAGCAAAGGTGAGGTTACCGTCATCTCGTTCAAGTACAAGGCTTCTGTTGCCGGTGCTACCAGCGGCACACAGCTCCACGGCGATCCGGGTGCATACATGCACTGGAGTGCTATCGGTAGCTTCAACTTCACCGAGGAGTATCAGGACTTCGAGACCACTCTGACCATCCCCGCCGAGGCCGACCAGATGAAGTCGATCGCCTTCAACATGGCTGAGATCAAGGGTGCCTGCGACTACTACATCAAGGATGTGATCTGGAAGACAGAGGACGGCACAGAGACCCTCATCGACATGACCGGCACTAAGAACTTCTTCGTGAAGGAGGGTGCAGGCACCACGCCTTATGAGTTCGGTACCGATCCTAATGCCATCAACAGCGTCGTCGCTAAGGCCGCTGCTGGCAATGGCGCTATCTACAACCTCGCCGGCCAGCGCGTCAACGCCGCCTACAAGGGCCTTGTCATCAAGGACGGCAAGAAGTATATCGCCAAGTAAGCATCGAACATGATCAAACTAAGATAAGTTAATACTTCTCTATTGAGTCGAGGGGGTGTATCAGAGATTGGTACACCCCCTTATCGTATTACCTACTGCCAAAGAATGCCGCCTAAAGGCGGAGATGAAAAAAAAGCGGATATTTCGTTTGTAGTTATCGCGATTTTCATTACCTTTGCAGAAAAATACGACCAATGACGCTGAAAACAATCCTTGACAAACTCAAGCCCTACACCGCGACGGTAACATGGATCGCGGCGCTGGCACTGATCGCCGGCCTGCTGTTGGGCTATGAGCGCTTCGTGATGTGGAAGATCCAGGAGCAGAACCTGTTCCTCGACACCCCCCTGTTTTTCCGTGAGTTGATGGTGCAGCCAGGCGGTCTGCTGTCGTACGCAGGCTGTTTCCTGACCCAGTTGCTCTACTACCCCGTGCTGGGTGTCGCAGTGCTGTGCGCCCTGTGGTGGCTGCTGCTGTGGCTCATGCGGCGCACGTTCCGCGTCAGCGAGACGTGGGCACCGCTCTTGTTGGTGCCGGTGGCGCTGCTGTTGGTGGCCAACGTCGACATGGGCTACTGGATATACCCTGTGAAGCTGCGCGGCTGGTATTTCGTCGCCACCTTAGGCATGACGGCCATCGTCGCCCTGCTGTGGGCCTACCGCAGACTCTCACCGTCCAGACTCTGGCGACGGCTGCTGCTCGTGGCAGTCACCGTCGCAGGCTATCCCCTGATGGGCACCTACGCCCTGGCCGCGACGGTGCTGATGGCCCTGTGGTGCTGGCGGCTCGACAGTCAGCGGTGGCAGGCCGCGACAGACGGTGTGCTGGCCCTCATCACCGTGGCCGCCATCCCCCTGTTGTGCTACCACTACGTGTATTACCAGACCAACATCGTGAACCTGTGGTGGATGGCCCTGCCCACCTTCAAGATCCTCGAGGAAGACACGATGTATTACGTGCCCTACGCCCTCTTAGCCGTCTGTCTGCTGCTGCTCACCCTGTGCCGCTGGGATCAGGCCGCGACGAGCATCAGCAAGTCGAAGCACCGCGTGCAGCTGGCCGTCGTCGTAATCGTGCTCGCAGCCACGGCAGCAGGCGTCTGGAAAGGGTGGATGAAAGACGAGAACTTCCACCGCGAGTCAGCCATGCAATACTATGCCGACCAGGCGCGCTGGGAGGAGGTGCTCGCCGAGGCCGCCAAGCAGCAGGACGTGCCCACCCGCTCGATCGTGATGCTGCGCAACCTCGCCCTGTCGCGACTGGGTCGCCAGGGGTCGGAGCAGTACCTCTACCGCAACGGCTCGAAGAAGCCCGCCGTGTCGTTCGCACCCCCCTCGTCGATGATTGTCGGCAGCCTTATCTACTACCACTACGGCATGCTCAACGACTGCCACCACATGTGCATAGAGGGCGGTGTGGAGTTTGGCTGGCGCGTGGAGCACCTGAAGTACATGGCCCGCTGCACGCTGATGAGCGGCGAGACCAACGCCCTGTATAAATACACGGGGTTGCTGAAGCACACCCTGTTCCACGGCGCGTGGGCAGACCACATGGAGACACTGCAGCAACAGCCCCAGCAGCGTCGGGAGGATAAGGAGACGGGCCCCGTGACCCACATGCTGCACTATCCCGACGCCGTGGGCGCCGACCACGGCTATGCCGAACGCTATCTCATGAACCACCTGGCGAAGATGGACAGCGACGACCCCTACTTTCAGGAACAGTGCCTGCTGGCGACGCTGTGGACCAAAGACAGCCGCCTGTTCTGGCCGCGCTTTGCCAACTACCTGCGCCAGCACCCCGGCCAGCCCATCCCCCGCTACTACCAGGAGGCCGCCTGGCTCTTCGCCTCGACGGAGAACAACGCCCCGTTCGAGGTGCCTGTCGACGAGATGGTGAAGCAGCGCTACAAGGCCTTCACGGGCGTGCTGCCCCGCTTCGACGGCATGGACATTGAGGAGGTGCGCGAGGCCCTCTATCCCGTGTATGGCGACACGTATTTCTTCGAGTTCTACCTGACGGAGGATATCGCGTACCTTTAGGATTTGTTGTTTATAGTTTATTGTTTATTGTTTATTGTTTAGAGTTTATAGTTTATAGATGAAATACAGCAGACTATTCATATTCATAATATCGGCGGCACTGATGGCTGCCTGCAGTCCGCAGGTGCCCGGCGACTATACCGCCTCATCGGCACAGCCCGACATCTACCCCGACTACAAGGGCGTGACAGTGCCCGTGAACATGGCCCCGCTGACGTTCGAGATGGAGCGCGAGGCCGAGGAGATGGTAGCCCGACTGACGGCCGACGGTGAGGAGCTGGTCTGCCAGGGCGAGAAGATCCAGCCGTCGGCAGACGACTGGCAGCGCCTCGTGGCCCGCGCCACCGGCAAGCCCATCAGCGTAGAGGTCTACGCTCGCTACGACGGTCAGTGGACGCAGTACAAGCCGTTCAGCATCTACGTGTCGCCCGACAGCATCGACGCCTGGCTCAGCTACCGCCTCATCTACCCCTCGTACGTGAGCTATGAAGACCTCACCATCAGCCAGCGCTGTCTGGAGAACTACGACGAGCGCGTCATCTACGACAACATCCTGTGCAGCGAGGAGGGTCAGGGCAAGGGACAGTGCATCAACTGCCACAACTACCAGCAGTACAACCCCGCCCGCATGCAGTTCCACGCCCGTCAGCACCAGGGTGGCACCGTCATCGCCTACGACGGCGCGGTGAAGAAGGTGAATATGAAGCACGACTCCATCCTCTCCGCCGGTGTCTACCCCGCCTGGCACCCCTGGCTGAAGCTCATCGTCTACTCGACGAACACCACGGGCCAGATCTTCCAGCTCACCGACCCGAACAAGATCGAGGTGTTCGACGCCGAGAGCGACCTCATCGCCTACGATGCGGAGCGCGACGAGATCACGAACCTCGAGAACGACACCACCGAGCTGGAGTGCTTTCCCCACTGGGCTCCCGACGGTAAGGCCCTCTACTACTGCAGCGCCCATTTCGACTATGAGAGCGGCGCCCACGGCAAGGAGATCATCCGCAAGCGCAAGGCGGTGAAATACAACCTCTATCGCAAAGCCTTCGACCCCGCGACGAAGACCTTCGGGGAGCGCCAGCTCGTGTTCGACGCTGCCGCACTGGGCATGAGTGCCACCCTGCCGAGGGTGTCGCCCGACGGCCGCTGGCTCGTGTTCACCATGGGCGAGTACGGCGTGTTCCACATCTGGCACCACGATGCCGACCTGTGGGCCATGGATCTCCAGACGGGCGAGGCACAGCCTCTGAAGGCCCTGAACAGCCCCGACACGGAGAGCTACCACACATGGTCGTCGAGCGGCCGCTGGCTCGTGTTCAGCAGCCGACGCTACGACGGCACCTACACCCGACCCTTCTTCGCCCACGTCGATGCCCAGGGACGGTGGACGAAACCCTTCGAACTGCCGCAGCGCGATCCCGACCATCACCGTCAGTTCATGCGCTGCTACAATATCCCTGAGTTTATGCGCGGACCCGTGACCATCACGCCGCAGGCTTTCGCCGACGTGCTCAAGGGCGACGGTAAGGCCGTGACCTACGTCCAGCAGCTCAGGAAATAGTTTATTGTTTATAGTTTACAGTTTATAGTTTACAGTTTATAGTTTATAGTTTATAGTTATTACCAACCCTAAAAACCATCCCTATGCGACTCAACAACGTGCTCCCCGTCCTCACCGCAGGCATCGCCCTGCTGGCACTGACAGGCTGCTCAGACCAGAAATGGACAGAGCGGCAAGTAGACTCCTGGATGCTCGTCACCCAGAACGGCGGCCCACAGCTGGGCTACTCCCCGCTGTCGGGCGTGAAGCTGCTCACCGTCGACGGCTTCGCCTTCAAGGACCTGAACCGCAACGACTCGCTCGATGCCTACGAAGACTGGCGACTGTCGCCTCAGGAGCGCGCCGCCGACCTCGCCGCACAGCTCTCCATCGAGGAGATCGCGGGTCTGATGCTCTACAGCAGTCACCAGGCCGTGCCGATGATCCCGACGATGGGCTTCGGCGTCTCCACCTACGACGGCAAGGCCTATGAGGAGAGCGGTGCGAAAGCCTCCGCACTGAGCGACGACCAGAAGAAATTCCTTGCCGACGACCACCTGCGCGCCGTCCTCGTCACCCGTGTGGAGAGTCCTGCCGTCGCTGCCGAGTGGAACAACAACATGCAGGCCTTCGTCGAGGGCCTCGACCACGGCCTCCCCGCCAACACCAGCTCCGATCCCCGTCATGAGGCCCGTGCCACCACCGAGTACAATGCCGGTGCCGGCGGACAGATCTCCCTCTGGCCCACGTCCCTCGGACTCGCCGCCACCTTCGACCCGCAGCTCGTCTACCGCTTCGGTGAGATTGCCTCGGCAGAGTACCGCGCCCTCGGCATCGCCACCGCCCTCTCGCCACAGGTAGACATCGCCACCGACCCCCGCTGGTCGCGCTTCAGCGGCACCTTCGGCGAGGACCCCGACCTCGCTACCGACATGGCCCGTGCCTACTGCGACGCCTTCCAGACCACGCCCGAGACCAAGGGCTGGGGTATGAAGAGTGTCAACGCGATGGTGAAGCACTGGTATGGCTACGGTGCCCAGGAGGGTGGCCGCGACTCGCACTACGCCTCGGGCAAGTACGCCGTCTATCCCGGCAACAACCTCGCCATGCACAAGCAGTCGTTCGTAGAGGGCGCCTTCCGCCTTGAGGGCGGCACGGGCATGGCCTCTGCCGTGATGCCTATCTATAGCATCCTTTGGAATCAGGATCCCTCGGGTGAGAATGTCGGCGGCAGTTACAGCAAGTGGCTCATCCAGCAGCAGCTGCGCGACGAGGCCCGCTTCGAGGGTGTCGTCTGCACCGACTGGGGCATCACCCAGGACATGAAGGTGCTCGACTCTCCGCGTGGCGGCAAGCCCTGGGGCATGGAGGCCTTCAGCGAAGCCGAGCGCCACTATAAGATCCTGCAGGCCGGCGTCGACCAGTTTGGCGGCAACAACGCCATCGGTCCCGTTATCGAGGCCTATCAGATGTGGGTGAAGGATCAGGGCGAGGAGAGTGCTCGTCAGCGTTTCGAACAGTCGGCGCGTCGCCTGCTGCTCAACGTGTTCCGCGTGGGACTCTTCGAGAACCCCTACCTCGACCCTGCCGAGACCGCCGGCATCGTGGGCAAGGCAGAATACATGAAGGAAGGCTATGAGGCACAGCTCAAGTCGGTCGTCATGCTCAAGAACCATGACAACAGCGTGCTGCCCGTGAAGGACCGCAAGCGGGTCTACGTGCCCAAGCGCCACTTCCCCGCCATCCCGGGTGCCTGGGGCGGCATCTCTGAGGAGAAGACCGTCGAGCCCGTCAGCCTCGACCTCGTCAGGAAATACTTCGACGTCGTCGACAGTCCCGAGCAGGCCGACTTCGCCCTCTGCCTCATCGAGGAGCCCAGCACGGGCTTCGGCTTCAGCTACGACGATGTGAAGCGCGGCGGCAACGGCTATCTGCCCTTCAGCCTGCAGTACGACGACTATACCGCCCGTGAGGCCCGCGCCGTGAGCGTCGCCGGCGGCGATCCCATGGAGAAGACCGTGAACCGCAGCTTCCGGGGCAAGACCGTCAAGGCCTACAATCGCGACGACATGCTGCTCGTGGCCGCCACGAAGCAGGCGATGGGGCAGAAGCCTGTCGTCGTCATCGTCGAGACGGGACGCCCCGTCGTCCTCGCCGAGATCGAGCCGCATGCCGACGCCATCCTGCTGTCGTTCAGCGTGCAGCACCAGGCCTTGCTCGACATCATCAGCGGCAAGGCCGAACCCTCTGCCCTGCTACCCATGCAGATGCCTGCCGACATGGCCACCGTCGAGCAGCAGCTCGAGGACGTGCCCCGCGACATGCGCTGCTACCAGGATGCCGACGGCCACAGCTACGACTTCGCCTTCGGCCTCAACTGGAGCGGGGTCATCGACGATGCCCGCGTCAAGAAGTATAAGTAAAGGGTATGCGATAAAATGGAGGGCGACCGCAGATGCAGTCGCCCTCCATTTTATAAGTTGGATAGCACATTTTACTTGAAGAGGCTCTGGGCCATCTGATAGAGGCAGCGGCGCCAGGTGAGGAACTCGTGGGCGGTACCCTCGGAGATGAGACCCTCGGCATTGTAGCCGGCAGCCTTCAGGTCGGCGACGCTCTTGTTGATGCCGTCGGGGTTCTCCTTGGAGCCGCAGCCCTCGAAGATGTACTTCACGGCCTTCGGGTCCTTGATCTCGTCGGGGGCATACTGGCCGCCGCTGAGCAGACCCCAGTAGCCGAACACCTCGGGACGGCGCAGGGTGATGAGCTTCGTCTCCATGCCACCCATCGAGAGACCTGCCAGGGCACGGTTCCACTTGCCGGGCTTGGTGAGGAACTGTTGGTCGATGACGGGCATGAGCTCGTCGATGAGCAGCTTCTCGAACTCCTCGGCGGTGAACTTGCCGATGGTGCCGAACTTGAAGTCGTTGGTCAGGCCGTAGGCCATGACGATGATGAAGGGCTTGATCTTGCCGTCGGCAATCAGGTTGTCCATGATGATGCCGGCCTTGCCTTGCACGGGCCAGCTGGTCTCGTTCTCACCCCAGCCGTGCTGCAGATAGAGCACGGGGTAGCGCTCCTGCTTGCCCTTGACGACCTTGCCGTAGCCGCTGGGCAGGTAGACGTTGGCCGTCTGCATCTTGCCGGTGCTCTCCGACCAGAAGTTCACCTGCTGGATGTTGCCGTGGGGGATGTCCTTGCGCCAGGCGTAGAAGTCTTGGTCGGGGGCAGGGATCTCGATGCCACTCTCCCAACGGCAGGAGCCGAAGTAGTTGTGTGTGCCGGGATCGTTGAACACACCGCCGTCGATGGTCAGGTGGTAGTAGTGGAAGCCGGGATCCATCGGACCCTCGGTGGTGCCTGTCCACACGCCGTCCTTATCCTTGCGGAGCACGGTGCCACCACGACCGCCGAGGCCGAGGCTGACAATGACAGACTTGGCATCAGGAGCAACGACGCGGAAGCGTGCGAAGCCCTCAGAGTTCACCTGCGGATATTCCTGTCCAGGCTGGTTCATGGGGTTGGGCACCCAGTCGTCCTTAGGCACGCGGTTGTCTGCAGCAGCGTCGAAGTCGCGGATGATCTGCAGCGAGCGCTTGGCCTTGAAGTTCTCATCGAAGGGAAGCGGATGGTTGTTCACACCCAGCCACGAGTCCTTGTCGCTGAGGTTCCAGAAGGTCACGTTCTTGATGACGTCAGCATGCTTGCGGAACACCTTGAACAGACGTGCGTACTGGTCTTCCTGCAGGGTGCCGATATAGGGAGCCTGAGGCTTGGCCTCGCCACGGGCGAACATCAACTGGCCGCCGCTCTCGGTGTTGGTACGGAGGTCGAGTTCGGTGATGTGGATGATGTTGACAATCTCCTTGAAACGGTTGATGGCCTTCTCAAGTTGCTCCTCATCGGGGAAGTAGATGTTGTAGTGACCCTGCATGCCGATACCGTCGATAGGCACACCAGCGTCCTTCATCTTCTTCACCATATTGTAGATACGCTCGCGCTTGCCGTTGTCGACACAACTGTAGTCGTTGTAGATCAGCACGCCAGTGGGATCAGCCTCACGGGCGAACTCAAAGGCCTTGGCGATGAACTCGTCACCGCAGAGCTTGAAATGACGGCTCTGACGATAGGGGCTGGCAGGAACCATCTTGCCATCGACGAACTCGAACGGACGGCCGTCGTCGGCCATAGCCTCATTCACCACGTCCCAGGCATAGACCACGTCTTTATAACGATTCACCACGGTGTGGATATGCTCGCGCAGACGCTCGTAGAACACTTCCTTCTTCACGGGCTTGCCTTTCTTGTCGGTGAACATCCAGTCGGCAAACTGAGAGTGCCAGCAGAGGCAGTGGCCACGCATCTTGATACCGTTCTCACGGCAGAAGTTGGCGATGCTGTCGGCTAAGCCGAAGTTCCAGACACCCTCTTTCGGATGAATCTCGCCTGGTTTCCAAGCGTTCTCGGCTGTCACGCTGTTGAACTGCTTTTTGATGATGGCGGTCTGAGCGGGATCAGAGATGTTGGTCTTGTTGACGGCAACACCAATCGTGAAGTAATCCTTGTAGGCATCCTTCAGGCCAGGGCCTGCTGCGTAGTCTACGGGACGGCCCCACTGTGCCATTGCAGGCAAGATGCTCAGGCAGGCGAGCATCAGTGCGGAAATAGTTTTCTTCTTCATTGTTAATTATTATTATAGGGTTATTGTATAGTTACAGTCAGTTTGCGGAGGTCATCGTCGGCCGAGCTGGTGCCATAGAGTAACTCATACTGGCCACCCTTCGTGCGCATTGTGTTGGTATCCTCGTCCCAGAACTCGAAACTCTTGCGGTCGAGACTGAGGCTGACGGTCTTCGTCTGCCCCGGACTGAGGGTGACACGCTGGAAGGCACGCAGCGACTTCAGTGGTCCCTCAGGGTCTTGCAGGTTGCGGATATAGAGCTGCACCGTCTCGGCACCTTGACGGCTGCCCGTGTTGGTGACATCCACGGTGACGGTTCCGCCGCCATTGGCATCCGCTTTCCACTTTCCACCTTCCACCTTCCACTCCGTATAGCTCAGGCCGTAGCCGAAGGGGAAGAGGGCGTCGTTGAAGTAGCGGTAGGTGCGGCCCTTCATCGAGTAGTCCTCGTAGTCGGGCAACTGCGACGAGCTCTTGTAGAAGGTGACGGGCAGTTTGCCCGAGGGGTTCACGTCGCCGAAGAGCACGTCGGCCACGGCCGTGCCGCCCTCCTGACCCGGATACCAGGCCTGCAGGATGGCGTCGCAGCTCTCCGTCTCGGGCAGCAGGGCGATGGCAGAGCCAGAGCAGCAGACGAAGATGACCTGCTTGCCAGCGGCCTTCAGCGCCTTGAGGAACTCGCGCTGCACCTTCGGCAGTTCGATGTGAGTACGGTCGCCACCCTTGAAGCCGTCGATGTCGACGGGCATCTCCTCACCCTCCAGGCTCGGAGCGATGCCACCCACGAAGATCACCTTGTCGATGCCCTTCAGCTGGGCGATGGTCTGCTGATAGTCGATGGCGAGTTCGCGGGCGATATTGATCTTCAGGTCGGCATTGTAGGTCTGCACGTGGGCGAAGCGCACCTCGATGGCATAGCTCTTGCCCTTCTCGGCCTGGATGGCCACGCGGTTCGGGGTGGTGCGCCAGATGGTGTGCGAGAACTTCCGCTCGCCGTCGATATAGAGTTCGAAATGGCCTGTGCCGTCGACGTTCACCACATATTCGCCAGCCTCCTTCGGGGTGAAGACGGTCTCGTACTTCGCCGAGAAGTCTTCGAGCTGTACGCCAGGGGCGAAGTTATGCATGCCAAAGGTGGTGACGGCCAGCGGCTGGGTGTAGTACTGCGTGGTGACGGGCTTGCCCTCCATCTTACGGTTGTTCCAGAAAGTGCCGCGAAGACCTTTCTTGCCGTCGGGGGCGACACACTCAGTGGCCATGTGGCACTCCATCACCTTGTCGTAGGTGAGGTCGCAGCCGGCCGCATAGAAGAGTTTCTTCTGCTTCGCCCTGATGCCGTCGAGGATGGTGATGGTCTTGTTGGGCGTGCCATTGTAGTTGCCCCACATCATCGGCATGTTGTCGGCATTGGGTCCGATGATGGCGATCTTCTCCGCATTGCGCTTCAGCGGCAGGATGCCGCCCTTGTTCTGGAGGAGCACCATCGACTGCCGGGCCATGTCGAGCGACAGTTGTGCCGAGGCCTTGGTAGACATGGCGGTATAGGGAATCTTCGACCACTCTACGAGCGAAGGGTCGTCCATCTCACCGAGGTCGAAACGGCCTTCAAGCAGACGGACGACGTGCTTGTCGACCTCTGCCTCGGTGATGAGTCCGCGCCGCACGGCTTCGGGGATGCTCTTATAGGCATAGCCAAAGCCGCACTCCACATCGGTACCGGCGAGGGTGGCCTTGGCAGAGGCGGTAACGGGCGAGGAGGAGCTCTTGTGGGAGGTATAGAAGTCGCTGATGGCGCCGCAGTCGCTGACCACGAGGTACTGGAATCCCCACTCGTCGCGCAGGATCGTCTGCAGCAGACGGTTCGAGCCGCAGCAGGGGTCGTCGTCGAGGCGCTGGTAGGCGCACATCACCTCGCGCACCTTCGCATCCTGCACGAGCGTCTTGAAGGCGGGCATGTAGGTCTCCCAGAAGTCGCGCGGCGACACATTGTTTACATTGGCCGTATGGCGGGTGTACTCCGGGCCGCTGTGCACGGCATAGTGCTTGGCACAGGCCCACAGCTTGCGATACTTCGAGTCTTCAGGCCCCTGCAGGCCGCGCACCACCTGCGTGCCCATCACGGAGGTGAGGTACGGGTCTTCGCCGTAGGTCTCCTGTCCTCTACCCCAGCGGGGGTCGCGGAAGATGTTCACATTGGGTGTCCACACCGAGAGGCTGTGGAACTTCTGGTCTTCGCCCTGCTGGTCGTACATGCGGTGGTTATACTGCGCACGGAACTCCGTGGAGGCCACGTCGAAGCACTTGTAGAGCAGGTCGGGATTGAACGACGATGCCATCGCCACAGGCTCGGGGAAGACGGTGACGTTGCCCATGTTGGCAGCGCCGTGGAGGGCCTCGCTCCACCAGAAGAACTTCTTGATGCCCAGCCGCGGGATGGCCGGACTCTCGTCGAGCATGAGCATGGCCTTCTCTTCGAGGGCGAGTCTACTGCAAAGATCCTGAGCGCGCTCCTTGGCGCTGAGCTCAGGATTCTGATAAGGAAAATTCTGTGCCGACAAACTAAGGCCGGCACAGAAGAATGAAATAATAGATAATAAGCGATAATTCATATCAACGGAAGTTTTGCGCCGCAAAGTTACGAAGAATCTGCGCAATCTACATTTCCATTTGTATCAAATACTTTACAATTAGTATCATTGACATTTTTTAGGACTGTCAGGCGCTGACAGTTACCGCCGACTGACGGTAATCACCTGTCCCGGCACGGTGCTGACATCGTACTCGAAGACCTCCTTCAGCGGCACCAGCGGAAGCTCTTTCAGCTCTGGCGAACGGAGGGGCGCCTTGATCTCCGGGGATGCATAGAGCGGATTCGGGCACGGTCCGGAGGCAGGTGTCAGGCCGTTGCCCTTCAGGGGTACATACGACCGCAGGCGGAGCGTGCCGCCGATCTTCGAGACGATGGTGGCCTGCTGCAACTGTCCGTCTGTCCATGCCATATCGACGGTGAAGGCGCCACGGGCCTGCAGGCCCTTCACTGAGCCCTCGCGCCAGGCGTCGGGCAGGGCGGGCAGCAGGTGGACGGCGTTGTCGTGGCTCTGCAGGAGCATCTCACAGATGCCTGCCGCACAGCCGAAGTTGCCGTCGATCTGGAAGGGGGGATGGGCATCGAAGAGGTTCGGGTAGGTCCGTCCGTCGGGGTATTGGCGCATCGACCTGTCGTCGGGCAGCAGGTGGAGCATGTTCTTGATGATCTGGAAGGCGTGGTTGCCGTCGAGCATACGGGCCCAGAAGTTGATCTTCCAGCCGAGGCTCCAGCCCGTGGCCATGTCGCCGCGCTGGTTCAGGGTGTTGGCAGCAGCGGTGAAGAGGTCGGGATGTGTGTAGGGCGAGATCTGGTTGGAGGGGTAGAGTCCGTAGAGGTGGGAGATGTGGCGGTGCTCGTCCTTCGGGTCGTCACCGTCCTGCATCCACTCCTGCAACTGTCCGTAGCGGCCTATCTGCATCGGAGGGAGTTTTGATATCTGAGATTTGAGGCTTGCGATTTGAGTTTGGTCCTGACCGAGGATCCTGGCGGCGGCGAGGGTCTGTGAGAGCACGTCGAAGACGATCTGGTTGTCCATCGTAGAGCCCGCCGTGACGGTGGTGTTCTTGCCCACAGGACCATGCTCTGGCGAGACCGTGGGGGCGGTGACGATCCATCCTGCGGCCTGCTTGATATAGCCGTCGGCGGGGTAGGGCTGCAGGTAGTCCGTCAGGAAGTCGGCGGCACCCTTCATCACGGGATAGTACGCTGCGAGGAACTGTTTGTCGCCCGTATAGAGATAGTGCTGCCAGAGGTGGGTGGTGAGCCAGGCACCGCCCGTGGGGAACATGCCCCAGGTAGTGCCGTCGACGGGGCCTGCGATGCGCCAGAGGTCGGTATTATGGTGGGCCACCCATCCGCGACAGCCATACATCTCCTGGGCTGTCTTCACACCCGTCTCACTCAGGTCGCGGATCATCGAGAAGAGCGGCTGCTGCGTCTCGGCGAGGTTGCCTACGAGGGCAGGCCAGTAGTTCATCTCGGCGTTGATGTTGATGGTGTATTTCGAGTCCCACGGGGCGTTGATCTTATCGTTCCACACGCCCTGGAGGTTCGCGGGCTGGCCGCCGGGCTGCGAGGAGGAGATCAGCAGATAGCGGCCGTACTGCATCATCAGCGAGACCATGTCGAGATCGGGAAGGGGGGAGCTTTGAGGGTTGAGATTTGAGCTTTGGGCGAAAGCCTGGAGGCGTTTGTCCGTCTCGAGGGCGGAGTTCTCCGACTTCGGGAGGGTCAGCGACACGCGGTTGTACTGTTCCTGATACTTCTTGATATGATTCTTAAGCAGGCGTTTGTATGATTGGCCGCGCAGGCTGTTCAGCACCTGATCGTTCCTCTTCTTAGGATCGCCGCTCACGTCGTGGTAGTTCACGAAGTTGGTGGCTGCCACAATATAGAGGGTGACCTCAGAGGCATTGGCGACCTTGAGCTCCTGATTGTCGGGCGTCACCTTGCCGTCGGCTTTCACCTCCACACGGCACTCGGCAGTCAGATTCCCCTTGATGCCCTCATGGTCCACATTCTTCACCGTGGCTGAAATCTGGTGCCGACCGGACTTCTTGCCTGAGACGGACAGGGGAGTCACCTTGTTCTCCAGCGGCGTCGCGAAACCTATACTGAACGACAGGGCACCCTTCTTGCCGGCCTTGAGATGCACGATGACGGCATTGTCGGCCTGTGAGGCAAAGACGGCGCGCTCGAATCTTACACCGTTATATATATAGGACGTCGTGTTGAGGGCATTGCCAAGCGTCAGCTCACGATGGTACTCGCTCACGCCAGTATGTCCCATCTTCAGCATCACACTGCCCAGGGGCATGAACTTCTGTCCGTGGGGACCCTTGATGAAATACTGGTCGATGAGTCTGTGGGCGGCCTCTTCCTTGCCGGCAAAGATCGAGTCGCGCACAGCCTGCAGGTGGGCCTTGGCCTCCGGACTGTTGTTGTCGTGGGGCGAGCCGCTCCAGAAGGTCTCCTCATTCAGTTGGATCTCTTCGGTGTCTGTCTTGCCATAGATCATCGCGCCAAGATGGGAGTTGCCCACGGGCAGGGCCTCCAGCCAGTGACTGGCGGGCTGACTGTACCACAGCTTGTGCTGCTGGGCCTGGGCGCTCACTGTCGTGAGGGCACCAAACAGGAGGGAAATCATGAGTCTATTCATCTCTATTGCTTTTTAAAAAAGAACCCCGGGACAAGAAACGCTTTTCTTGGGTCCCGGGGAAGGAAAAACTACTAACTACTAATATAACTAAAACAATTTTATTTCTAATTCTGCTGCAAAGTTACGCCAAATATTTGAAACTCTATTTATTTTCTGTGTCATTTACTTTGCGATTTGTTTCAAAGCATAGAAATGTTATATTTGGCAATAGTTTATGTTACTTTTGATGCGATTTGAACAAATAAGGGATAAATTGATTGAGTCCGCGGCGCCAGGTGAGCCATTCATGGTCTGTGCCTGTCGACTCGTAGTAGTGGGCGTTGATGCCCATGGCATTCAGGTCCTCTACCATCTTCTTGGTGCCGAACATCTTGTCCATGCCCTCCGTGCCGCTCATCATGAACAGGCAGTGGATCTGGCGGTTGAAGGCTTCGGGATTGGTGAACACGCCGTTGTAGGCCGTCTTCAGGTCGAGGCCGAAGATGGCACCGCTGAAGGTTCCCATGTAAGAGAACTTATCCAGATTGGTCAGCACCACGTCGAATGTCTGGTGCCCGCCCCACGACAGACCGGCCATCGCACGATGCTCACGGTCGGTGTAAGCGCGGAACTTCGACTCGATCGCAGGGATCAGGTCGTTGAGCAGCACTTTGTAGAACGAGTTGCCGTAGGTGCTCATGCCCTGACGGTTGTCGCCGCCCTGGAACGGGGCCTTGATGTCGCCGCTCTCCATGACCACGATCATCGGCACAGCCTCGCCCTTGGCGATGGCGTTGTCCATGATGTGCTGCATGTGGCCCTGCTTCGACCAGCCTGTCTCGTCCTCACCCATGCCGTGCTGCAGGTAGAGCACGGGGTAGCGCTTCTTGGCATTCTTCTTCAGGTCGTACTCGGCAGGGGTGTAGACCATGGCGTGGCGCCACTCCTTCGTCGACTCGGCATAGTAGTAGAACGAGCGCACCTCTCCCGTGGGAACGCCAGGCTGTGGACGATAGTAGTCGCCCTCGCTGCCCTCCGGGATCTCGATGCCGCCAGCCTCACGGTTGCAGCCGAAGAAGGTCTCGGTAGCGGGATCGATGAAGTTCACCCCGCCGATGTTCATGAAGTAATAATGGAAGCCGGGCACGAGGGGATCCGTCACGGCCATGAAGTTACCCTTGCCGTCGGGCTGCATGTCGTACTTCTTGTTGCAGATGTCGACGACGACCTTACGGGCCTCCGGGGCGGCGATGCGGAAATAGGCACGGCCTTCTTTGTCGATCTTCGGATACTCATTGCCGGGGACGGTGGTCTCGGCGATGAAGGCATCGGCAGGAGCCTCGATGCGCTTGGGCATCTCGATGTAGGGGCGCTTGGGCTCGTAACCCAGGAAACGGGCGACGGCCTCGCCGTAGCGACAGCCTAACTCACGGTAGCCGGCGGCGTCGAAGTGCAGGCGGTCGGGACCGTTGGTACAGTCGTCGGAAGAGATGACCTGAGCGGTGTGGAGCGTCTGAGGCAGTTCGTCGATCTGCTTCTTACAGCCGATGCAGACACCCTTGCCGCCAGCCTGGACGATGTTGCCGGCATAGAGGTTCACCTCCTCGGGCTTCAGTTGCAGGTCGCCGCAGAGGTTGTCGTACACCTGCTGCACCATGCCAGCCCACTTCGGGTCGCCCGTGTTCGTCTCGCCCTGGTGCATGAGGATGCCCTTGATGACACCGTCCTTCTGAGCCTTCTTGGCGAGCGTGACCAGCCGCTTGTAGGGATTGTTGTCGTAGGCGGCGAGCATGCCCTTCATCCAGCCGGGTGCCTTCGTCTTCACGTAGCTGTCGATGCTGTCGGGCAGGAAGCCCTTGATGTCGATGCCGCCGATGGCGACGTGGATGACGCCGATCTTGATGTGCTCGGGCAGCGAGGCCACGAGCGTACGGCCGAACCAGTCGGCAGGGGTCAGGCCCGTGTTAGGGCGGCAGAGGGGCGGGATGGCCTCGTACCACTCACCCATCTTGCGCTCAGGGAGTGTCTCCGTGGCGGGATAGTCCACGGCGGGCATCCACAGGAACCGCGGGCCGGGGCTCTTCAGGTCCTGGGCCTCAGGGCGGGCGGCTCCCTCCATGTTCGACTGTCCGAAACAGAGGAAGATGTAGAAGTTCGGATCAGGTTGCTTGACCGTTGCTGTCTTGGCATTGGTTTTCTGTGCGCTCATCGTCATGGCGAGCATGCACATCAGAATAGTTGATATCAGTTTTTTCATATCTATTTAATTAGTTGATGGTTTATTCAGGTGCAAAGGTACTCACTTTTCGCGAGATCTGGTTTTCCTGATGTTACAAATACTTTTTTATTTGCGTCAAGGAGGGGAGGAGTTTTTATTCTACGGAGAGATTTTTTGTCTAAGGAGAAGAGGAGAATAGGAGTTTTGTTATTCTTTCAGTCTAAGGAGAAGAGGAGGATAGGAGTTTTTATTCTATGGAGAGATTATTTCTCCTTATCTCCTAAACTCCTTAGACCCAAAAAATCCTTATCTCCTAAAATCCTTAGACCAAAAACCTCTCTCCTTAGCCCTCACCGCTGGCGGAGAAAGGTGGCTGGTTTCTCGGAGAAAGGTAGTACCTTTCCGGCAGAAAGGTGGCTGGTTTCTCGCTGAGTCTCCGACACAGATACACAGATGTAACAGATGATTGTATGGAGTCTACGCGTACCGCATAGGCGCGCGCGGTACGCGAGGGGTCTTAGAAACCA
>CAMNPN010000112.1 GCA_946548085.1 uncultured Prevotella sp. | reverse complement strand
CCAGTCACGGTCGAAGCCGTCGAGCATATAGGCATACTGGTTCTTCTCGGGCGAGCAGTAACTCAGCGAGGCAAACGAGAGGGTCAGCATTCGTGCATCGTCATAGCCAAGTGTGATCTCCCTGGTCTGCGACAGGTCGAGGGGGATGCCTTCTGCCGTGCGCTCCTCCCCGTTCATGATGCTGAGTGCAGTGATATACACAGGCGGCATCACGCTGTTGGCCTTGATCTCGTATGGCAGGAAGGTATTGAAACCGCTGGTACTGCCGAAGTAGATACGCCCGTCGCTGGCCTTCAGTCCGGAGTTGGGCTGGAACTGTTCGCTGACGAGTCCGTCGTGCAGGGTGAAGCGCTGTGTCAGGGGGCGGGTCAGTACCTCGCCTTCCGCTTTCGTGTCGTCTGCCCCTGGCTCGTATCTGACGATGCCCCGCTCCGTCGAGAGCCACAGGGCCCCGTTGTCTTCGATGATGTCCATGATATTGTGACTGGGCACCTCAAGGCGGATGCGGTCGAAACAGTCCCGTTTGGCATCGTAGCGGCAGAGTCCGCCAACCGTACCGACCCAGAGCCGGCCGCCCTCATCCACCAGCGTACAGTTCACCTGATCGCTGGGCAGGGAGTACTTGTCATTGTCGTTGTGCCGGTACTGCCTGAGTTGCCTGTCCTTCATGCCATAGCGCCACAGGCCGTTGCCTTGGGTGGACACCCATAGGCGGCTGTTCCAGTCCTCGTCGATATCGATGACCATCGCTTCCATCTTGGCAACATGCTCGAAACAGTCCTCGGTGCGGTTATAGAGGTTCAGGCCGTCCATCGTGCCCACCCATGTCCAGCCACGCATGTCGGTATAGAGGGCATAACAGCTGGGGTTGTCGAGCGACCGGGGATCCTGAGTCTGCGTATATTGTCGCAGACTGCCCGTCTCGATGTTCAGCACCAACACACCGTTGGTATAGGTGCCCACCCACAGTTCGTCGCCGCAGAAGCTGAGGGCGTGGGCGTTCTGATGACTCAGCACATCCTGGTGGGGATAGTCGATGAAGCGGCGCTCTTTCGGACTGAAGCACATCAGACCGCCGTCGTCACTGGCAATCCAGACGCGGCCGTGCTTATCCTCACAGAAGCGGGAGATGACGTTACCATGCAGTCCTGTGTCGATAGAGAAGGCCTCGAAACGCTTGCCTACGGGGGAGATGTAATGTACACCGCCATAGAACGTGCCCACCCAGAGTCCGCCCTCCGTGTCGCCGGTGATGGCATAGACGAAGCGGGCGGGGTTTTCGTGGAGGGTGGAAGGTGGAGTGTGGAGGGAGATATGTTCCGAGGCGGCATCAGTGCTTGGAGTATTCTCACTCCACACTCCACCCTCTACCTTCCACGTTTTCGTGTTGAAGCAGATCACGCCGTCGTCGCAGCCGATGCAGAGGCAGTTGTCGTCGCGCTCGTAGAGTGTATGGATATGGTAACCGGCCCGTGTCAGGGTGGGGTTAAGCACCTGTTCCAGTCGGCCGTCACCATGCATCAGCAGCAGTCCGTTCTCCCAAGTGCCTATCCAGATGCGGCCGTCGCGGGTCTGCAGCATCCGCAGGCCGCCACTGTTGCCTTCGTAACTGATGCTGACGGGCTCAAACCTGTCGTGCAGGCGGTTCAGCCGCTGGATAGCCGGACCGCCCCAATTGGTGATGGTCCATATCTGGTTGACATTGTCGATCATCACCTGAGCCGCTCCGTTGAAGTCTGCCTTCAACGAATACGCCTTGGCCAAGCCCGTCTTGATTCCATAGTGCCACACGCCGTTCTCCATGGTCGATACCCAGAGACCACCCTCCTTGTCCAGTGCCAGACAGGTCACCGCCGAGTTGATCTCCATCGGCAGACGGGTGAACTGCTGGTTGGCTTGTGTCAGGCGGAACACACCTTTCTCCGTTCCAGCGTAGACAGCATCCTCACTGGTCAGCAGGGCCGAGATATACTGGTTCATGCCCAACTCCGGGATGCGGTACGACTGCATCTGACGGCCGTCATAGCGGCAGAGCCCGTTGTCGGTGCCAAACCAGATGAAGCCGTATGGATCCTGTACGATGTTACGAACGGTGTTGGCTGTCAGACCGTCGTTCATGGTCAGGTTACGGTAACGATAGTCATCCCTCGCCATGACCGGCAAGAGAAGCATGATACAGGACAGCAACAGTATGACTCGTTTCATCGCGTGCAAAAATACACAAAATATTCCGAACTTGCAAGAAGTTCACCCTTTATTCTTTCACTTCTTCACCTTATTCATTGTTCACCCAGAATTCGTAGGGGAAATCCTCTAACTCGGCCTTTGGCGGCTCTGGGTTCTCCTCTGTGGGCATGGGTATCTGATAGTGTTCCGTGGGAGCGCCCATCACGATCAGGTACAGATGCTTCAGTGTCTTGCCTTTCGGCACCTCGAAACGCTCTGCGTCGATGTCGCTGTAGATACTCTCTCCATCGGTAGTGACGGCGGTGAGGGCGTGCATATTGCTCACGCCCCTGACGGCAATCTCGACGGGCTTCTGGATATCCACCAGACTGTCGAGCAGGATGGCATTGAAGCCGTATTCCTCGGGGAACTGCTTCGGGCGGTATCCGCTGCCCACCTTCATCGAGCGTTCCCCTGTGCCTTGCACTTCCGTATTAAAGGTGCAGGCATACTTGCGGGTCTCTTTCCGTGCATGCTTGAAGTCGAAGTTCACCAGGTGCTGGTAGCCGCGCAACATCTCACGGTTAAACTCGTCCTGCGAGAGACCGTACATCCGCTTGTAGGTCATCACGGGGTCCTCGCCTATCCTGCCTTGACGGTAAAGCTCTGCGATTGACTTCCTTCCGTGCAGGTCGCTCCACCA
>CAMNPN010000111.1 GCA_946548085.1 uncultured Prevotella sp. | reverse complement strand
ATCCAATTTGGGATTGCATGACAACTTTCAGGAGAACTGTGCCATTGAGTTCTTGCTCTGGCAAGCGAACAAGTTCGAGCGATTGAGGGTAATGCGCCCCATGATAGTTGCTTTTCCCTGTTTGTCCAATCCGCTCTTTTTAAGGTAGAGCAACATCTTGAATTTGCTTACTTTAGATAATTCTATGTTTTTACCAAGTGTTCTTCGACGAGCGAAGCGAGCAGAGCTCGAGTCCCAGTTACCAAACGTAGTAATCGAGGTAACACTTAGGTAACGGAACAGACTCAACATTCTTTCCAACCCGAAAGAATGCCAAAAGCGCAAACGACTGCAAATAGGCGCAATCTCAACGAGTTACGCTATCTCACCCGTAATAACCTCATCATTCCCAACAACCTTGATATTCGTAAAAATAGAACTGTCTCCAAATTGTAACCCAAAAATTTCTCAATCCTCTGCATCTCCTTTATACAAAGAAATCCTGCGAATTCTTACAAAGTTACGAAAAATGGATGATATTTCGTACACTTTTTAGAAGATTAACGCAGAATTCTTGTAAACTTGTACGGAATACGCCCAGATGAGTGAAGTGCTTTGTAGCAGGATGCTGCTAATAGTAGGAATCTATGTGCTTTTTTTAACGATATTATAGGGCCTATGACATTTCGTATTCATAAGGTTAAATGTCGTAGAGGCAAAATGAAAAGGATAACTAAAGTGCAGTATGCCTGTTTATATGGTTGATGATGCCTGTTAATATGGTTACTGATGCCTGTTTACGCAGTTGCTAATGCCTGTTATACCCCTATAGCAGGCATTCCTTACTGTCGTGCAAGGCATGGTTTACTGTCGTGGAAGGCATTAGAAAGAGGGTTAGGAGGCATTGTTATAAACAGTCTCCTTTTTTTGCAAGATAGGGATGCCAGAATGAAGAATTTTGCCTCGTGAATGCAAATTGTTCTGTTTTCACGATTCTCTTTTTATTTTTTTTACTACCTTTGTACGCGATTTTAGAAATATAGGCGTTATTATGATACACATTTTCAGATATTCCCTGCTGTCGGTCGTGATTGCCTTCGCCTTCAGCAGCGTTTCGGCCCAGCAGACGGCCACCATCCGCGGACAGCACAAGGTGAAGAAGAAGGAGACCATCTTCGGCATCTCCCACAACTATGGCCTGACCATCGAGGAGCTCATCGAGGCCAACCCGGAGATGAACACCCCCGGCTACGAGCTGAAGAAAGGCATGGTGCTGAACATCCCGTTCCCGAAGGCCCAGAGCCAGCAGGGCGCTCAGTCGCAGGGCCAGGCGGGACAGCAGGCGCAGAGCCAGTCGACCGACCACGACGGCCAGCAGCTGCGGGCGGCTGACGATGTCAGGAACCGCGCCATCCGCCTGGGCGTGATGCTGCCGCTGCACAACGTCAACGGCGACGGCAGGCGCATGACGGAATACTACCGTGGCGTGCTCATGGCCTGCGACAGCCTGAAGCAGCAGGGCATCTCCGTCGACGTGCACGCCTGGAACACGGCCGAGGACGACGATATTAATAAGGTACTGGCCGACCCCGACGCTGCCCGCTGCGACCTCATCATCGGACCGCTCTATTCCAAGCAGATGGACGCTCTGTCGGCCTTCGTCGACAGGCACGACATCCGCCTCGTGATCCCCTTCTCGATCAACGCCCCGCAGCTGACCACCAACCGCAACATCTTCCAGGTGTACCAGTCGCCCGGCGAGCAGAACGAGACCGTCATCGACCACTTCGTAGAGCGCTTCCGCAACTATCACACCGTGGTCATCGACTGCAACGACTCTACCAGCAGGAAGGGCCCGTTCACCTTCGGACTGCGCCGGCGCATGGAGCAGCTTGCGATGGACGTCGTCGTCACCAACCTGAAGTCGAGCGAGGAGAATTTCGCGAAGGCCTTCAGCCCCACCAAGCCCAACGTGGTCGTGCTCAACACGGGCCGCTCCCAGGAGCTCGGCGTCGCCTTCTCGAAGATCAACGGCCTCAAGGCTAACCGCCAGGAGCTTAACATCACTATGTTTGGCTATACCGAATGGCTGCTCTACACGCGCACTCACCTGGAGAACTTCCACAGGTACAACACGTACATCCCCTCCGTCTTCTACTATAACCCGCTGTCGCCCAGCACCCAGCGCTTCGAGCGGAAGTACCGTCAGAACTTCCACGGCGACATGCAGGCCTCGCTGCCACGCTTCGCCCTGACCGGCTTCGACCATGCCTTCTTCTTCCTGAAAGGCCTGCACAAGTATGGCAAGACATTCAACGGCGCCGAGGGCATGTTCGGCTATCCGCCGCTGCAGACACCACTGAAGTTTGAGCGCTACGGCAATGGCGGACTGAAAAACCGGACGATGATGTTCGTGCACTACCGTCCGGAGCACATCACCGAAACCATAAAGTTTTAAAGGAAAGTGGAGATGCTACGAAAGTCCCTCTTTCCGCTCATCCTGGCAGTGATGGCCGTGCTGCCTGCCGCCGCACAGGTGGGCGACTTCCGCAAGGACTTCGCCGTAGGCTTCAACGGCGGCGTGGCCATGAGCAAGGTGTCGTTCGTGCCCACCGTGCCGCAGGCGATGCTCAACGGCCCCACCTTCGGAATCACCGCCCGCTACACCTGCGAGAAATATTTCTCGAGCATCTGTGCCGTGGTGGCAGAGCTGAACTATGCGCAGATGGGATGGAAGGAGAACATCCTCGACATGGACGACCAGCCGGTGCCCCTCCATACCGATCCCGCCCAGACGCTCAGCTATGCCAGGAAAATCGGCTATGTGCAGGTGCCACTGCTCGCACGGATGGGGTGGGGACGGGAGCGCAGCGGTCTCCAGTTCTTCATACAGGCCGGCCCCCAGGTGGGTTTCTGCCTGAATGAGACGACGGAGAGCAACTTCGACGTGCGCGACCCGGCCTTCGACCCGAAGGTCGTCAGCGGTCAGTATGGTGCCGACTACCAGTACGCCGGAAAGCGCGTGTCGCACGTCGTGGCGCAAGACTCCATGGCCGTGGAGAACAAGATCGACTACGGCATCGCCCTGGGCGCCGGTCTCGAGTTCAGCAACCGCCATGTGGGCCACTTCATCATCGAGGGGCGCTACTACTATGGCCTGGGAAACCTCTATGGCGCATCGAAGCGCGACTACTTCGGGCGGTCAAACTTCGGAACGATCATGGCGAAGTTCACGTACCTCTTTGATATCATAAAGACGAAAAATTCTAATATAAAATAACTATAACTATGTTTGAAGGACAACCTAAAGGTTTATTCGCGTTGGCACTGGCCAACACTGGCGAGCGCTTCGGCTACTACACGATGCTCGCCGTATTCGCATTGTTTCTAAGGGCTAACTACGGACTGTCGCCTGCCATGGCGGGCACGATCTACAGCTCGTTCCTGATGCTGGTGTATTTCCTCCCGCTCATCGGCGGCGCCATGGCCGACAAGTTCGGCTTCGGCAAGATGGTCACCACGGGCATCATCATTATGTTTGCAGGTTATCTGCTGCTGTCGGTGCCATTGGGAGGCGACACCTTCGCACTCGTCGTCATGCTGGCAGCCCTCCTTCTTATCGGACTGGGAACGGGCCTCTTCAAGGGCAATCTGCAGGTGATGGTCGGCGACCTGTACAACGACCCGCAGTATAAGGACAAGCGCGATGCGGGCTTCTCCATCTTCTACATGGCCATCAACATCGGTGCCTTGTTTGCCCCGACGGCTGCCATCAAGGTGAAGGAGTATGCAGAGACGGCGCTGGGCTATTCGAGCAACGATGCCTATCACTTCTCGTTTGCCGTGGCTTGCGCCTCGCTCATCCTCTCCATCGCCATCTATTATATCTTCCGCAACACCTTCCGCCATACGGAGGGCGGCGCGAAGAAGGATGCCGTGAAGGCCGACGCCGCCGCGGAGCCTGAACTGACCAAGGAGGAGACGAAGCAGCGCATCGTCGCCCTCTGTCTCGTCTTCGCCGTGGTGATCTTCTTCTGGATGGCGTTCCATCAGAACGGACTGTCGCTGACGTATTTCGCCGACGAGTTCACCGCCCAGTCGGCCGATGGCCTGCAGGCCATGTGCTTCGACGTGTGGAACCTCGTGGCGGTCATCTTCATCGTCTACGCCCTGTTCTCACTGTTCCAGTCGAAGACGGGAAAGGCCAAGGCTATCTCGGCCATCGTGATCTGTATGGCTCTTGCCTTCCTCTTCCTTCAGTACGACGGCAACGGCAGCGTGACGGTCTCTGCACCAATCTTCCAGCAGTTCAATCCCTTCTACGTGGTGGCCCTGACACCGGTGTCGATGGCAATCTTCGGCTCGCTGGCAGCAAAGGGCAAGGAGCCCTCGGCTCCACGTAAGATCGCCTACGGTATGATCGTGGCCGCCATTGCCTATGGCCTGATGGCCTTCAGTTCGTTTGGCCTGCCCATGCCTCAGACGGAGCCAGGGGCCGACGGTAATCCCGTGGCAGTGCATGTGGCCGACGTAACGCCTAACCTGCTCATCATGGTCTACCTCGTGCTGACCTTCGGCGAACTGCTGCTCTCGCCGATGGGTATCTCCTTCGTGTCGAAGGTGGCGCCTCCGAAGTATAAGGGCATGATGATGGGCGGCTGGTTCGTGTCAACGGCTATCGGCAACCAGTTGGTTGTCGTTGGCGGATTGTTGTGGGGAGCCGTGCCCCTCTGGGTCTGCTGGAGCGTGTTCCTTGGCGTCTGCCTGATTGCTGCGCTCTTCATGTTCGCCATGATGAAGCGCTTGGAGAAGGTATGTTGATCATTGATAATAAATAATTGAACGTTGAAGATGATGATTACCGGGAGAAATAGCATGAGTTCGGTGTATAGTGGAAGAGCATGGTTCCTCCTGGTAATCATGGTTCTCAGTTCGGCTTTCGTCCATCAGGCGGCTGCACAGCGGCTGACCTTCGTGGAATATAATGTGGAGAATATCTTCGACACGCGCCACGACGAGGGTAAGCAGGACGATGAGTTCCTGCCGGAGGCCACGCGCCAATGGACGGAGAAGCGCTACTGGAAGAAGTTGGACAGGATAGGCAAGTCTATCCTGTCCACTTCCGACGAGGGCATCCCCGACCTGATTGCCCTGTGTGAGGTGGAGAACGACCAGACGCTTACCGACCTGACGAAGCGCTCGCTATTGAGGAATGCGGGCTATGAGTATGTGATGACCAATTCGCCCGATGCCCGCGGCGTGGATGTCGCCCTGATATATTCGACGTTCTCCTTCGGTTTGATTCGGTCGTATGGCTTGCGGATCGAGACCATCGAGGGTATGCGTCCCACCCGTGATATCCTCTATGCCTGTGGCGAGTTGCAGTCGGGCGATACGCTCCACGTCTTTGTCGTCCATGCCCCGAGTCGTCATGGCGGGGAGAAGGCCAGCCGTCCGTTCCGTCTGCAGGCGGCCGACCGTCTGCTGCAGGCTGTCGACTCCATTAGGGCAATCACGCCAGATGCCCGTATCCTGGTCAGCGGCGACTTCAACGACTACCACGACTCCCCGGCGCTGGTACGTATCGGGCAGCACAACCTGCGGAATATATCCAAGGAGGCCCGCGGCAGTTATGGGGTGAAGGGCACCTATCGCTATAAGGGCGAATGGAACAGTCTCGACCACATCCTCGTGTCGCCCTCTATATATAATAAGGTGGACACGGTCTTCATCCATTCTCCGAAGTTCCTCCTTGAGAAGGATAAGTTCTATGGCGGCTATATGCCTTTCCGTACCTATAAGGGCATGAAGTACCAACGGAAGGGATTCAGCGACCACCTGCCTTTGGTGGCACGGTTCCGGATGTAGAGGACTGACAGTAAGAGATTTCCTTATTTCTTGATGTTCGGGAGTTGTAGGCCGTAGCCTTTGCGACGGTCTACATACCACATGCCGATGGCTGTGAGGGCGGCACCGAGGGCGGTGAAGCCGAAGATGAGCATCGAGGTCTCGTAGGTAGGATCGGTCTCGTTGGCCTTTCCCACGAACATCGGAATGATGGCGCGGCCGAAGTTCTGGATGAAGAAGATCATCGAATAAGCGGTGCCGAGACATTTGAGAGGGATAATCTTCGGAACACAGGGCCAGAGAGCGGCAGGAGCCAGGGAGTAGGCGATGCTGAGTACGACCATCAGTGCAATGGCTGTCGTACTTTCATGCATGGGTAGTGAGAAACCGAAATGGACGGCAGTGAGCATCAGGGCACCTGTGATGACGAGGGTGACGCCTTTGCCATAACGGTCGTAGACGAGTCCGAAGAGGGGTGTCATGAGGATGGTGCCGAAGGGTGCTATTGAGGAGAAGAAGCCTGCCACGTCGGGATCGACACCATACTTCATCACCATCAGCCTCGTGGAGAACTTCAGGAAGGGCGATACGGCCGAGTAGAAGAGCACACAGAAGAGCGTGATGAGCCAGAAGCCCGGATTGCGCAGGGTCGTGCCGATGTCGCTCCAAAGGAACTTGTCGGAATCGTTATTGTTTACTGTAAACTGATCAAGGCGGTCCATAACGCAGAACACGAGGAAGGCCAGAAGGCCGATGATGAGGAAGGACAACGAGAGCAGCAACGGTGTGGAGAGGGTAAAATGGCGGGCGATGGGAGCCGAGATGCTGAGGGCAGCGGCAGTGCCGAGGCGCGCCATCGCCAGTTGGATACCCATGGCGAGAGCCAGTTCATGACCCGTAAACCAACGTACCATTGCCTTTGAGACGGTGATGCCTGTCATCTCATAACCTACGCCAAAGACGGCAAAGCCGAGCGAAGCAACAGCTACAGACTTTGGAAGAAAGAAGGAAGAAGATAACAGAGAAAAGCTGACAACTTCCGTCGGAGGGAAGTCGGCCGTGACGGCATAGTATTTAATCAGGGTGCCGAGAACCATCAGCGAGCACGACAGGACGCCTGTGAAGCGGATGCCCATCTTGTCGAGGATGAGTCCTGAGAAGAAGAGCATCAGCAAGAACACATTGATCAGTCCGCTCGCACCGGAGAAGAATCCGTAATCGCTTGGCGTCCAGGCTAGTCCACCTTCTTCCTTAGATGCTTCCAGCAATGTCTCCAGGGGCGACATCACGTCGTTGACGAAATAACCCATCATCATGGCCGTAGCCACGATGAAGAGGACAGTCCAGCGGGCCGCAGGCGAGTCGTTTAGCTTCTGCCTTACATTCATTGTTTACAGTTGTTTTTGTTTATAGTTTATGGTTTATAGTTTATAGATGATTACTTCTATAGGCGGATATAGACAAAAAGATTGACTAAATAGGGCTTGCTTGGTAATCATCTATAAACTATAAACTATAAACCATAAACTAATCTGCTTACTTCTTCTTCACGGGGTCGCAGGTGAGGCCGCAGCCGAGTTTCTTGAAGATCTTGCGGTCTACCTCGCTGAGCATCACCGTGGAGTGAACCTGACAGTCGCGCAACTTTGGCAGTTGCTCCAGGGCGCGGCGACAGTTCTCATCGTGCTGGGAGAGCACGCTGAGGGCCACGAGCACCTCGTCGGTATGCAGTCGGGGATTCTTTGCGCCCAGGTACTCCGTCTTTGTCTTCTGCACGGGTTCGATGAGGCTCTGCGAGATGAGCTTGGCCTCGTGGTCGATGCCTGCCAGATACTTCGTGGCGTTCAGCAGCAGGGCGGCGCTGCATCCCAGCAGCGGCGACGACTTTGAGGTGATGATGGTGCCGTCTTCGAGTTCGATGGCGGCGGCGGTATGTCCGCTCTGTATCTTCTTCTCATAGGCAGCCACAGTCACCTTGCGGGTGGCGGTGGATATCTTCGCCTGGTTGAAGAGCAGGCGGATCTTGTTGACCTCGTTCTCGTTGTCTGCCCCGTCGGCCATCTTGTTGGTGGCATCATAGAAGCGGCGGATGATCTCGTTGCGGCTGGCCTCGCAGCACACCTCGTCGTCTGAGATGCAGAAGCCGATCATGTTCACCCCCATGTCGGTAGGCGACTTATAGGGATTCTCGCCGTAGATACCCTCGAAGAGGGCGTTCAGCACGGGGAAGATCTCGATGTCGCGGTTGTAGTTGATGGCCGTCTTGCCGTAGGCCTCCAGATGGAAGGGGTCGATCATGTTCACGTCGTTCAGGTCGGCAGTGGCGGCCTCGTAGGCGATGTTCACGGGATGCTTCAGCGGGAGGTTCCACACGGGGAAAGTCTCAAACTTGGCATAGCCGGCGCGCACGCCCCGCTTGTTCTCGTTGTAGAGTTGTGAGAGGCAGGTGGCCATCTTGCCGCTGCCTGGGCCGGGGGCCGTCACGATGACCAGCGGACGGGAGGTCTCCACGAAGTCGTTCTTGCCGAAGCCCTCGTCAGAGGCGATCAGTTCCACGTTGTGGGGGTAGCCGTCGATGGGATAGTGGAAGTAACTCTTGATGCCCTCGCGCTCCAGACGGTGGCGGAACTGGTCTGCGGCATGCTGGCCGTTATAGTGCGTGATGACCACCGAGCCCACCATGAAGTCGCGCTTCATAAACTCGTCGCGTAGGCGGAGCACATCCTCGTCGTAGGTGATGCCGAGGTCGGCGCGCACCTTGTTCTTCTCGATGTCCTCGGCGCTGACCACGATCACGATCTCTATCGACTCCCTCAGCTGTGCGAGCATGCGGAGCTTCGAGTCGGGCTTGAAGCCTGGCAGCACGCGAGAGGCGTGGTGGTCGTCGAAGAGTTTGCCGCCCAGTTCCATATAGAGTTTGCCGTCGAACTGCGCGATGCGCTCCTTGATGTGCTCTGACTGTATCTTGAGGTACTTGTCGTTATCGAATCCTATCTTCATTTCTTTATGTGGTATTTGTTTCCCCTCCTGAGTTAGGAGGGGTTAGGGGTGGTCTGAACAAGCGTCTCTTCAGACCCCCTCTAACTCCCCCTGACTCAGGGGGAGAAGTGATTACTTGATATTCGGCAGTTCCAGGCCGATGCCCTTCTTCTTGTCGACGGCCTTCAGCACGAAGCCGAGGATGAGGGCGGCCACGCCGAGGCAGGCGAGCATCACCAGCGGGGCGGTGTAGTCGAACTGCGTGGGGTCTGTCACGCCGGGGTTCGTGGCGTCGAGCACCTTGCCGATGAGCAGGGGGAACAGCCAGAGGCCGATGTTCTGGATCCAGAAGATCAGGGCGTAGGCCGAACCGATCACCTTCGCGTCGACGAGTTTAGGCACTGAGGGCCAGAGACTTGCGGGCACCAGTGAGAACGAGGCGCCGAGCACGAGGATCGTGGCGTAGGCGATGATGATGCCACCAACGGCGTTGCCCTTGAACATCGGCAGCACGAAGGCGAACGTCAGGTGGCAGGCAATCAGCAGGATAGAGCCCAGCACGAGCATCGAGGCGGCCTTGCCGTGATGGTCGAGGTAGGAGCCCAGGATCGGCGTGATCAGCACGGCCAGCAGCGGGAACACGGCGAAAATCGACTCAGCCGACTGGCGCATGTAGCCCATATAGCAGTAGGTGATGAGCGAGACGATGCTCACCGCCAGCAGCGTGTACTGCATCTGCTTCCTTTTCTGGAAGTTCGACGCGAAGCCGGCGGCAGCCACGATGAGCATGATGACGTACTGCACGATGGTCACGCTCGACGAGGCCCAGAACGAGTCGCCCTCGGGAGCCGTCAGCGTCAGGTTGCACTGCAGCATGTTCACCGCATATTTCTGGAAGGGGAAGATGGCCGAATAGTAGAGCACGCACAGCAGCGCCACGAGCCAGAAGCCCTGGTCGCTCAGGATCTTGCCGATATCCGAGATCTTGAACGGGTCGTCCTTCTCCTCGGCCTCGCCCGTCTGAGCGTCGAGCCTCTGGTCCATGAAGAAGTATACGATGGTCATAATCAGGGCGATACACATCAGCACCACGCCGAAGGCGACGCTCCGGCTGACGCTCACCTCGCCACCCAGACGGGCGAAGAACGGCGAGAAGATCATGCACGTGGCCACGCCCAGACGGGCCAGCGCCATCTCCGAGCCCATCGCCAAGGCCATCTCGCGGCCCTTGAACCACTTCACGATACCTCTGGACACCGTGATGCCAGCCATCTCACAGCCACAGCCGAAGATCATAAATCCGCAGGCAGCGAACTTCGCCGAGGCCGGCATGCCCTCGTAGAACGGGCTCACACCCAGTTCGTCGAACACGGGAATGTAGTTCAGGTTATTGTTAAACCACGCCTCCAGGCCGCTGCCGATGAACGAGTCGCTCACGGCATACCACTTCACGCAGGCTCCGATGAGCATCACGGCCGCAGAGAGCACGGCGGTGAAGCGCACACCCATCTTGTCGAGGATGATGCCTGCGAAGATGAGGAAGAACACGAATACGTTGAGGAACACCTCCGAGCCCTGCATTGTGCCGAAGGCGGTCGAGTCCCAGCCGCGCGTCTCCTGCATCAGGTCCTTGATGGGGGAGAGGATGTCCATGAAGATGTAGCTGCAGAACATGGCCAGCGCCAGCAGCAGCAACGCCGTCCAGCGCATGCCAGCCGAGTCTCTGAGGGTCTTTTGAATTGCTTGTGTCATTTTAATGTGTCATTGTTTATTTTGGGTGCAAAGGTACAAAAAAATTCCGAATGACGTATAGATTAAGGGCTTTTTTTGAGTCCCGCAGAAATATAAGGAAATAGAAGAAAGGGCCTTGTGGCGGATCAGACCACCCCTGCCTTTCCTGCTCAGGAGGGGAGGGAATACGGAATCTTTCTTTACAAAAGGCCTTCTGAGAATCGCGTGTAGGTCCGCAAACGGATTGTTGGCCGCAAATACGCGAGTTTTGAGCCGTTAGCATAACTTGTTGAATGCGAGGGAATTGCAAAAAGAAGGCTTCCCTACGATTCGTAATGATGCCTTCTATCGATACAAAACAATTTGTTTTGTTGTCGTACTAAGCCTTAGTCACACTCGTGGAAGGCCTTTCTTACTGCGAAAGAGATGCCTACTTACTATGAGAAAGATGCCTTGTAAGTCCGACTATACTACCTGTAAAGTCCAAAAAAGGTGCCAGGTTTCTCTCCAAGCACCCTTTTTGCCCCTCCAGCGATGCTGGTTGCATCATTTTCAGAGACGTTTTTATAGGAAGTTTTTATTTACAAAGTCATTCTCCCGTAAACTTGCCTACGAAGAGGATCACGCCTGATGTTTGCTCGCGAATCACGTAGACAAAGGGACGATTAGCGTGGAATGTGGCCTTGGGATATTCTATGGGCTCTGACCCCATTGAATAATTCGCTACTCCAGCTACAGTCACAGCGGCGGCCTCCGAGCCTTCCTCGCTAACCTTGATCTTCGCCTTCTGGCGCATCATATCGATATAGACAGGCAGTTCGCACATATTCGGGATCTCAGCCAATCTTTCATCAAAAGCCCGATTGATGCCCATCTTCTGCATTAACCTCACGAGTCCACCCTCTAATTTGTCTGTATCCGAACTTGTTTCAAAACGTGGCAATTTCAAATCCACTTCATAGCCTTCGAAGTAGTTTCCTCCTGTTTCGCACCAACCAGGATTATTCAAAATACTACTTTGTGCCACCTCTTTAATGACATCGTCTGTAGTTTTCCCCTTTTCTGGCAGCAACACAGTCATGTTCCAGAGGCCGGTCCCGTAGGGAAGGATGATGGCTGAGTATGTGTCAGTCTTCAGATAACTGATCAGCACGTTCTGATGCATCATGGGTATATCGGTGCTGCTATTGTCATTCTCTGTGGTGAAGGTCTCGTTCTTCGTGTTCTTGGGGTCGAACTTCGAGGCCCAGTCTGCCTTGAAATAGATGGCATTGAGCAGATAGGACACCATCAGGGGGTCTATATCATCCAGGATGGAGGGTATCATGCCGTTGGTCTTTTCTTTGCACCAGCCGTTGATGTGGTCGAGTGTGTTGGATGCAGAGAAGTCGAGGGCTTCGGCTTTGGCATCGTAGTAGGTCTGCATGTCCTGTTCGAACTGGGGCTTCAGGGTGAAGTCCTTGTTGAGGAAGATGGCGTTTGCTATGTTGAGCGTCACCTTGTCATCTACTTTTGGCAGCCCGTCTATCAGTTTCTTGCAGTAGTCATTCACGGCCTGGATGCCTCCCTGGTGGAAGCCCAGCGTCTCTTCCAACTCCTTCTCTGTCAGGCCAGTAGCCGCATCGTTCACCATGCCTAAGACGTAGGTGATGCTCAGCGGTGAGTAGATAAAGCTCTTGCCGCTGCGGTCTGCCTCATTCACCGTCTTTAGGAAGTTCATGGTAAACTTGTTGTTGTCGTTGACGAATAGTGTTTGCTCTGCCGTTAGTTTAACAGGGACAGATTCCGACAGCATGTTTACCACCGTCTTGGCCTCGCCAAGATCCACATCATCCTCCGAAGAAGAACACGACACCATTGTACTACTCAGCACAACTGCCAATCCTAATAGTTTGCTTATCTTTTTCATCTTTGCTATATGTTATTCAATACACGGTTCCCTCATACTCGAAATCCACCATGCCGTTGATGGTATAACCTTCTTCAAAAGACAGGTTGTTGATTTGGAAGGTTAATACGTCTTTGTCGCTAACCTTTTTCTTATCCACCAGTTTGATACTTCCTTTCGTGGCTCCAATTTGCATAGGTGTTTGGATAGGCATCAAACTGGCATTAAACTGGTTTAACAGGAATGTCTCTCCAACTTGAAATGCATCTATATCTTGTTTCACGCCTATAACTCTAATGACCAGTCCTCGTAGATCAAGTGATTTCTCTATGCCGCAGTGGAAAATAAATCCAGGACAATTGTTATCCAACACAGGCATCTTGTCGATATAAAAATGGTTGTTTGTCACAGTGCATTCTTTTGCATCAACATTATTACTATTGTTGATTAGAAGTGTGTTCGGCATCCAATTGTAATTCAATAGAGGCTCATTCATGCCATCATCGCTGCTGCATCCTGCCGACATCAGCAGGAGCATGCTCATCCATAAAAGACTTTTCTTCTTCATATTGCATTAATATTGAGGTCTGCCAGGCAGTTTTTGGTATTCCGTATCATATCCGTCCTTATAGGAGATTCCCGCCAAACCACCAAAGACACGGATTGCCAAGCGGTCTTTGGATAGACTCGACACAGCGTAATACAATTCATCGGGATAGGGATCGGAATCCTTAGGACGGTTTTGTATCTTTATCGTTCCGTCATCGTCAAACCAGAAATAGCCCCAGTGATGTTCTGAATAGATGAGCGTCGCAGAGTCGTCAGCCGCATGAGTACAGAATTGTCCACCGTAAGACCATACCTTGATTTCACCGTCTGAGGTGAATAATAAGCCTCCCCGGCCGCAACCAACCTGAGTAGTGCTCATCCAGTAGCCCAGGATGTTCTCGTCGTTGATGGTGATTCCATCATCACTGCTGCATCCTGCCAATGTCAGCAGAAGCATGATCGTCCATAATACGCTCTTCTTCATCTTTGCTTACAATTTCATTTCGTTCTGCAAATATAATACAGGAAAAGGGTAAATCTTGTATGTCTGGGCGTTAAAGAATCTAAAAAGATAGGGCTTCCATACAAGATTTATGTACTTTTGGTATTATTAATGTAGAACGCGAAGGAAAAGATGGTCAAGGAACTCGTTGAGCGCATACGGCAGAAAGACCAGCGGGCGATGAGCCAACTCTATCAGATGTACATCGGAGAGTTGTCATCGGTCTGCTACCGCTATGTGCCTTCCGAGGAGGATGCGAAGGACGTATTGCAGAACAGTTTCGTGAAGATATTCACGTCGCTTCCCACCATCGACTATCGCAGCGAGGAGGCGCTCCGGGGCTGGATGAGGCGGATCGTGGTGAACGAGGCGCTCTTGTTCCTGAGAGAACGCAGGAAACTGCACTTTGAACCTATCATGAGCCAGACGACGATACAGGATGACGAGGAGCCCGAGTCGGAACAGATATTGCCAGATGTGCTGCACAGGCTGGTCAGCCAACTGCCTGACGGCTATCGCACGGTGCTGAACCTCTACGTCTTCGAGGGCTATTCACATCGTCAGATAGCCGAACTGCTGGGCATCACAGAGAGCACGTCAGCCTCGCAACTTTATTTCGCCAAGCGGCTATTGGCAAGAAGAATCAAGGAATTAACAGACAGCAAGCGATGAACGAGAACTGGTTAAACGATATGCGACGGAAGATGGAGGGTCACAGGATGGATCCGCCTCCCGGACTGTGGGAGGGCATCTGCGAGCGGATGGGGATGGAGCCTGAGTCTGTGCCTGTGAGGAAGTCTGCTGCCATCAGGCGCTGGTACTGGGCTGCGGCAGCAGTCGTGCTGGCACTCGTGGGATTCTTTGCCTACCATCATCTGGGGGATGACGGGCCTGTTGCTGAGGTCAGGGAGGCTGTCATGGTCTCCAATGAGGCAGAAAAGGTATCCGGCGAGCCGGAAATACCGGTATCTCCTAAGGCGCCGGTCATCGACAGTCTGCCTTCACGCCCCTTGCTGGCTGTCCAGTCTTATAAGAAGGATGCCAAGACTCCTGCACCTGAAGAGGAAGCTGCCTCTGTACAAAGTGAGGAAGAGCCTATTACAGAGGAACTTAAGGATGCTGATCGGAGTCATGAGGACAGTTCGTGTGATTCTGTTCAACAGCATCATGAGCCTGTCCCCATGATGCCTGACGCCCGCTCTTATCCAGAGCCTTCTTATGCCACCAGGAAATCATCGCATGATGACAGCCGTTGGACTATCGGCCTCAATGCCTCCGGCGGGCTGCTGGCTGCTAATAACTCCGTTAATACAGGTACGCTCTATTATAGAGAGTCAACCACGGGAAATGGTCATGGTATGTCATATTATTCTGGTTCCGAGTATGATGGCTATTATCCGGCTTATAGTGGTAGTACTGCATCTTATACGCTTACCGAACATGTTGGCAAGCATCGCCTTCCAGTGCGCTTCGGGCTGAGCCTCCACTATCAGTTAAGCCCTCGTCTGGCTTTGCTGAGTGGCGTCAACTATACCCGTCTCTCTTCGGAGTTCAGTTTCCCGCTCTATCAGAATTTCACCTATAGTCAGCGGCTGCACTATCTTGGCATTCCCTTTGGCGTGGCCTGGCAGTTGTGGGCTTCCAGAGGGTTCCGTCTCTATCTCACGGGTGGGGCAATGGTGGAGAAGTGTGTAAGTGTGAGCATCGACGGAGATTACACAGGCAGTAAGCCCTGGCAGTGGTCTGTCAATGCGGCGGCAGGAGCGGAGTATGGCCTCACGTCGCAGTTCGGCATTTACGCAGAACCGTCGCTGGGCTATTACTTCAGCGACGGTACTCCGTTGGAACATTATTATAAAGAACATCCGCTGGCCCCCTCCATTGAGTTCGGCCTGCGGATGCATATCGGACGTTGACTTATTTCTTCAGCCAGCGGTCAAGCCAGTTAAAGTAGGTGCGCTGCCAGAGGATGCCGTTTTGGGGCTTCAATACCCAGTGGTTCTCGTCGGGGAAGATGAGCAGTTCTGCAGGCAGACCCTTCATACGGGCAGCATTGAAGGCAGCCATGCCCTGGGTGTAGTTGATACGGTAGTCCTTCTCGCCATGGATGCAGAGGATCGGCGTGTCCCAGTTCTCAACGTACTTGTGGGGTGAGTCGTGGTAGGTCTTCTTGGCATTGGGCAGCTGCGGACGATGCCAGTAGGCCTCGTCGTACTCCCAGTTGCTGAACCAGTTCTCCTCTGTCTCCAGATACATCGCTGCAAGGTTGAAGGCGCCGTCGTGGGAGATGAAGCACTTGAAGCGCTTGTCGTGATGGCCGGCGAGGTAGTAGACGCTGAAGCCTCCGAACGATGCACCGACGGCTGCCAGTCTGTCCTTATCGACGAAAGGCAGGTTCTTGGCGGCATCGTCGATGGCCGACAGGTAGTCGTTCATGCACTGTCCTGTCCAGTCGCCAGAGATCTCCTCGAGCCATTCCTGCCCGAATCCAGGCAGACCACGGCGGTTGGGGGCTACGATGACATAGCCGTGAGCGGCCATGATGAAGAAGTTCCAGCGGTAACTCCAGAACTGGGAGACAGGGCTCTGCGGGCCTCCCTCGCAGAAGAGCAGGGTGGGGTATTGCTTCGTCTCGTCGAAGTTCGGGGGCAGGATGATCCAGGTGAGCATCTCCTTGCCGTCGGTGGTCTTCACCCAGCGCTGCTGGACGGTGGGCTTGGCCAACTGGTCGAGGATGTGCTTGTTCTCAAAGGTCAACTGCGTGGCAGTGGTCTTCTCGGGTTTCTTGAAGTTGGGAGTGACGATGTAGAGGTCGGCAGGTGCCGTGAAACTGTGGCGCTCCATGAGCAGTTGCTTGCCGTTGTTCATCAGACTCACGGAACCAAAGTCTGCCCAGTCGTCTGTGAGTTGCTTCAGTTCGCCCTTCCAATTCACGGCATAGAGGTTCTCCGTAGCATGCCACACACCGATGAAATAGATCATCGCATCCTTGTTGTCGCTCCATACGAAGGCATCGACGTTAGAGTCAAACGATTCCGTCAGGTATTTCTTCTCGCCAGAGGCTAAGTCGTAGCAGCACAGGCGGTTACGGTCTGCCTCATAGCCATTGCGCTCCATCGAGAGCCAGGCGATGTACTTACCGTCAGGCGAGAACTGCGGGTTGGTATCGTAGCCTACGTTGTTCACGAGATTCTCCTTGTCGTTCACCTTCTGATACTTCATCGACGTGGTGGGGTCTATCTCTGGTTCGACGTATCCCTCAGGCTTGCAGAGGTTCTTGGTCTCGCGCGTACCTATTTTATATATATAGATATCAGAGTCGGTAGAGATGGAGTAGGCCAGTCCGGTCTTCTTGCGGCAGGTATAGGCGATGGACTTCGAGTCAGGGCTCCAGGCCAGTTGCTCCATACCGCCGAAGGGTTCCATCGGGCATTCGTAGGGCTCGCCTTCGAGGAGATCCGTTCCGTTGGCTGCTACACCCTCGCCATTCACCTCATAGACGAAGGGGTGCTGGATGCTCTCCACGTAGTGGTCCCAGTGACGATACATTAGGTCTGTCACCAATCGGCCAGTGGCCTTGGGTAGGTCGTCGGGGTTCTTCTTTATCATCTCATGGAAGTCGATGGAGTGGAGCAGGATCACCTTGGTGCCGTCAGGCGAGAACTTGAAGCCTTCGATATCCTTCGCGGTCTTGGAGATCTGCCTGCGGTCTGTGCCGTCGGCATTCATCGTCCAGAGTTGTCCTCCTGTGAGGAAGGCAATCTTGCCGTTGAGCCAGGTGGGATCTGTCTCACTCTTCGTGCCTGTCGTCAGCGTCGTATTGCCTGTACCGTCGGCATTGATGACGGCAATCTTCTGCTGGCTCTTGTTGGCCTTTACGCTGTAGTAGCCTATCTGGTAGACAATCTGCCTGCCGTCGGCACTGGCCTCGGCAGCACCGATACGTCCCATCGCCCAGAGGGCCTCAGGGGTCATCAGGTCGCTTGTCAGTTTGATGTCTTGTCTTCCGATCTTCACGTCGTCCTGGGCTTTTGCACTGCCTGTTCCTAAAAGGACTGCTAAGGCAATTGTCGATATTGTTTTTATCATCGTCTTGTAGGTATTTGTAGGGAGAGAAGTGATTACCTCTTCTGGTTCATACGCTGTTTCTGCATCTCTTCTGCCTGCTTCTGCATGGCAGCGAGTCGGGCGGCAAGACCACTCTGCTTCTTGCTCGGGTTGTTCTTGTTCTCCTTGTACTTGGCCTCGAGGATGGCGAGGAGTTTCTCGTCGTTGGTGGTCTTGCGGAGCGTCCACATGATAGCGGCAGAGAAGAACAGGGAGATGAAGTAGTAGAAGTTCAGGCCACTGGAGTAGTCGTTGAACATGAAGAAGAACATGACAGGCATGAGATACATCATCCACTGCATCATCTTCATCTGCTCTGCCTGCTGGCCCACCATCTGGTCCTTCTGCTGACGCATGGTCATGTAACTGTAGAGCACGTTCGAGACGCAGAAGAGGATACAGGTGAGTGACAGGTGATCGCCGATGCCCCAGATGTTGGTGCCCCATTCGATGATGGGATCGTAGGTTGAGAGGTCGTCGATCCACAGGAACGACTCACGGCGCAACTGGATGGCGTTAGGCACGAAGAAGAACATGGCCATCCAGATGGGGAACTGGATGAGCATGGGCAGACAGCCGCCGAGGGGTGACACACCATACTGGGAGTACATCTGCATCATGGCCTGCTGCTTCTTCATGGCATCCTCAGGCTTGTCGTATTCCTTGGTAGCCTCATCGAGTTTCGGCTTCAGCACACGCATCTTGGCCGACGACATGTAACTCTTCTTCACCATCGGGAAGGTGATGACCTTCAGCAACAGGGTGATGAGGATGAGTACGATACCCATCGAGAAGCCCCATGACGTGAGCCAGTCGAAGACGTAGATTGTGAACCAGCGGTTGATCCAGCGCACCAGCCACCAGCCAAGGTTCACGAGTTGCTCCAAATCGAGGTCTTTTCCGAACTCACTCTGTTGCTCCACATCCTTGATCAGACGGAAGTCATTGGGACCGATATACATCTCAAACTCCGAAGGCTGGGCACCTGTGGGGTCGAAGGCGGTCTTGAGTTTGGCATTGAACTGCTTGAGGAATCCGCTGCCCTTCTCCTGTGGGATGCTGGTGAGCAGCGATCCCCCACGGAAATCATCCTTTGCGATGAGGGCGGCAGAGAAGAACTGGTTCTTGAAAGCCACCCAGTCGAGGGTCTCTTCAATCTTCTCGTCGATCTTCTCGGCAGTCTCATTCAGGTAGTCTGTGCCGCCGAGTTTCTCCTTGTAGGTGACGGAGGTGTAGCGGTTCTCAAACGTAAAGCCCTTCTCCTGCTGGCGGGCCAGGTCGTTCCACTCGATATCCATCTCCTTGTAATTAGGTGCAAAGGCACCAGCCAGACCGTTTGCTGTCAGCGAGAAGTGCAGCAGGTAGTCCTGGCCGAGACGATAGTCGAGCACGATGCTGCCGCCATTGCCTGCCTGGGCAGTCATGGTGACGGTAGAGTCGCTGATGTTCGAAGGGGTGAAGTAGAGGTCCTGGGTGATGATGTTATCCTGCTTACCTGCCAGCATGAAGTTCATCTGCTGCGTCTTCTGGTCGAAGAGGATCACGCCCATGTTGTTGTCACGGTCTTCGAAGTTCTTGATAAGTGCCTTTGAGATGGTGCCACCCTTCGTGTCGAAGGTCAGTTCCACCTTGTCGTTCTTCAGAACAACCTCCTGATTGGTACCGTTAAGGGCAGAGAAGAATAGCGATGTGGTGTCACCCTTGGCAACACTGTCGGCCTTGGCCTTCCGGGCTTCTGCTTCTGCCTGTTGTTTCTTGATGGCGTTCTCCTTCATGACAGCAGCGATGCTGTCCTCCTTGCGCTGGGCTTCTATTTGCTCGGCGGAAGGCTGGCTATACCAGCTGAAACCGATGAGTACCAACGCTATCAAAACAAATCCTATAATCGTATTTTTATCCATAATACATGTTGTTTCTTTAAAATCAAGGTGCAAAGGTACGAATTAAAATTAAGAAATAAGAACGAAGAATAAGAAATTGTAGCAGTAAAGGTAAATTTTTCACTTTTCACTTTTCTCTTTTCACTTATTTTTTGTATCTTTGCACTCAGTTATGCGTAAACTTATTCTATTATCCGCGGCAGTTATGACGCTCAGCGCCAGCGCCGCACAGCCCAATGACAGTCTCGACGCAAGATACTATCGCCTGTTTGCGCCTGTGACTTTCTATCACAATGTAGCCGATAAGGCTCTGGCACTCAATTCGGATGCTGCTGGCAAGGATGCTGTGGCCGACGAGGTGGATGCCACATTGCTTAATGTGTATCTGAACAGACCTGACTTAGTCAGTACTACTGAGACAGAACTGAAAGAGACGGGAACCATCCGTGAAGATGTCGATCAGCCCATCGAGAACCAGGTGACACTTGTAGATCGGGTAGAGGCACCTGTCGTCGACATGCCTGAGGATGCGCCCGACTCTGTCGTTGTACAGAAGCCCAAGTTCTGGACATACAAGGGTGATGGCTTCCTGCAGTTCATGCAGAACTATGTGTCGAACAACTGGTACAAGGGTGGTGAGTCGAACTACTCGATGGTTGGCTCTTTGGTGTTGGAAGCAAACTACGACAACAAGAACAAGTGGAAGTGGGATAACAAGCTTGAGGCAAAGCTCGGCTTCCTTCGTTCGCGTACCGACTCCCTGCACAAGTTCAAAGCAAATGAAGACCTGATCCGTCTGACCTCCAAGGTTGGTCTCGAGGCAGCGAAGAACTGGTACTATACACTACAACTGTTAGCTTATACTCAGTTCACCAAGGGTTTGAAAGCCAACGACCCCGCTATCTACTCAGACTTCTGTTCTCCATTGAATCTGAACCTCGGTCTTGGTATGGATTACAAGGTGAACAAGTTGAATGAGCGTCTGACGGGTACGATTAACATCTCTCCGTTTGCTATCAACTATCGTTATGTGGGTCGCCTTGACCTCGGTCCTTCCTTCGGCTTGGAGGCTGGCAAGCATTCGCTCTTCGACTTTGGTTCTCAGCTGACTGCCGACTTGGCATGGAAGATCAACGATAATGTCACTTGGAAAACCCGCCTCTATGCCTTCACATCTTATAAGCGTGCAGAGATTGAATGGGAGAATACCTTCGAGCTCAGAGTGTCAAAGTACATCACAGCCAACCTGTTCCTCTTCCCACGATTCGACGATGCCAGCATGTGGGATAGCGATCTGGGCTACTGGGAGTTCAAGGAGTATAGCTCCATTGGCTTCGCCTATAAGTTCTAAACAAAAGAATCCCTGCCAATCGGCAGGGATTCTTTGTTATCATTGACTCTTTATTTATTTTATTCAGCCTTCGTCATTTCACCTTCTATATATAGACGTGTCATCTCGACGGCTCCATTGGTTCTCACCGTGATAGACTTCTTGAAATGTCCAGGGAACTTGCCTGTACCGTTATAGGTAACCTTGATCTCTCCCTTCTCACCGGGCTTGATGGGCGTCTTTGTGTACTCAGGAACAGTGCAGCCGCAAGAGGCTACTGCCTGATTGATTACCAAGTTCGTCTCTCCGACATTGGTAAAGGTGAATGTGCAGCTGACGACGGGATTCTTCTCGGAGAAAGTTCCGAAGTCGTGAGTCAGCTTATCAAACTTAATCTCTGCGGGCTTCTGAGCCATAGCTACATTCATTCCGCAAAAAAGCAGCATTGTAAATAATAAAATCTTCTTCATAATCCTTTCAGTTTTAATTGATTTTCTGGGGGCAAAGGTACGAATAATAATTGATAATGGACAATTGAAATTGAAAATTTTTTGTAGCGGTAGCAAATTTTTCACTCTTCACTCTTCACTCTTCACTTTTTTTTGTACCTTTGCACCTCAAACGGAATAAAATATTAATAAATATGTATAGAAGCAAGACTTGTGGGGAGTTACGACTCTCAGATGCCGGCAGCGTGGTTACACTGGCCGGATGGGTACAGCGGAGCCGCAAGATGGGAGGTATGACCTTCGTCGATCTGCGTGACCGCTATGGACTGACTCAGTTGGTTTTCAACGAGGCGGATGATGCTGAACTGTGTGAGCGTGCCAACAAACTTGGGCGCGAGTTCTGTATTCAGGTGAAAGGTGAGGTTAGCGAGCGTCAGAGCAAGAATCCCAAGATGCCTACGGGTGATATCGAGATTCTGGTCAAGGAACTGAACATCCTGAGTGAGAGTCTGACTCCTCCATTTACCATTGAGGATAATACTGACGGCGGTGATGATATCCGCATGAAATACCGCTATTTGGATCTGCGTCGAGCTGCTGTCCGTAAGAACCTGGAACTGCGTCACCGTATGACCATCCTGATTCGTAATTTCCTTGACGGAAAGGACTTCATAGAGGTAGAAACACCAATACTGATTGGCTCGACACCTGAGGGAGCACGTGATTTCGTCGTTCCTTCCCGTATGAATCCAGGACAGTTCTATGCCCTTCCACAGTCTCCCCAGACGCTGAAGCAGTTGCTGATGGTCAGCGGCTTCGACCGTTACTTCCAGATTGCCAAGTGCTTCCGTGACGAGGACCTGCGTGCTGACCGACAGCCAGAGTTCACCCAGATCGACTGTGAGATGTCGTTCGTAGAACAGGAGGATGTGCTTCAGCTCTTCGAGGATATGGCCCGTCATTTGTTTAAGGAGGTGCGTGGTGTCGAACTGCCTCCCCTTCAGCGAATGACCTGGCATGAGGCCATGCGGCGTTTCGGCTCTGATAAGCCCGACCTCCGCTTTGGGATGGAGTTCGTGGAACTGATGGACGTACTGAAAGGCACTGGCACCTTCCCTGTCTTCAACGAAGCCAACTATATTGGTGGTATCTGCGTGCCTGGTTGTGCTGACTATACCCGTAAGCAACTCGATCAGTTGACAGAGTTTGTAAAGCGTCCTCAGGTGGGTGCTAAAGGATTGGTCTATGTCAAATTCAATGCTGATGGAACTGTCAAGTCCAGTATCGACAAGTTCTATGGGCCTGAAGTCTGGGCTAAGGTGAAAGAGGCTATGGGTGCCAAGGATGGAGATCTCGTGCTGATTCTTTCAGGTGATAATGCCAACAAGACGCGTGTGCAGCTCTGTACCCTTCGTCTGGAGATGGGTGACCGCTTAGGACTGCGCGACAAGGATAATTTCGTGTGTCTTTGGATTGTCGACTTCCCGCTCTTCGAGTGGAGCGACGAGGAGCAGCGTCTGATGGCTACCCATCATCCGTTCACGATGCCCAATCCCGAAGATATTCCCCTGCTCGATACTGCGCCAGAGAAGGTTCGTGCAGTGGCTTACGACTTCGTCTGCAATGGTGTCGAGGTAGGTGGTGGCTCCCTCCGTATCCACGATGGTAAATTGCAGGAGAAGATGTTCCAGATCCTTGGCTTTACTCCCGAGCGTGCCATGGCCCAGTTTGGCTTCCTGATCAACGCCTTCAAGTATGGGGCTCCCCCTCACGCTGGTCTGGCGTTCGGTCTTGATCGTTTCGTGTCGTTGATGGCTGGTCTCGACAGCATCCGCGACTGCATAGCCTTCCCGAAGAATAATTCTGGCCGTGACGTAATGCTGGATGCTCCGGGCGAACTTGATCCCAAGCAGTTGGAGGAGTTGAATCTGCGTGTTGAACTTCCAAGCTGAACATCTATTTAGGCTTATCATAGCAGGGCAGTGAAAAAGACATTTCGCTGCCCTTGCTTTCTTTCCTCGCTTGACATTTGTCAAGAATAAATCTTTTCCTGTAAAAAATGTTTAAATATTAATAAGTTGTATGAATAAATAGCCTTACCTTTGCACCCGTTAAAAGGATAATAAGAAGTTTTACTTCATTCAAGTATTAATATTTAATGATTATGGCAGAAAAGAAAGCAACAGCTAAGAAGGCTACTGAGACAAAGGCAGCCGCAGCTAAGAAGACCGCAACCGTTAAGAAGGTCGCTGCTCCCAAGGCAGCAGAGAAAGCAGTTCTCGCTATCAATGCAGAGAATGCAGGTTTTAAGGCAGGTGATGTTTATCAGGCTCTGGCAGCAGCAGGTAAGGCTCTCGCCGTTAAGGAGATTGCTAAGGCTGCAAAGATTTCTGAGGAGGAGACTCTTCTCGGCCTCGGCTGGCTCTTCAAAGAGGGCAAGCTCGCTAACGATGGAGAGAAAGTTACATTAGCTTAATCCGTTAACGTACTATAGGAAAGGTCGGTATTCTTTTACCGACCTTTTTTAATCCTGATGACATACGACAGGCAGATATTAAGAATACTTTCTGATGTAGGCGAACAAGGCATTAGCGTGCAGATGTTGGCTAAGCATGTCTATAATCAGAATGTTTCCCTTTTCTATACGCCCGACATCGATGAGATCCGATCCTACGTGCAACAGTATCTGTTGAAGAATTCCAAGTCTCCAGCTTCATTGGTCGAGAGTATGGAGCGTCGTGGCTATTATCGTCTGAATACGCAGAACAGTGCCGATGCGCGACAGTTGATGATAGAATTCCATGAAGCGAGCTCTACCGACGAAAAAGAAGAGAAGCCTGTAAAAGACCTCTCCCTCGATTTGTTCGCCTGACAGTTTTACTCCTTATCTTTCTTTATATACCTTTTCGTAGAGGTAGAGTAGTTGCTCTGCCGTCTGTTGCCACGAGAATTGTTCTGCCCTGACGAGTCCTATTTTTTCTTGTCTCCTATAATATTCATCGTCTGTTTCCAAGCGTATCATCATCTCTGCGATTGCGTCAGGATCTTCCGGGTTGACGAGAATGGCGTCCGGGCCTCCTATCTCAGGCATCGACGAGGTATTCGATGTGATGACAGGTGTTCCACAGGCCATGGCTTCTAAGAGAGGAATGCCGAAACTCTCCCTAAGCGAAGTGTACAGAAAAGCAAAGGCACTATTATATATAAAAGGTAGGTCGCTGTTGACGATGTAGCCTGGCATGACCACTTGCTGCATCATGTCCTCCAGATGGTTGCGCCTAACAATCTCGTTGAGATACTCTTTGCCGAGGTCTGCCATCAGGAGCTTCCGCTTCACTTCCGATTTTTCCAGATATTTGGCATAGGCTATCAGGGTACGTTCAGTATTCTTTTTGGGGTCAGTGTTGCCAAGGAAGAAAAAATAACCGGGTTCTTCGATGTATTTTTGATACACCTGTGCGGTATCAGCGATGGGTCTGAACCACTCGTTGTAGCCGTTGTATATCATTGCCATCCTCTCCCTTGGGATGCTCAGCTTCGTCATGATGTTGTTCATCTCATAATTGGACACCGTGATGATGCGCCTACATCTCTTGAGAATCCTTGGCACGACCAGTCGTCTGTAAAACCATCCCATGTTCTGGTAGAGTGATTTGTTGCTCTTGTCTCTGGGCTCAAGGAAGATGATGTCGTGGAGCGTCAGTATGAGAGGTACTCTACAGAAGATAGGGGCTGTGTTGCTTGTACAGTGCAGCATGTCGAGGTCAAGTTCCTTGACAGCTTTGGGCAGTGACACTTGTTCCCATAAAGGATAGAAGGAACCTCCTATTTCGAAGATGTGGAAATTTCTCGTGTCTTCAAGACAGATATCCTCACCAGGGGCGACAAATACGAAATACTCGTTCTTCGTGTCCATCTTCTGTAGTTCCCTAATCTCCTGAAGGACGACATAGTCCATGCCGTGTTTGTTCTTTCGGAAGATACGCTGTGCTTCAATGCCTATTCTCATAATTGTTTGATTACTTTTGCCGGGACACCTGCTACTAAAGAGTGGGGAGGTACGTCTTTTGTCACGATAGCTCCAGCGGCTACTACGGCATGTGTGCCAATCCTGACGCCTGGTAAAACCACTGCGTTAGCCCCAATCCATACATCATCTTCTATTGTGACAGGCATCGTGTTAACGCCCTGTTCGTCAATACGTTTGCTTGTATCTGCAAAATTGTGGTTCAGCGCTGTGACCGTGATACCCTGTGCCAGATTTACATGACTCCCGATAGTCACGGGGCCGATGATGGTATTGTGTAACCCTACTCTGGTATGATTGCCGATGATGACATCACCGACGGCATTGTTGATGCAGGCCCCCGTCTCGATAACTGAATAGTCACCAAGACGGAACTGACGGTAGGGTGGTGTATCCATCCTGACAGAACGGTGTATCACGGAGTGTCTGCCCCGGTGCTGGTAAAAAGGAGCCAACACTCTGATATACCATCGAGGCCGTGTCTCCACCTGATTCATGATGAGCCAGTCTACAAAGCGCTTTAGTCTCGGACTGCCTTTGAACTTTTCTCTGACAGATTCGTTATTCATCTGAAGATTCTGTTTACGACGACAAAAATACGAATATATTTGCATATCTCCAAATTTTTTTCTATTTTTGCAGAAAAATCAACGAATTATGAATAAGCAATACGACTATTTGATTGTTGGTGCAGGCATTTATGGCGCTTCTTTTGCATGTATGGCTCATCGCCATGGCAAACGTTGTCTGGTCATCGACAAACGTAACCACCTGGGCGGTAATATCTATTGTGAAAACATCGAGGGTATCAATGTCCATAAGTATGGTGCTCATATTTTTCATACATCCAACAAAAAGGTTTGGGAGTTTGTAAACGATATCGTCGAATTCAACCGCTATACCAACTCTCCCATTGCCAACTACAAGGGCAGGCAATATAATCTGCCGTTTAATATGAACACATTCTATCAGATGTGGGGCGTGTTGACACCTTCAGAGGCCCAGGCTAAGATTGAGGAACAACGCCAAGAGGCCTTGGAACGGATGAAAGCCGATGGTGTAACAGAACCACGTAATCTGGAAGAGCAGGCCCAACTTTTGATCGGCAAGGATATCTATGAGATCTTGATTAAGGGCTATACAGAGAAGCAGTGGGGACGTAAGTGTAGCGAATTGCCAGCATTTATCATCAAACGCCTGCCTGTTCGTTTCGTCCACGACAACAACTATTTCAACGACCGTTTTCAGGGCATTCCTATGGGAGGCTTCAATAAACTGATCGATGGTATGCTCAAAGGAGTGGAAATTAAGTTAAATACGGACTTCTTTGACGACCGTCAGCATTGGGAGCAGATAGCCGATAAGATATTGTATACCGGTAAACTCGATGAGTATTATGACTATCGATTTGGCAAACTCGAGTATCGTACGGTTCGTTTTGAGGAGGAAGTCCTTGATATGCCCAACTATCAGGGTAATGCCGTGATGAACTTCACTGATGCAGAAGTGCCTTATACCCGCATCATCGAACACAAACATTTCGAGATGTTTGGCGACGAGGTCTATAAGTGTCCTAAGACCGTCATCTCCCGTGAGTATTCCTCAGAGTGGAAGGAAGGCATGGAGCCATATTACAGCGTGAACGACGAGAAGAACATGTCTCTCTATCAGCGTTATCGCGATCTGGCAGACCAGGAACCGAATCTCATCCTTGGTGGTCATCTTGCAGAGTACAAATACTACGACATGGCTCCGATTGTGGAGAAGGTGATGGGACTTTTTGCTGAGTAGTATCGGCTTATCTCTCTATAAGTTGTTTCCATTGTCCGGCGATTTGGTTGATGTCAAATCGTTGGGCAATTGTGATGGCCTCGTCCGATTTCTTTTGCCAGTCCAAGTGGGTGGCGTCTTCCAGGCGCTGGGCTAATTCTTGAAGATCCCCATTTTTAAAGAACAGGCCGAAATCACCCAGAACCTCTTGACAAGTTGGAATATCTGAAGCGATGATGGGTAGACCATGCGACATGGCTTCTACCAATACTAACGGCATGCCTTCCCATCGTGAACTGAGCACATAGACACTGGCAGATGAGTAGAACTTCTGGATTTCGTTGGTGAAAGGATGGAGTGTGATACGGTTCTCTAATTTGTTATTTATAATCATCTTTGTCAGCAACTCTTTTTCTGCACCATCGCCTACGATATCCAATTGCCATGCCTGATTCTTCTTCGCAAAAAGGGCAAAAGCCAGAATGAGCAAGTCGAATCCTTTGTGCTTGGGCGAGAAACGTCCTACCGCTAAGAATTTCTTTTGTTGTCCATCAGATCGGGGACCCGGCTTCAATGTTAACGGATTATAGATAGAAGTAGGCTTGAAACCGAAAGCCTGTTGATACATTTCGGCATCCTGCTGATAGAGCACCACCACGTCATCCAGTTTTTGGAGTTGTCTGCCGTAGTGGTATTTCAGTTCTGTTCCTAAATAGGGGGATCCTTCTCTGAGTAAGGCATCGAAGGAGTTATGAATCCATCCGATTGCCTTTGTACCTCTCAGTTCTTTCTTGATCGTTGCCAGTCGTATGGCGAGGAAAGCATGCACTCCTATGACGACGTCGAATTGCTTTTCCATGAGAACCTTTGCAAGAGCCTTGCGCCGTTCTTTTGGAAAAGAACTGTGTGCATAGAGGTCTGAGGTGAGTCCACACTTGGGGAGTATCTTTCTATACAGATAACTATATGCTTTGCACAGTTTGTTTTTAGTAGGACTGACACCGGGATAAGATATAAACTGATAATGAAGATGGTAATCACCTAATTGGTACATAGACAGGTCTTTCTTATCTGGGCCGTCAAAGGTCACGATGGTCACATCATAGTCCTTGCTCAAGGCTCCGGCAATGACTGCTGTTACCCTTTGAACCCCTCCAACGGTGAAGATACTGTCTACCAGAAAGCATAATTTCTTCATTTTCTGCTTATTTTCTGCAAAATTAGTATTAATTCTTGATTGTTCCAAACTTTTTTAGTATTTTTGCAAAGAAATATGGATATAGTCATTTCCGTCAATGAGCGATATCTGATGCCGGCAGGCGTGATGTTATGCTCCCTCTTTGAAAACAACAAAGAGGATCAGATAATCATTCATGCCTTATTGGGCGAGGGTGGAAACCATTGCGTGAAACCTTTGGAAGAGTTGGCGACAAGATATCATCAGACCATCCGTTTCTATAGTATGAAGGATGTTCGAACTGAAGATTTCCCGGTAGGACTGCCCTTCCAGGAGTCCTTTATCACAAAGGAGGCTTATTTCCGGCTCTTCGTCATGGACGTCTTGCCTCAGAATTTGGAGAAGGTTCTCTACCTTGATGTTGATATGGTCATCTGTGACAGTATCCGAGAATTATGGAATACAGATGTCAGCGATGTTGCTGTCTGTGCTGTGCCAGATTGTTTTCATCAGGACATTCATGAGACGAACCGTATTGGTTATGAGGTCGGACTCGGTATATTCAATTCAGGCGTATTGCTCATCAACCTGAACTACTGGCGTGATCATGATGTGATGAAAGAATTTGTGGCTTATGCTAAGGAGGCAAAGGATCATCTGAAGTATCATGATCAGGATGTGTTGAACTATGTGTTCCGTCGTTGTAAGAGAGAACTGCCTATCCGTTTCAACCTTCAGACAATACACATGTATTATGACCGTTTCCGGTATCTGCATTTCCGTCTCATTGAGGAGGTCAAGGAGGCTTTCCTTCATCCTGTTATCATTCATTATACAGGACCGGAAAAACCATGGTATCGCAATGCCTATCACCCTCTCAAGGACTATTTTGAGAAGTATCGTCAGATGACGCCATGGAAAGACGTTCCCTTGAAGCGCCTCCATATTCCATTGAAGAGTCGCTTGAGAAATCTTCTTGTGTGTATCCGCCGTCGCGATCTGCATTTCCACGCCAGCTATTTCGATCCTTTTTTCAGGTATTATCAGCGCGATTCTTTTTGACTATTTCCTGGAATAATTCATCCCATTGTTTCATGATTTGGTCAATAGTATAGCGTTGGATATTCTGTGCCGCCTTTCGCCCCATCTCTTTTCTCAGTTGTTCATCCTCAATGAGTCGGCAGATGCCTGCGGCTAATTGCTCAATGTCGCCGTTTGGGCATAGGATCCCATCTTCACCGTCGTGGATAATGTCTCTTGGACCACACGGACAAGTGAATGAGACAGGAGGAAGTCCTGTTGACATGGCTTCCATCAGTACCAACGGCAATCCTTCAAAACGTGAGCTGAGAACGAAAATCGAACTCTCTAAGTATTTCTCCCTGATATTGTTGACGGGGCCATTAAGTGTAAGGCCATTTCCAAGTCCTCGTTCTTCCACTAAAGGTTGTAGGTCTTCTCTTTTACCCCCGCCATAGATATTTAATATCCAATCGGGATGTTTTTCATTTACAATCTTCCAGGCTTGAATCAGTAAATCAAAGCCCTTTTGGTGTGTATATCTACCTACGGCTATAACTCGTTTTGCAGAGCAGTCTGATAACAGTCCTTGTTCAATTGTGATAGGATTTGGGATTACCGTCAAGTTAGAAAGTCCTTTCCAATAGGTTGCATCTTCATGGGTTAGTACAACAAACCTATCTAACAGTTTTACCTTCTTATCCAGTTGAGCCATCCAGCGGTTGGTGATCCATTGGTTCACAAAACCTGGTAGAAAATTAAAGTTCGCTTCTCTGTACTTGTAACGTCCAAAATGGATCTCACCCAATTTTGCACTCCCGTCTTTGATGTCACAGAGGAAGTTGATTTCCCTTCTCAATAGAGAGATGGTAATGTCGGGCTTTATGAGTTTTAGGCATTGTTCCAGTCTTCGTTTATAAAGACTCATCTTCTTTCGGTATAGATACAGCCTCTTCCATGTCGGGTATTGCCACAGATTGTCGATGTTGACATCCAGTTGAACGACATGGATTCTCTCAGAGAGAGGGAAATAGGGCTTTGTCCCCTTGTCGTCAGTGATGATAATGCTGACATCATAACCCATCTGCTCTGCCAGATAGTTGGCCTTGGTGGTCAAGACCCTTTCCATGCCTCCAGAGTGATCCAACGAGGGGATGCAATAGGCAATACGTGTATGTTGCCGATTTCCCTGTTTTGGGTAGAGTGCGTCAATCACCTTTCCCATCTGGTGCTTCCACGACAGTTCTGCTATGGAGTCTCTGATCTGTTGTGGACTGATGGAGAGTTGCTGATAGAAGTTGATGATGTCTTCTATATTGATAGCAGTTTCGTCTGCGGGCGCCTTCAGCACGTATGGCTTCTCGTCAAAGTCAGAATCCGTCTCTGAATACACGAAGGGAATGCCTCTGGCAGCATACTCGCGGTTCTTGAGTGTCTTGATATGTTCGATGCCCACACGATGTCTGCCCAAACTGCCGATACCAAAGTCGCATTGGTCGAAAATCTCGTCCAGCTCTTCTCCATGTTTCTTGCCGTATAAGATGACGTATGGCTCCAGATGACGCTTTCTAATAATTTCTGTGATTTCTGCTTCTTCTACAGGTGAGAAGAAGTATCCCACCACATGGAAGTACACTTTCACATCTCGGGGTATTGCATAATAGTTTGCCAGTCCTTTAATGACTCTGTCGAAACCATGCCATCTGTGAATCTCTGCCACACCGATGAGATGTAGCTCATCGGCGGGATGCAGACTCTTTCTTTTCAGCCTGACCGAGTTAAAATCTATCCCGTTGGAGATACGGATGGTCTGCTGTCCGAAGATGACATCTTCCTCAGAGAAGGTAACGATGGCATCTAATTCTTTTGCAAAGAGATTTCTGAACAGCTTGTCTTGGATCAGTTGCCGGCGCATTGATCTGTTGAAATACTCCTGGTCATACGGGTAGGTTGGTATCTCCATCACCACCTTCATTCCGGCCTTCCTCATTCGTCTCACCATGTGCATGGTAAACGGGTTGGCATTATGGTTAGAACGGATGTACACGAATTCAATTCCTTCTTTGATGGCATAGTCAACGATAGACCCGAATTCTGTTCTTTTCAGGATTTTACCCTTTGTTCCGTTTCCATAGTCCGCAATAACTGTGTCATCCGCAATTCGTCTTTTCGAAAAGCTTTCATCTATATAGCAGAGGTGGGCTTCATGACCATTGGCCTTGAAGGCTTCCAGCTGGTAGCTTATCTTCTTGCTGATGCCGTTATTCGGATCAAATCCGTGGAATATGAGGAAGAGTATGTTCATTTTACGTGAGTTTCTTTATTTTACCGATGGCCTGGATGGTTGCAAACGACATTGTGGCAGGCATTATTCCAATCAGCCAAAATAGGAGGTTTGTTCCTCTAAATTTTCTAAATCTCATGATATCCATTACTCCAAGTGGATGTTTGATGGCTTGCCGAATCTCGCCACTGCTGATATCTTCAGACAGTTTTGCCCAGTTTCTGATGATACCAATGATGGTATAAAACGTGTTCATCATCATCTTGGTAACCCGCGTTTCGAAATATGGTTTCCCTTTCAAAGAAATGCTTTGTTCCTTCAGATAGGACTGGTTGGAGAGGTGCTGTCTGATTTCTGTAATGTTAATGACGTCTCTTGCCTGATAATTTGAAAGCGAATCATCTCTAATCACATAGTTATAAGTGACTTTTGATAAAAAAGCAGCAGACTGGACGAGGGGTTGCATGTCTGCGTTAAAGAGTACATCATCCCAGAATTTGGTTTTCCTAAATCTCAGATGGTTCTTTTTGATAAAATCTGCTCGAATCAGGCTGTTCCAAATAAAGTTATGTAGTTTCAGTACATGTATGTTGTCGTTGGCATACGATGCTAACTTGTCTTCGCCAATCAGGACGAAATCTTTTTGCTGAATGCCTTGTACGCCGCTATTGGGAATGGGATTCCCATCCTCGTCCACAACAGCAATGGAACCATATGTGATTTCTGCGTTGGTCCGTTCAGCCTCTTTATATAAAGCAGGAATAGCGTCTTCCGCGAAATAGTCATCACTGTCAATGAGTAGGATATATTTGCCTCTGGCTTCTTCTAATATCTTGTTTCTTGCAGCCCAACACCCCATGTTCTGAGGCTGATGAATGACCCTGACTTTAATCCCTTTTGGATGACTGGCGGCTATTTCCTTAACAATGTCGACGGACTTATCAGGGGTACAGTCATTCACAACCAACACCTCCATGTCGTCGAAATCTTGATCGAGCACAGACAGCAAACAGCGTCTGATATATTTTTCTACACACCAGACGGGCATACCAACGCTAACCTGACAAGGATGTTTTATATCAGATGCTTCCATCTCCCAATGGCTTTAATGATGAATACTGAAACCACAGGTGGTAATGCACCAATCAACCAGAATCCGATATTTACAGCTTTATATCGTTTGAATCTAATCAATTCAGAAAAACCAACTGGGTGTTTCATGGCGTCTCTAATCATAGTGTTAGTTAACTTAGGTGCTATTTTGTCATGATTATGTATGGCTCCACACACGATGAAAAACATATATTTCATAACTTTGACACATCGAGTCTCATAGTATTGCTTGCTTTTTAATTCTCTAACCTGTTCTTTTATATAAGTATAAACATGGAAATATTGCTCTATTTCAGATCGTTCTATATGCTGCCTTTTTTGAAAGTTTGAAAGAGATCCTTCTCTTATAACATAGAAGTATGTTTCATCAGGTATAAGAACAGCCTTTTCTATCAGAGGTTGCATGTCAGTTTCAAAAAGGATATCATCAGCAAAACGAGTCTCTTTAAATTGTAGATTGTTTTTACTTATGAAATCCTTTCGGAGCAGAACGTTCCATATAAAATTATAGAGTGTCGGATGTGTATTTAGATTTGCGAAAGAAGCTAATTTGTCTTTGCCTATCAGTACTTTGAGTGGAAGTTTCATGTCTCCTTGACTAAAGGAGATGTGTTCTCCCTTCTCGTTGACAGAAAACACAGATCCGTAGACTGCTTCTGCATCATATGCTTCCGCATATTTATATAACTTTTCTAATGCGTCTGGTGCAATATAATCGTCTGCATCCAAAAAGAAAAGATATTTCCCTTTTGCTTCTTGTAATACTTTGTTTCTTGCAGCCCAACATCCCATATTGTTTGGCTGCATGAAAATCTTGATCCTATTACCCTTGGGATGTAAATCTTGCAACTCTTTGACAATATCGATGGAGTTGTCTGGACTTTGGTCGTCAACAACTATAATTTCAAAAGCCCCAGCAAATGTCTGATTCAACACAGACAAAATACATTTTTGAATATATTTGCCTACGTTATAAACAGGGATTCCGACGGAGATGATATATCGTTCGTTATTGTCCATTGTCCTTATTAATTTCATATAAAAATGCTATCAGATGTAGTGCTTCTTTTTTCCAATGAAAAATAAAACAGAAGCAGACAATGATGCCGGTAATACACTGATTAAATAAAACCCCAAGTTTATTAGTCTATACTTCTTGAATTGAAGTATTTTGTTCAGAGGCAAAGGATGTCTTATCGCTTCCTTAATTATAGAACTGGATAGTTTTGGTTGAACTCTCTTTCTATTCTTAAGGGCACCGCAAACTGCATAAAACATAAGTATCATTCCTCTTGTACACCGTGTTTCAAAATAATCTTTGTCTGTCAACTCTTGACATTTATTCTTTAAATATGAATAAACTCTAAATGACTCTTTAATTTCCTCAAGTTTAATGGTCTTGCGGTATTGATAGTTCGATAGAGAATTCTCTCGTATAACATAATAGTAGGTGTAGTCAGGTATTAAAACAGCATCGTTTACCAATGGTGTCATATCTGCGCTACAAATCATATCATCACAAAACTTTGCTTTTTTGAATCGGATGTTGTTCTTGTCAATAAAGTCATGTCTTATGAGTGTATTCCAAATATAATCCCTGAATGTTGGATGCAATCCTTGATTGGCAAATCTTGCTAAACCGTCTTTTTCATGAAACACCTTGTATGGCTGATTCAAATAATCTTGGCCGATATCTTTTGGATTCCCCTGATCGTCAACAGGCAAAACAGAACCATATACGGCTTCTGCATTGTGATTAATCGCTTCTGAATATAGTTTTTCAATACAGTCCTCAGATATATAATCATCAGAATCCAAAAGGAAAACATACTCTCCTTGAGCCTCCTCAAGGACTCGATTCCTCGCAGCCCAGCATCCCATGTTTTGAGGCTGTGAAATGATGCGTATTCGATTCCCGCGGGGATGAGATGCTTGTAACTCTTTTATGATCTCAACAGACTTGTCAGGCCCCAAATCGTCAACAGCAAGAATCTCAAATTCCTCTTTAAACGTTTGATTTAAAACGGATAGCATGCATTTCCTGATATATTTTTCAACACCATAAACTGGCATGCCAATTGTTACTTTATATTTATAGTTCATAAATTGATGTTTTATATTTTCCAGCTAAACTACAAATTAGAAATTTAAAAGCGAGCATTTATACATAAGTTAATTGCTTTTTTACATTTATTTTGAGAGGCTAAAGATAACTGAATAATGTTTACCGTCGTATAATCTGAACATTCATATTGCTTTGAATAATGTAAATCATCCATGTTACAAATTTTATTATGATATTTTCTTTCCATGACTCAACAATGTTTTTTCTTTCTTCTGGGTTATAAAACAAGTGCTGTTTCCCATATTTTACAGAATATATGTGAGAAATTCTGGCTCTTAATTCTTCTTTATAACCAATGTATTTTTTTGCTCGCATGAATCTGTAAACTTTTACTCCTTCCATTTCGTTTTTACCACTAAAAGCTTGCTCTAGAGTTGTATTTGCTTTGTGGATTCTAAAATAATTTAATGGGGTGTTGCAGTATGATATATTGCCATAGTTAGATATTTCTATCCATAATATCCAATCACCGCAGCCACGATAATTTGTAAATGAATGATCTATAAAATTTAGTGTGCTTTTTTTGAAGATGGCTGAACTTGCATTAGCAATGTAGTTTTGTCGGCAAAGATGTTTTTTTAAAAAAGTGGTGCCATTCATGTGAAAACTTTTTCCAAGACCTTCTTCTCCTATTTTCTCTCCTCCAGAATCTATTTTGATCGACTTGCAAAAAGCTAAAACGCATTCTTTGTTTTGCCTGAATTCAGATACAAGTGTATAAAGAAAACTATTTTCGCAGGAATCATCGCTTTCTGCTATCCAAATTAGTTCTCCTTTCGCTAATTCAAACCCTTTTAGCCATTGTCTAAAAGGAGATCCACTATTCTTTTCATTAATAAGAATATGTTTAACGTAATTGTTATCTGCATATTGTTTAATGATACCAACACTATCGTCTGTAGACTTGTCGTCAAGAATAATGATTTCAAAGTTCTTGTACGTCTGGTTAAGCACGCTTTCAATCCTCTCTTTTAAGAATTTGGCGTGATTGTAGTTCGGTATAATGACGCTTACTAATGGATTTGTCATTTGCTTCATTTATTTATTATGCTATCCAGTCATCAATTCTTCTCGTACTCGTTGAGAAGTTAACTCCTATTTTGTATAGTTTTCTCTTGTCAGACTCGAAAGGCTTGGCATATTGTTTGTCTTCTATCTGCTTGAGAGCAGCCTCGGCGCTTTCGTTGATTTTGAATTCGAGGATATAAATATAGTCCTTGGTTTTCATAACCAAGTCAATACGGCCATCACTCGTCTGGTATTCTACATCCACGTAGAAGCCGAGCATCTTGAAGATGATATAGACAGCGTTATGAAAGTACTTCTCCTCATCACCGATAATCTGATATTTCCCATCAGCAAAGAGTGATTCAAGCCTTTTCATGAAGGCCTCTGGCAGACCATTTTCAATCTCCCGTACAAAGTTCCCAATAGCCATTGATGACTCTGATTTCTTGATAGGAGAATAATATGGGAGCAAGTATTTGGTAAAACCTTCTTCTACTTCTTTATTAGGGAAACCTAATTTGAAGGTGCTAAATCGCTCGTCATATCCTTTGATGGTCAGATAGCCACTTTGGTATATCAGAGGGATAGGGGATACCTCGTCAGAATCGACACTACTCATCAGTTGCGAACTGACTTCCTCGTTGGTCAAATGCTCCAGGGGATAGTCGTTGCGCTGCATCGTTTCAACCAATGCTGTGGGTGTTCCTGACTCAAACCAGAAACTGCGGAACTCTTGTTTGTCCAGAGCATTAAGAAGACTGAAGGGGTTGTATATGCCAATGCTGTTCGGACGGAAATGATACCCGTCGTACATATCCTTCAGGCGGTCATAGCATTGTTCCCTTGTCAGGTTGTATTGTCCAGCCAAAGCACTTACTTCTTCATCGAGATTGTCATGAATCTCCTGCTCTGTGATACCGCAGATCTCGATATAACGACGATCCATCGAGATGTCCGTCAGATTGTTCAGTTCACTGAAGATGCTGAGTTGACTGAATTTCGTAATGCCAGTCAGAAATACAAACCAGAGATATTGACTTTGGGCTTTCAGGGGACTATAGAGGTCGCGAACTCTATTGCGGACTTGTTTTTTCAAATCCAAATCGCTCATCGTATCAAGCATGGGTGCATCATATTCGTCGATCAGCACAACCACTTGCTCGCCTGTAGACTTATAGGCTTCTTGAATGATGTTAGTCAGGCGGGTGCTATAACTGTCTGACTCCTTGGGTATTACTTGATATAACTTTTCGTATTCTCTGAGATTGTTGTCAATCATGGAGTGCAGGGTTGGCAGATCAATAGTGCGCCCTCGGCTTAGATCCAAATAAATAACAGGGCGTCTGCGCCATTCCTTTTCCAAAGCATCGATGGCTAATCCCTCAAATAGATCATGTCTCCCTTCGAAATAATAGCGCATAGTTGACAGTAGCAGGGACTTGCCAAATCGACGGGGACGGAAAAAGAAATACTTCCCTCTCTCCCTCACTATTTGATAGATAAGGCTAGTCTTATCAATGTAAACCATTTGATCTCTGCGGATGTTCGCAAAGTCCTGTTCGCCTATGGGAAACTGCTTTCTCATTATTTAATTTGAATTATTCCGGGCAAAGTTACGAAAAGTTGGTGAAACTTCCAAATTTATACGTCTTATTTACTTATTTTTATTAAATTATGCAAATAGTCAGTGTGTTTGATTGAAAATTTGTACCTTTGTAGACTAAAGAGATATGGAGGCTTCAACAAAATATCGGATTGTGTACTGTACGCCAGCACTCTATTCTGCCGGTGGCGTAGAGCGTGTCGTGTCCTTTAAGGCCAGTTACTTTGCAGAACAGTTAGGCTATGATGTGACGGTTATCGTGACAGAGGGGAAGGGACGCGACTGTTATTTCCCTTTGTCTGATAAAGTGAAGGTCATTAACTATGAGTTGGGCTTTGAGGAACTTTGGCGTGCATCTTTTCTGAAAAAGGTGCTTCTCTATCTGACCAAACAGCGACGGTATAAGAGATTGCTGAAAGCCGAGTTGCTGCGTATCCGGCCAGACTTCACCATTAGCATGCTTCGACGCGAGATTAATTTCTTGACGTCGATTCATGACGGAAGTAAAAAGATTGGTGAGTTGCATGTTAATCGGGCGAACTATCGTAATTTTGAGACCAACGACTCAAATGTGTTTAAACGGCTTTTTGCACAGTTATGGATGAAAAGTCTGGTCAGCAAGCTCAAGCGTTTGGATCAGTTGGTGGTGCTGACGGATAAGAGTAAATCATCCTGGCCTGAATTATCGAATGTGTCGGTAATTCCTGATCCGATTCCCATGAATCAGGGGGACAGGTCGCATGATTCTGTCCAGAATCAAGGACCTGTCCCCCTGATTCGCAGGGTCGTGACGATTGGCCGTTATGCCTATCAAAAGGGGTACGATCTGTTGTTACAGGCTTGGGCTGAGGTGGAAAAGTATTATCCAGACTGGTCGCTCGATATCTATGGGATGGGTGATCAGACAAGTTATCGTCAGTTGATGTCTGACTTGGGGATTGATGCAAGGCGTTGTCGTCTGAATGGCCCTGTAGAGGATGTGGTCAAGACTTATACAGACAGTTCTGTCTTTGTGCTAAGTTCCCGTTTCGAGGGCTTTGGCCTGGTTTTGGTTGAGGCGATGGCATGTGGATTACCAGTCGTGTCGTTTGATTGTCCGGCTGGTCCTGATGAAATCATCACCGATGGAGTCGACGGGCTTTTAGTTCCTTCTGGGGACGTGCATGCTCTGGCTGGGAAACTCATGACTCTTATGTCTGACGAGGACCTGAGAAAACGATTGGGTCAACAGGCGCGCCAAAGTGTACGACGTTATGAGATGGCTGCTATCGCCACTCAGTGGAAAGATTTGTTTGACCAGCTGATGACCAAATGAAGAACTACGATGTGACTATAGGCATTCCTGTGTACCAGGCGGAGCAGTATCTGTCCCGTTCCCTGGAGTCGGCTTTAGCACAGACATACTCTTCAATAGAGTTTTTGCTCGTTGATGACGGAAGTACAGACAGCTCGTTGGCAATCATACAGCGCTATCAGAACAACCATCCTCGTGGTACTGACATTCGCGTTATCTCTTTTGAGCGTAACCAGGGTGTTTCTTCTGCTCGGAATCGTATCATAGACGAGGCTTCGGGTACTTATCTGTATTTTATGGATGCTGACGATACGATTGCAGACGACACAATCAAACTGCTGATAGATAATATCTGGCGATATGAGGCAGAAATCGTCTTTGGGTCGTACAAAAAGATAGGTACGGATGGCAGTCTCGAGGTGTATCAGTATCCAAATCTGCTACTGTTAGGAGAGGATCAGTTGGCTACCTTTGCCTATCGGAAATATGCCGGTGTTCAGGCTTCCGCCTGCAATTACCTCGTCAAGACCTCACTCCTGAGAGCGCATTGTCATCGCTTCATTGACACCGACTATTGGGAGGACTTGGTTTTTACCTTCGATTTGGTGACATTGGTGTCCAGAGCAGTCCTGTTGCCGGATATCACCTATTCATATTGGTGTCACGATAACTCTCTTTCCCGTTATCAGCAACGCCATCAGATACCGAAAGAGGAGATTCTGCGGAATGCCCGGACAGTCGATCACCTGCGGGAAACCTCTGCTTTATTATATAATAAGGTGTACTTCCCCAACCGCTGTTATATCATTGCGATGACGGGATTCTATATGGCTTGCAGCGTCCTGAAACGACGTCACGACATTGCACCCGCCATTTCTGATCATGAAATCAAGGCAATGTTGACTCATCCGTCAACTTTCAGACAGATCTGCCGTTTCCGACAGTCTCGATTCCGGAATCTGGCGTTGTATCTGCTTGGCAAACTTCCAGCAAGACTTTGTGTGATGTCGATCCGTTGTCTGGGGAAGTTGAAAAAGTTAGTCTAATATTTGGATATGTGTAGGAAAATGCGTATCTTCGCAGGCAGATATTAAAGAAGGCGATATGGCAAAGTGGTACGAAAAATATCTCACCATCTATGGGAAGTCCTATAAGGAGATTCCCGATGAGGTGCTTGACAAGATAAAAACGCAGTTGGCGGCGAAGCAAAGTTCAGACCCTCTGATCTCTGTGGTAGTGATTGCCTATAACGAGGAGATGCGCCTGGCTGCTTGCCTCTGGTCTTTGAGTGAACTCCAGACCAGTTATCCGATTGAGATCATTGGTGTGAACAATAACTCCAAGGACCGGACTGAACAAGTCTATCAGCGGTTAGGTCTTCCTTATTTCAATGAGTCAAAACAGAGCCCGGGCTTTGCCCGTCAGTGCGGACTGGATAATGCCCGTGGCAAGTACCATTTCTGTATTGATGCCGACACGTTCTATCCTCCTCAGTATGTCGACCTGATGATGACGAAGTTATCAAGACCCGATGTGTCCTGTGTCAGTTCTTTTTGGAGCTTCTTTCCCGATGAGGGGCACTCTGCCTTAGGACTACATCTCTTTGAACTGGCGCGTGACCTGTTCTTGTATGTCCAGCATTTCAAACGCCCGGAGTTGTGTGTGCGCGGCATGGTCTTTGCCTTCAATGCCGACTATGCCCGGAAGGTGAAGATACGTACTGATATCCGACGCGGTGAGGACGGCTCTCTGGCCTTGTCGCTCAAACCTTACGGAAAGATTGCTTTCCTCTATAACCGGAAAGCACGTCCGGTCACAGGCTATGGTACCATCGGTTCCCAATCCATCTGGCAGAGCTTTGTGCAGCATGTGAAATACCAGAGCCGAGGTATTACCCGTATCTTCTTCAAGAAAGATCACTATGAAGATAGTGATGACAATCTCGTTAAGAATAATCATTAAGGATCTGGAGTTTTCGTGAGATGAGAATCCTGTATGTCACCGATGCCTTAGCCATTTGGGGCGGCATGGAACGGGTGTTGGTTGAAAAGGCTAACTACCTCGCAGCGCATTATGGATACGAGGTGTATATGTTGACTGTCTGCCAGGGTGGCCATCCTTTCCCTTTCCCATTGGATTCCTCGGTACATTATGTAGACTTGGATATTCCATTTCATATCCAATACCAGTATCCTTTCATCCGGCGGATGCTTATGCTGAGACGGCTGCATCGTCGCTGTAGGACAGCCATCCGCTACCAACTTGAAACCATCAGTCCTGATGTAATCGTATGTGCACGAATAGAACTCATTAGGGATATTTGTCGGGTAAAAGGAAGTACACCGTTGGTGTTTGAGTCGCATGCCTCCTTCTGGACCAGTCGTTTTGAGGGGGCCGGATTGTTGCGACAAATTCATACCCTTTGGATGAACCTGTCTGCTCAAAAAGCACAGGCGGTCGTGGCCTTGACGGATGGCGATGCTGCTGTCTGGAGGAAGATCAATAAAACTGTCCATGTGATTCCGGATGTAGTACATCTTAACGAGAACCAGACCTGTTGTGATGGCGAATCAAAGTCTGTCATCTTTGTTGGCCGTTTGTCTAAACAGAAGGATATTGGTAGCCTGTTGTCCGTTTGGCAACTGGTTCGTCAGCGTCACCCTGACTGGCAGTTACATGTCTATGGTGAGAAAGGAGATATTGAGGAGTCGCTATGGCGGCAGTTACAGGCAGAAGGCCATGGCATCACCCTTCACGCTCCGACTTCCGATATCATGGAGGCCTATCGGCAACATGCCATGCTTTTGCTCACATCCCGCTACGAGCCTTTTGGCATGGTGCTCCCAGAGGCGATGAGTAGTGGACTGCCGGTTATTGCCTTTGATTGTCCATACGGCCCCGCAGATATTATCACAGACGGGGTGGATGGCTTTTTAATCCACAATCGTGATATGGAGGATTTTGCGGATAAGGTTTGCTTGTTAATTGAGAATGCAGATTTACGGTGTCAGATGAGTCAGGCGGGAATCCATTCATCCCAGCGATATCACGTTAATCATATCATGACAGCCTGGCACCATTTGTTTGAACTACTTGGCACCAAACAGGTACTTGGCCAATAACGGACTCACTCTGAGGATGCTGCTGATGAGCAGACTGATGATCACCACCCAGAGGGCCAGGATGAGTGCCATGGGCACAAACAGCATGTCGTTGTGGTATTGCTGCCATACGTCTGGTTGCACCAGATTGTAAGGCAACACAAAATAATGAATGAGATAGATGTCCAGTGTGCGTCGGCCTATCAGTTGCAGTCCTCGGCCATACCAGGTGGCCTTGGAGAAATGCTGCTCGTGGACTCTGAAGAAAGTGAAGCAGATGACTGTTCCTGATAGTCCCGCTATAAGATAGGCCAGATACTCAATGCCGGAGATGGAAAAGATGACGGGCCACACAATACCTGCAGTGAAAAGGGCCATGAATAGGGCCATGGCATAATGGTTGTCCGTAAGTTGGATAAACCGAGAGAAATACCTTCTCACAAACGTACCAAACCAGAAGAAGATAATTTGCCTGATCTTAACGAAGCTGAAGAATCCCAAAATGTCTTTCCATACCCCTAATTCAGTGGCGTACCGTGAGTAATATTTGGCATAATAGAAGGCTGAAGCTGATAGAATTATCATGCCGACGAACACACGGAGCTCCCCCTTAAAGGAGTCTTGTCGGTTGAGCAGAGCCTCAGACAAGATGTAAATTACAAAATACTCGAAGAGCACAATCGTAAACCAGTACCCCTTCTTGTCACTGCCGAAAGAACCCACCTCCAGTAAGTTAAACATCACAAGATACAGCAACATAAAGACCGCTGTAGGCACAATCTGCACCATGAATTTCTTGCGGATCATACCAACGATAGCCTGTCTGTCCCAGATTCGACCAGCCTTATAGAACAGCCAACCACTGATGAAGAAGAATGTCGGCATGCGGAATCGTTCGATGATGTCGTTATAGCCTATTTCGTACGACCCGAAACCGTATGCTGCGATGTGGAAGTAGACCACAAGGATCATAGCCATTCCACGCAGGGCGTCGATATAGCCTATTCTATTTGTCTTGACCTGTTCCATAGTTGAATGATTTGGTTTTACCAATCAGAACTGGGGCATATTTCCTGGCGAACGGGATGATAGGGTAGAGTAGGCCGATGATGACGATGGTGATTGGGAGGGCTTCATACCAGTAGTACCCGAATCCATCCCTGAGGCCGAAGAAATGATCCACACCGAAGTTTACAATGCCGATAAGGATAATATGCAGGCCGATGATCACCAGCGTGCCGATGGATAGGTTTGTGACAATTGTGCAACGCCAGTTGTCTAACAACTTACAGAAGCACAACAGACCAGCCAACAGACCGATATTCACGGGATAGAACAAGGCTGCATGTATTAGGATGCGGTTCTCATGCAGGTGCCATTCGAAGAAAATCAGACTGATGGTAAAAGAGACCGCCACAAGGAGAATCAGGGGAATCATGGGGACTGTCCCCTGTGTGCGAAACTTGCGAAGTACATGGGGACTGTCCCCGTGATTCTTTAACCCCATCACATACCCTAAGTAATAATATGGCAATCGTCTAAATAATCCCATCGGCGTGAGGTTTGGAAGGAACTCATATTCTTTGTTGGCAGCATAAAGGAAATAACTGATGATGCAAAGTACGATCATTATCAGATGCAGATAGTCCGTTTTCCGACATAAATCGATAATCAGATGCATCATCAGAATGGCTGGTAGATACCACAGCGGGCCATTTAGGGGCTCAGCCCAGGCATTCTCATGCTCAAACAGTAGCGCGCCGATGATGGGTTTCATGGCAGAGAACAGATCTGGCATGCCGCCGTGTAGCATCGTGTATCTGACGAACCAATAAGGATAGACGATGGCATTATATAATAAGTAAGGTAAAACCAGACCGTTCCAATACTTCCGCCAACGAATCATGGGGACAGGTCGCTTGATTCCGTATAGAATCATGGACCTGTCCTCATGATTCGCCTTCAGATAGCCTGAGATAAAGAAGAACACGGTGATGGTCGTAGCCTGCATATACCGGAAATAGAACCATTCCTGCGACTGTGGCAGGTGGCAGAACACCACGCTGCACACCGCAATGGCCTTGGCCCAGTCTATCCAGTTAATACGCTCTTTCATTCTGTACTGTTATTGCTCTCCCTCGCACAAATGTCAAAAATATAGCACCAGTTATCCTGCGGGTAGATTCTTCCATTGATGGTAACCTTCCGCCATTCACCTTGTGAGTCACGCAGGTTGCCTCTTGGACCATGCAGTCTGCCTCCCTTCGTATATTCTCCATTTACACCGTACCGTATTTTGCAGCCCAGGGGCGACTCTACGCAAGTAATCAGGACGGTATCTCCTTGCAGACTTACATCAGAAATGATGTCTGTATTGTCCTGACGGATAATGTTGAAACCATAATTGTCGACCTTGGCGACTTGCACAGTGTCAAAACAGAGTGGCGGTGTCGGCACATGGAAGATGATTGAGACAGAGTTTCCTTCTACCATTGTCTTCAGAGGCACGAGTCCGATGAAGCGTGGTTCGTTTCGGATAATACCCAGCGCTGATTTGGCAGCTAAATCTCCAATGCGCTTCTGGCCGACCGCATCAATGTGAAGAGCCTCCCGCATAAAGTCATAAGGATAGGTAGGTCCCATAGCCCATATCATGGAGTCATCCCTGACCAGTTCCATCTGAGTCTCTGGTGTCTTGCCTTCAGTACCTTCAAAGTTGTTGTTCTTAAACCGAATCCCTTTCGTAAGTGCACTGCTTTGATAGCAGATGATACGAATGTCATTAGTTTGGTGGGTGACTTGTTTAATATCGGTGTTGAGATTGTCATACATCTCGTGGAATAACGACTTGTAATCAGTATCAGGATACTCTGCGATATCAGATTCTCCTTGCATCCAGCACACAGCGGGTACTTGGAAATCCCAACCTAATTCTTGGGCTGTTTGGTAGGCGTGCTCAATCTCCTCAATAAACTTGTTGTAAGGAGGGGCTGGTTTGGACAATTGTGTAATAGTGTTTTGTCCATGTCCGCCTGGGAAGATACAAAGGATGGTGTCTCCACCTAATTCAGTTATCAGACTCTCTGCCATACCATAGACAGATAGTTCAAAGGCTTTCCGATCGTAGTGTAACAGCCGTTTTACGAACTGCTTCAAGCGACTGCTATGGTCGAAGTAGCCAAACACGTAATTCATCTTCTCGGTAACAATCCTCCCGTTGTACTTGATTCTGAGCGAATCGTAGTTCGTGATTCTCTTTGCCTCTTCACCCAATGCATAGCTCTGTCCGTACACGGGAATACAGATAACTGTCTTATGTCCTTCGAGCGATGGGCGGTCATGGATAATGACGGCTAAAGTATAAATAGCGAAACCCACAATCAGAATGCCCAGGGCTATAAGTATTCTTCGCATTTGTTTCATATGTAGTTAGTTTTTGATGAAGTCTTTCAGATCGTTACTCACTTTTTTAGAGAAGAGGATAGCCCCCTCTCTGTTCAGATGGCCATAGTCGTAGAACAGTTCTGCATGCCCCATGAACTGCGGGTCACGGAAATAATCATAGAATGGTATACCATATTGTTTGGCCAGGTCACGTGGCGCCTTGAACACGTCTTGCCCGGTGCAGATGTACATCGGCGAGACAATCAGACACAGTCGGATGCCTTTTGCCTGGCAGTCCTGGATAAACCGCTCTAATAGCCTGAACTTCTCTTGATGGATAGGAAACGGGAATTCTTCGGCTTTCAGTCCTGTGGTGTCCATCTGTCCATCAAGCGGTTTCCAGCCTTTCAGACTTCTGTCCATACCGCCCCAGTGACCGAAGATCAAGGCCGGCAGACTTCCTGTATATCGATACACGGAGGAAAGTTTATAGGGCCAGTATTTTCCGGATATCTTTAGCATCTCATCACACTGTGCACTCATCCCACAGAAAGGAGCCAACGATCCAGCCCTTTCTGTACCAGAGTATGGCGTGTCGAGATAATCACAGGGGTGAATCTCAAAGACGATGGCCTTCGGTGTATAGCGGGAGAGGATATTTCCTAAAAGTCCATAGTGGTAGTAGATATTCTTGATGCCCCAGTCAGCTGCATTGAAGCAACTCTGCCCGTATGCCTCCTCAAAGATCGATGGCACAAAGTGATGCAGACATCTGGAACTGCCCATGAAGAGTAGGTCATCGGTAGTCTCTGCGTTGGCATAACCAATCTTATATTCGTCAGTGGCATTCGACTGACTATACAGTTGTTTCAGTATCAGTCCTACTGTCCTGTCGATGACGAAGAACAGACCTGAGATAATGACGATATGGATTATTAACTTCTTCATCTTCATAATCTGTGTAATCTGTGGCTTAGAACTGGAAATAGATAAACTGGTTATTGTCGAACACGCCGAAGAGCAGGATGGCCACCATCTCAACAGCCACGGTCAGTTCCCAGCGCCAGGGGTTGATCTGGCAGGGCAGGGGTAACTGATACTTGGGGAACCACTCCTCCTGAATGTCAACATAGATGAGGGCGATGAGGCAGATGGCGGCATTGACCATCGACGACATGTCGGTGAACAATCCTCCCTGCCAGTGGGTTGCGATGCGTTCGCAGATATGCCAGAACTCACCGATGTTGGCGGAGTGGAAGAGCATCAGGCCAAAAGTAACCACGAAATAGATGCCGATCATCTTGATGACATACTGCTGCTTGGGCCAGCCGTGGGCGTTGACCTTGATCTTCCGCTTCTTAAAGAAGTTACCACCAACCATCAGGGGAATGTACCACAGTCCGTGATAGATGCCGAACAGGAAGAAGGTCCAGTTGGCGCCGTGCCACATGCCGATAAACATCATGTTCAGCATGATCGCAAGGATGGTGCCATAGACGCCCCAGTCCCTGAACTTGATGTTAAGTGGCAGGAACACATAGTCCGTCAGCCAACTGGTCAGCGTCATGTGCCAGCGGCTCCAGTAACCGGCGATATCCAACACAAAGAAGGGGCGCTTGAAGTTCTCTGCCACCTTGAAACCGAGCATCAGTGCTACACCGATGGCCATCTCACTGTATCCGCCAAAATCTGCGTACATCTGTAGGGGATAGAGCAGGGAGGCGAAAAGGATGGAGAGGGAGGAGTGATGCTCGTAGTTGTTCCAGATGGCACTGACATAGATGTCCAGACGGTCGGCGATGCACATCTTTAAGAACATGCCCCACAGCACCCGACGAAAGCCAGTCATCAGATTGTCGGGATTGAATAATCTCGCTACATTTGTCTGCGTCAGGAATGGCTTCGGACGGTCGATAGGTCCCGACAGGATGGTTGGGAAGAAAGCTATATAGTTTGCAAAAGAGATAAAACCGCTTAATCCGTTAACTCCGTTGTCGGGCAGAATCTTTCCGTGATGGATGTCCAGTACATAACTCATCAGTTTGAAGGTGAAGAAACTCAGTCCGATGGGTACTACTAAGTGGAGTGCTGTCCAGCTCATGTGGAAGCCCAGAAGTGAAGCGAAGGCGGCAACAGACTCTGCGAAGAAATCCAGGTATTTGAAATAGAACAGGGCTCCGATGCCAATCACTACGCCGACAGTGGTCAGCAGACTGGCCTTCCGCTCGCCTTCTTGTTGCATATAATGGCCGATACCCTTTCCGAGCAGCCAGAAGACTAAGGTCAGGATGATGAGCAGCCCTGTCATCCTGATGTCTACCTGCGAGTAGAACCAGTACGAACAGGCCAACAGGAACACATTCTGCACTTCCTTCTTCGTCTGGCAGAGGTAGTACACCACCATTACGAACAAGAAGAACCATAGGAATGCGAGTGAATTGACGACCATTTTATGATTGTGTGTTATGAATACGAACTTATTTTCGTCTGCCCCCACCGGTAGACCATCTCAATCGTAGGGATACTGACATTGTGCTGATGGGCTGTTTCGACTATGAAACGCATGCCATAGGGGAAGTCTTCTGTGAAATACCGACTGCTGAAGTCTGGTACATAACCTCCCTGAACAGCTTTCATCGGCGACGCTATTCCCTGAAAGGCTCTGATGCTATGCAGTTTCTCCGTGAGGGAGATGGCATCACGGCTCTCATAATAATCGAGGACGGTGGGAATGCTGCCGGGCTTAAGACCGAGGATGTTTAGCAGGTTCTGAAATTCCTCGTCCATCTGGATGAGAAGGGACGATGCTTCGATAGTCCATTCTGCATAGAACTGTGGGTCCCTTGGGTAGACGATGCCTTCTTGCCAGTCTTTCCACATCGTATACAGGCGAGAGGGGTGGAGTAGAGGGTTGCTGTTCGACAGGCTCACCTCGTAGTAGCTGTCGGCCACAGTGACAGGTTTTTCAAACAATAACTCCAACATTTCTCTGATGGATTCTTTTTCGTTCGCCTGTTCAATCGCCACGTGAAGGGATTCCTTATAGCCTTTTAGTTCTGCCTTATGGCCATACTCGATGGTTCTGGAGATGAATGGGACTCGCTGGAAGCCGAAAAGCGTAATGTCTGACGGGAGTTCCTTGAAGGCTTCAAAGAAGAAACCAGTACTCGATACGACAGAGCCCACCTTACAGGTCTTGGAGAGGAACGGCTTGATTTTGGAAAGTTCCTCGTGTATAGCGAAGCCTGGCAGACAGACCAGGACGACTTCTGCTTCGGGAATCGCCTCTTCTGGGTTGGCAGTCACGAGAGTAAGTTGGCCATGGAAGGTGCCTTCTGGCGCAACAACCTCGATGCTCTGATTCCATTGCTCTGGCTTAGTGGTCAATATCGACACCTGATGCCCTCTATTTGCCAGGAATCCTGCACATACATGGCCTAAGTTTCCCCCTCCGCAGATACAAATCCTCATCGCCGTCATTCGTGAAATTAGTGTACTTCGTGGTTAAAAGTCATTTGTCCAACTCTCTTAATCCTTCCGTCAGTCTGGCATTATCCTCGTGATTCCTGACGGCGATGCGCATGTACTGCTTACCGTCAAGCCCTGGTTTGTTACTGCAGTCACGGGTCAAGATGTTGTGATGCTTTAGCATGTAAAGCACCACCTCATTTGCCGTATGGGGAGGCAAAATCTCGCAGAGGAAATAGTTGGCTTGTGAGGGCATGACACGCAGGAAACTGATACCCCTTAACTGCTGCTCGAAGTCGGCACGTTCTTTCAGGAACTTGCCGCAGGCCATCTTGTAGTCCTTCTCATACTTGTTGTAGATTTGCATGAAGAATTCTGCGAAAGCATTTAGGTTCCAGATAGATACCTGCTTCTTCATGCTAGCAATCAACTGCTTGTCTGCTGAGGCAAGGATACCCAGCCGGATGCCTGGAACACCGAAAGACTTGGAGATGCTTTTCATCACGATAAGCCTCGGATACTGCTCTAACAGTTCGTCGTGCAAGAGGGTGTTGTTTTCCCAGTCCGTACTAAAGTCCACGAAACTCTCATCGATGATCAGGCGCATCCCTTTCTGGCGGCTCCACTCACAGAGTCTAATCAGGTCGTTCTTGGGGATGAAGTTACCCGAGGGATTGTCGGGATTAATAATTAATAAGGTGTCGACGGGATTGGCTTCATAAAAGGCCATCAGTTCATCGGCACTATAACGATAAGTGTTATCCTTGGGTACGAAAGTCACCAGTTGTTCCTTCGGCAGACGGTTGGGATACTCTTCGAAGGTAGGCCGTATCACACCAATCTTATTCGTGGCATTAGTGCAATTAGTGAAATTCGTGGTCGTTTCTTCCATCAGCACCTTGATGAGTTCAGCCGCACCATTACCAGGAATAATATAATCCTCGCTCACCCCAAAGCACTTGCTGGCGATGATGGTGTTCACCTTCATGCCAGAAGGATACTGCGTCAGCAGAGTCTGGAAGTTCGCCCGCATCTCGTCCACCACACGGGGCGTCGGGAAATAGGGATTCACCAGATAGCAGAAGTCGAGCATCTGGGGGAATCGCCAGAATCCTCCGAATCTTCCATAATATTTCCTCAGCAGGTCTTTCTCATCGGCAAAGAGGGCTTCGGCGATGTCGAGGTCTTGCTTGTCGTCTATCTCGTACCATTTCTCGGTAGTGATGGGAAGGGCCTTCAGGTCGTGGCTGTTCAGGAAAGATATGATGCGCAGCACGTTCTCGTAGTATTCGTTGTTGCCTACAGCCTTGGAATAGGCTTCGAGGAAAGGCACATACTTCGTCTGAGAGAACTCCCGGCTGAACTTATAGATGTTGACGGTCTTGTAGTAATTATCCGTCTCGTTATAGTCGAAGGCGGCCTTGGGGACGAAGTTGACGATATTGTTCTCGCTGTCTATTCTCACCATCGTTCCATCCATCCACGTCTCGTATTTGGCGACGAGGGCGAGGTTGGGGTAGGGATTGTCTGTCAGGAGCGCGAACATGCCGTCATCGAATATCAGGTCGCTCTCAATGAGCAGAGTGTCGTCTTCCTGCAGTTTGTCCTTCGCAAGGGCCAGCGAATAGATGTTGTTGGTCTTGTCGTAGATGGGGTTTTCGACATATTCGATCTTCAGTTGGTCATCATATCTGTGACCTATGTAGTCGATGAGGTTCTGTCTCTGATAACCTACTACAATGACTACCCTGTTGAGTTCCAGTTTGGATAGTTGAGTCAGCAGACGGTCTATCAGGCGTACACCATTTACTGGGAGCATACACTTTGTATTGTCCTTCGTGTATTCACCCAGCCGGCGTCCCATGCCTGCTGCTAAAATGATGGCTTGCATATATATCCTACTTATTTTACTGCAAAAGTAACAATTTCTGTTGAAATAGCCAAGAGTTTCGTCTTTTTTCTGTACTTTTGCAGTTGATATGGCAAAGAAGCGGATAGCATATATCGACGCGATGCGAGGATTCACGATGATCCTCGTGGTCTATGCCCATGTATGCTATTTCTGTCTGGATGGCCCTCTGATGGGGTTCAACCGTATCTTCTACCTCTTTCGACTGCCCTGTTTCTTCATGATTAGCGGCTGGCTGTTCGAGCCTGTCGCCAGACGGCCGTTCAGGGAAGTGATACGTCATAAGGCGATGGTCCAACTGCTTCCCACCTTTATCTTCCTCCTGCTTCTGGCTCCACCGCCAGAGTTCTTCCATCAGTTGGGTACTCTGAAAGGCGGCTACTGGTTTACGTTCGTGCTGTTTGAGTTTTTCGTGATCTATTTGCTGATAGCACGTCTTGGGTCCAAGTGGAGACCTTGGGTCGTCTTGCTTATCGCTTTGTCTGCATTCTGCTGTGCCAGATATTACAATGTCCTTCACACCTCTCCCTCAGGGATGCAAAGTGTGATACTCAATGTGCTTGGTTTCCTGAGTGTCACGCTGTGGCGCTTCTTTCTCTTCTTCTATATTGGCACTTGGGTGCGTCGCCACTTTGATGCCTTCGTCCGATGGACCAACAGGCCATGGGCACTTCCTGTGCTTGCCATCGTGTTCTTACTGATAGCCTCCACTTCCCACAGGGATAACCTGCCATTCGAGATGTTCCGTTTTTTCGTAGGGGGCATCACTGGCATGTGCCTCGTCTTCACCTGTTTCCGTCTCTCAGGCTCGTGGCTTGAGCGACTACATCTGTCACGACCCCTGCAGTACGTCGGTACCCGGACCTTGGACATCTATCTGCTCCACTATTTCTTCCTGCCCCGTTTCCTGCTGCCTTATGCCGATAACCTGAAAGCCTACGGCAGCCAGTTCGTTGAGTTCTGGGTGATTCTTGCCATCGCCCTCATTGTCCTGTGCATCACGCTGCTGGCCAGTTACCTCATCCGCCTCAGTCCCTTCCTGGGTCATTATCTCTTCGGTGTGAAATTGGAAAAGGCTTAAAAGCTGTTTAAATTTGTTAATCATTAAATATTTTTCCTGTTCGTTAGTCTAAACGTGACAGTTCTGTCATAAATGGTATAGCCGTTGTTATAATTTCGTGGCGCAATTAGGTGTGAGACCTGATTGCGTTAAAGAATTTATTAATAATCAAATTTAAAGTTATTATGACAGAGAGTCAATTCCAAAGAAAATTGGCTGAGATCATCCTCGGCTTTGTAGACAACAAGTACCGCGGTTTCCGCCGCGACGTGCAGGCAATAGGCCATTTCAATGGCAGTATATTTATGCCCAAGCGTATGTATCACCATGTGGCCTCCACTTTTTTCCGGTTTCTGCTATGTTTGGCTGCGGCCATGACAGAACAAGAGTTCAAGCGTATGATGTTCGAGTTGGCCGACTACATCCGCGAAGTGGCTGACAGTAAGGACTTCGAACGCATTAACGACGAACATGCCGAGCCAGTTGAGGAGGACGATGTATGAATATCGATGAATTGAGACTCAGCCTGTTTGCCTCTCCCAAGTCGTACTCCGGTAAGTTGGTGCCGTTGAGTGAGATCGTTCGCATGATCCGATACGATGATATCCTCCGCGAGCGCACCCTCCAATATCGTGATATAATGGCGGCGATGGGCAAGAAGACTGCCAACAAGAACATCAAGGAGCGTCTTGTGCATGCCTTTTCGGTGGCTGTCACATTCAAAGGTCTTGGACACAGTTCAGAACAGGCCTCGCAATGGACGGGAATAGCGATGTGTGATATCGATCAAATCGATGACCCTACAGATGTGGAGACTGCTTTCGACCGGCTTACCCATGACCCTCATGTATTGCTGATGTACCGTACTATCAGTGGAAAGGGGTTGCGCATCCTCTATCGGTATCAGCGCGAGGGCGGGCAGAGAATTGACGATACCTCGTGGCGGGCTGCCTTTGTCTGTGGCAATGAGCAATTATCGAGTGTGGCGGGTTATGATTATGATAAAGCCTGTAGCGACTATACTCGTCTGTCAGGGATGGCGAGCGATTCACGGCTCTACTATAATCCGGAAGCCACGCCTTACACCATTCCCGATGATCTTATCGTTACGGAGAACTGCGACTATCAGGAGCATGGGAGGCCCCGTAAGGTGTATCAGCCTGGGACGAATACCACAGAGCCAGAACAGGCTTGGCAGCGCATCCAGTCCATGCTTGCAGAGAAGGGATTACTATGGGAACCGCATCATCATCACGACTATGTGCTCCATGCCTCCTATCTCTTCAACCGTTTCGGTGTACCGCTTGACAAACTGCTTCCATGGGCCTCACAGGAATGGGGTGACTATGACGGACAGGAGCGTGAGGCAGCCATCCGGCATAAGTACAAGGATGAGGAGCATTTTGGCACCTGGAAACTGAATCGTCCAAGCAAGGGGCGGGAGAATGCGATGATCACTTTGCCGGAGATACGGCAGTGGCTTGCCCAGCATTACTCCGTACTCTATAACCAGGTGACCGATCAGATGTTTTACCAGCAGAAAGACGATGATTCCTGGCAGCAGTTGACTGCCATTGTGATTAATACCTTTCGTGGCAGGATGGCAGAAGATACAGGCAAACGCGTGCTGACGGGAGATGTCAGAAGTGTCATCGAGAGCGATTATGCCAGGCAGGTGCATCCTGTGAGAGCGTATATCCTGCAACTGCCTGACTGGGACGGCAAGGACCGGGTAGCAGAACTGTCTGCCCATGTCCATGCACAGGCCACGTCGGTATTATCCTCTGATGACGAGGCACAGCAGTTGTTCCACTGGGCCCTTCACAAATGGCTTGTGGCCATGGTGGCTACCTGGATGAGCGATCAGGAAGGCAATCAGGAAATCCTGACCTTGATCGGACCACAGGGAATCTACAAGACCACCTTCTTCCGTCATATCCTTCCCCCTCCGTTGCATGAGTATTTCTGGGAGAATGCCCATAACTCGTTCCGTTCGAAAGATGACAAGATTGCTCTCACGGAGAATTGTCTCGTCGAGATCGAAGAGGTGGAGGCTATCGATGGTGCCGACATGGCAGAACTGAAAGCCCTGGCAACGTCGCTCTATGTCAAGGAGCGCAGACCGTATGCTGTCTATCGGGAACAGAAAGCCCGACTGGCATCGTTCTGCGCAACGGGTAATCTGCAGAAGATCCTGACAGACAAGACTGGAACACGCCGATGGTTGTGCCATCTCGTCAGTAGCATTGACAATCCCCGTGAGTGGCAACTGGACTACGAGCAACTCTATGCTCAACTCTACCAGGAATATCAGGCTGGCTTCCGATACTACCTGACCAAGGATGAAGAGTTGCAGTTGGAACGTCGTAACATGCCTTTCCGGCGAGTGTCTCCCGAGGAAGAACTGATTACGAGTCGTCTGCGAAAACCTGTTGGTAATGAGACCTGTAAACTGATGAACGCCACCATGATAGCCGTGTTTCTCACTGGCGGTGTCAATCACGGGTTGAATGTCCATAAAATCAGTGAGGTCATGCGGAGTCTGCAGTTTGCCAGTCGTTCCCGGGGTGGTTACGACTATTTCCGTGTCGTGGAGATTCCCTTCGAACAGCAACAAGGTTACATCGCCCAGCCTGAGGCTGATGTATTTTCACGAGAGAATTCTGAAGCAGTGAAAAATGAACTTGATTTACCGTTCTAACTTGCTGGTTTACAGATAGTAGCGGACGTTATTCTCTTTCTGGCCAGGTGACGAAGGTGACGGCGTTTTACACAGTATCTCTATGGAACATATTAAAGTGCCACTTTTTTATTTTTCCTATACGAAACTTTGCGCAGTATAGTCACCTCCGTCACCTCGGTTTCTTTGTAATTGATTGATAATCATAACGTTATATGACTTTTTTCTATCGTTGTTTTTTTTATTTCTTTTTTTAATCTGTTATTCTGTCTATAATGAAAGCAATGTCGAAACAACAGCTGGCCGATAAGGCCGGCGTGAGTCTGAACACATTCAACAAATGGTGCAAGCCGATCGAGAAGGAGCTGCTGCGACTGGGTATGATTCCCGGGGCGAGGATGCTCCCGCCAGTCGTCGTGAAGTTCATCGCAGACCGCTTCTGTATCGACCTCTGATTTCTTGAACACGGATTGTACGGATTTGACGGATGCTGCGCTTGACATTTATCCGTTCCATCCGTGTGATCCGTGTTCGTTTCTTATCACCCTCCGGGTTTACTCAGTAAGGGATAGGGGTTTAGGCAGTAAGGAATGCCAAGTCATGCAGTTGCTGATAGGACTTTACCCCTATAAAGGATGGCAGTTTACTGCATGACTCCCTATCCCTGACACCGTTAACGCCTATCCCCGACACCCTTGACAGGCGGGGTAAACTTTATTTCACCTTATCCCTTCTTATCACACCTTATCCCACCGTAACTCCAAACCATCCTCTCCCAAAGTCGTAACTTTGCATTGTCACACAGAAAGCACGGAAATCACAGAAATCCGACAGCCTACTGTTGACAGAGGGCCCTTCTTATCTTATTAAACTTTTTAAACATCAAAAAAATGAGTCAGAAATTCAGAAAAATCCAAAACGCCAACGACGACTCCACCGCCTTTGGCAAGTGGTTCGCCACGGCGGTCTACGACCAGCATTTCATCAGCACTGACCAGCTGGCAGAGTTTATCCAGACCCAGGCAACGGTGAAGAAGAGCGACATCAAGGCGGTGCTCGACGAGCTCGGCGGTGCGATGAAGCACTTCTTCGAACTGGGGCAGAAGGTGAAGCTCGACGGCATCGGCATCTTCAAGGTGGGGTTCTCTTCGATTGGCACGACGGCCAAGGAGGACTGCGGTGCCCAGACCATCACCACCCGCCGTGTGCTGTTCCAGCCAGAGAGCAAGCGTGTGGTTGTCGGCCAGACCACGAGCAAGAAGGGAAAGATCGTCCAGAAGTTCATTGTCGCCAAGACGCTGGTGAAGGACGTGGTCTTCGAGGAGACCTTCGACACCTCGCTGCTGCCGGAGAGCGATGCCGGGTCAGAATCCGGCTCCGGCGAGGGCACTGGTGGCGGTGACACGAATCCCTAAGCCTTAGGCACTGAGAGGGGGCTGTCGTCGAGTCCGGGATAGGGCTACGGCCACACTGGCAGCATCGGGCTGCAACACAATCCACAACACGGCCGTGAAAGCCATCTGATCACGCGGCCCCCTCTATTTCCTTTCACAGAGAACTTTTAATCAATTAAAACTATATCTTATGAAACTTCAGCGAGAAACAATCAACAAAGTTGCGAACTTCATTCTGACGGTCATCACCGCCTTCGTATCCACCTTCCTCATGCAGTCTTGCTTGAATATCTAATTTCTCTCGTTTGTCACACAGAAATCACGGAAACCACGGAAATTTTGAAATTCTTAATACGCGCAGCCGTGTCGTAGGCACTTCCTGTGATTTCTGTGTTTTCTGTGTGACTTTAGAATATCTGTGTTATCTGTGTAATCTGTGTGACTTTAAAACAAGTATGAAAGAACTAAAACATGATTCCGTGAAACTCCTTGTGATTCACTGTAGCGCCACGCGCTGCAATCGGCCCTTCAGCGTGGAATCGCTGATTGCTACGGGCATCGCTCGCTTCGGCCAGCCCTCCTATCATTATTATATCCGTCGCAACGGCGCCGTCGTACCGATCCTCCCAGAGAACCTCCGTGGAGCCCATGCCCGCCACTACAACAGCAGCTCCATTGGCATCTGCTACGAGGGCGGTCTCAACGAGAATGGCCGCTCTGCCGACACCCGTACCGAGGCTCAGAAGGCAGCGATGTTCGCCCTGCTCAAAGACTTGACAGCCGAATACCCCGACGCCCGCATCATCGGCCACAGGGAGCTCCCCCACGTCGCGAAAGACTGTCCCTGCTTCATCCCAAGCACCTACTACGCCTCCCTTCAGCCCGAGAATCGAAACTCTAAACCGTAAACCGTAAACTGTAAACTGTAAACAGTCCCTGGACCGTTGCGAGACGCGCCAGGGATTTTTTTGCTCAATTAAGTAAAATAGTAGTTTAAAGATTTGGTTTTGTCTTAAAAACACACTATTTTTGCACACAATGAAACGAAAGATGGCTCTTATTTTCACATGCCTGCTGGCATCGTTTATTTTGCTGTTCTATGTAAGGCGGCCAATTTTGACAGGTAGCCTGACAAAGCAGACTGTCTATTTATGGTTCTTGAATAGTTTCCATATAAAAGACAGTTGTAGGGAACCTATGTTCATGCTGGTAGATGATGACTCTGGAATGGGTATCTTCAAGATTCATGAAATCTGTGAGCGGGTTGGGCTGAAGGCAACTTTTGCCGTTGTCCCTTCCGTCCTCGACAGTATGCGTATTGATTCATTGAGAGCCTGGCATCGGGATGGATATGGCATCGCCTTACACGGCTATAATCATGGCCGATGGAAAGAATGGACTGCTGATGAAATCGTAGGTGACATAAACAAGAGCATAGCATTCTTGGAAGAACACGACATTGCCTCTCCCGACCAAATAGGTATCGTTGTCACACCCGGCTCGTACAATACCCGTGCTATCCGCAAGGCCATTGACAGCCTGGGAATGAAAATGGTCATGGGTGCTGGTGTCGTGAACCCAGATACCACAACGTTTCAATGGGGGCGGTTGTTCATAACCAAAGATACCAATCTCGATGAAGTCCGTGACATCCTTGAACGCACCAAGGCCGATAAGGGCTTCATCATATTCGGTACGCACTCATCAAATCCTGATGAGTTTTCTGCCGAGAAGACCGAGGCTATTCTGAGAATGGCAGTCGATCTGGGCTTCGTCGCTTGTCGATAGGGCCTACAGATAGATGATGACAAAGAACGAGATGATCCAGCCCGTAATACAGATGTGAATAAAACGATCCTTGACAAGTGATTTTGTCGGACTGCCACTTTGATTGTAGACGATCATATTCTGCAGGTAGCGTAGAATGCCAGCCAAGACCCAAAAACATGTTAAGTACAGATAGTGAGTCCCCAGCCTGGTTGTGACTTCCTCAGACATGGTGTACATGATATAACATACCATCGTAACAGCTGCAACGATGGCTGTTGCTTCGTTAATAAAGACCTTGTTATATCCAGTGATAGATACACGGGGTTTTGTACCAGTCTGCTCGTAGATGTTGAAATCGTCATATCGTTTGGTAAAAGCCAACAACAATGCTAACAGGAAGGTCATTAAAACCAGCCAATGGGAAACCCATGTGTCGGTGGAACAACCTCCAGCCAAGACTCTTAACACAAAACCGATGGCGATAATGATGACATCGATGATGGCATAGAGCTTCAGTTTCAGACAGTAAGCGATATTCATGAGCCAGTATCCACCTATTATTATATATAGATATGGCAGTTTAGGACCATTAACAAAGCTCAATATTCCGAATGACAGCAGAGCGCAGAGTAACATAATGATGTAGCCGCTCCTGATAGACACTGCTCCTGAAGCTATGGGACGATAACGCTTCTTAGGGTGTAGACGATCTGCTTCAACATCAATAAGATCGTTCAGACAGTAGATGGAACTGCTGATGAAGCAAAAAGATAAGAATGTCAAAAGGGTTGGTATGACTTGTTCTTTTATGAACAAATGATTACTGAAAAACAATGGCGCAAAGACGAAAACGTTCTTAACCCATTGGTTTGGTCTGATAAGCTTAAGATATTGTATCATGATTATATTCGTTTAAAGAGAACATGCATGTATGCTGGTGATATAACAATAACTATTGTGGATAGCAAAGAAAATAGCACAACCAAGTATGGCGAATTGGAAGACTCTACGGGCAGTTTTGCCACTGATAGAATTTAGTCCGATGGCAATGAAGATGGGAATAAAGAATAGCCAGTGACCACAGAACAACTGGAGTTCATTATTACCATATCCACACACAAAATGAATGATGATGTTATATGCGAAGAAAGAGAGACAGATGTTGCGTAATAGAGGTTTTGATTTTATGACTCCCCATAGTGCAAAGAGAAGAAGAAATATAATTGCTAAGTGGAATAGGGGCGAGGGATAGGAGGGAAGCACCTCGGCATTACTTGTGTGTACCACTTGATCTGTATAGTGAAATAAGAAGGGGTCGGCAAAGTAGTGGTTCCAGATGGTTGACGGTTGTATGTGACTGTCGTGGACAAACTTGTGTGTGTCGTTTAAGATGGCCTCCATGAGAGGGATATGTTTCACAAAATAGCGGAAAGCCAATCCTGTCATGGTAATTATAAGCAGAGGAACGAAAAGGAATGTCGATTTGAGGGTTGTAAAGATTGCATTCTTAATGTTGCCTGTAGCTTCCCATAGTTTGACAAAGAAGAAGTAGATGCAGTTAGTCAGAGTTGTTCCGGTCAGTATGGCAAAGATAATGTTGTCGGAGAAACGTGTCGATCTCTTTGTTAAAGCTAATAAGATGAGCAGCAATACGAAATAAATGGTCAGGACGTATGTCTCTGCCAGTCCGGATAGCAACATGATATGGGCGAAAGTTGGGAATAGGATAATGGAAATAAGGGTGGAGATATTTCCGACAGATGACTGCTTGCATATCTTGTAGATTAGAAGATTGCTCCCGGCCATGATGGTGGATGAGAATAAGGCAAATATCGCCCAGTGTAATCTCGAAGGCAGCAAAGCATCAATCAGTAGAACCGGAAGATTGATCATCACATAGAGAGGATGTCTCAGGTTCCATGAGATGAGCTTGTTCAGCATCAGTTTCGGATTTCTCCCTTCTCCGATATAGAAATCGCTGTCGTAGCCCATCAGCTCATGATGGCAGGAGAAGTCAACGCTGAGTGCAAAATAGAGTGAAAAGCAAAGAAACCAAACCAGCGTAGAGAAAAAGATGATTTTCTCCGTCTTCTGATGTGGTAATACTAAATAGAATATATCCTTCATTTCTTTTTTGAATATGAGCAATTAAATGCTCGTTTCAATTGATTTTTTTGCAAAGTTACAATTTTTCTTCAATAAAGTTTGCTTTTAGATTATTTTTTTCCTATCTTTGCAGAAAAGAATCGATTATGCCTAATATAGAACAAAAGAAATTGATGCTTCTAGGGGGATTGCGCTATCTGTTACCTGTAATAGAGGCAGCTCATCATCATGGTTATTATGTTATTACGGTTGACTATATTCCCGAAAATATTGCTCATCGCTATTCTGACGCATATTATGACGTTAGCATTCTAGATAAAGATGCTGTGTTGGCTTTAGCGCAGAAGCTAGAAATCAGTGGTATAATGTCGTTTGCGGTTGATCCTGGTGTGACGACAGCTGCATATGTGGCAGAGAAGATGGGTTTGCCTTTTCAGTGTTCTTATGAGTCGGCCTGCATTTTACAAGATAAGTCAAGATTTAGGGATTTTTTAGCGCAAAATGGATTTAACGTTCCTCATGCAAAAGGGTATGCTAATGAACATGAAGCTATGTCTGAAGCAGACTCGTTCGCTTATCCGTTAATGGTTAAACCTGTAGATTCTGCCGGTAGCAAAGGCGTGTCCAAAGTTAATTCTAAAGAATCTCTCCACTCTGCCATAAATTATGCATTACATGAATCACACACAGGTCGTTTTATTATAGAGGATTATTTGGAGAAAGTTGGTTGTTCTTCGGATTCCGACTGCTTTACTGTTGATGGTGATTTATGTTATTGTTCTTTTTCAGATCAGTTGTTTGATGAAAAGGCTGATAATCCATATACACCAGCAGCGTATTTGTGGCCATCTACTATTCCCATATCTATTCAAGATGAATTAAGATCAGAGTTACAACGCCTAATGCATCTTCTTGATGTAAGAACAGGCATTTTTAACGTGGAAACGCGTCTGTGTACAGACGGAAAACCTTATATTATGGAGGTTTCTCCTCGTGGTGGTGGGAATCGTTTGTCTGAAATGTTAGGATATATAACATCAACTAATCTTATTGACAATGCTGTTCGAGCTGCTGTTGGAGACATTGTGGATGATATTATGCAGCCAGATTATAATGGGCATCTTGCAGAGGTTATATTACATTCTGATAAAGGGGGATTATTTAGGGGTTTAATAATTGGTAATTCTATTAGTGAACAATATCTTTTGGAAAGAGATTTATGGGTTAAAGAAGGACAACTTGTAGAATCGTTTTCTGGTGCTAATAAGGCTATTGGAACAGTCGCTTTTAAAACAGATTCGCGACAGAACCTTGATGAGATTATTAACAGTATAGGTGATTTAGTGAAAGTGGTTGTCGATTATAAATGAATGCTATTGGAGGTTATTTTTCGTTTGAATTGTCGTCAGGATTAGCGTTCCACGACGATAAAGTATTAAAGCTTAATACTGGGCGTAATTGCTTGGAGTATATTCTTTTAATGAGACGTTATAAAAAAGTATACATTCCATACTATACATGTGACGCTGTATTGGAGCCTTTCATGAAACATAATATAGAATATTCTTTTTACCATATTGATCAATCATTTGAAATATTGGACGAAATAGAGCTTAACTCAGATGAAGGTTTGCTTTATATTAATTATTGGGGGCTGAATCAACATAATGTAGACTATTACTCAAGAAAATATGGTAATCGCTTGATTGTAGATAATACTCAGGCGTTTTTCTGTCCTCCTGTTGTTGGGATAGATACTTTTTATACATGTAGGAAATTCTTTGGGGTTCCAGATGGAGCATATCTTTATACAGATGACCATTGCTTAAAAGAGATTCCAATCTCATATTCATACGATAATGCCTTGTATTTGTTAAAACGGATTGACATCTCACCAGAAGCTGCATACGATGATTTTCATGAAGTGGAACATCAATTATCAAATCAGCCGATAAGACAGATGTCGGCATTGACAGATAGAATTATGCATTCTATTAATTACACGGAGTGTATAAAAAGAAGGAAAAATAATTTTGAGCTTTTGCATAATCATTTAGGAAATAAAAATCAGTTATTTTTCTCTTCTTCTGAAAAAGATGTTCCGATGATTTATCCATTTTTAACGGATAATATTTACTTAAGAGAAAAGTTGATAAACCTTCGGGTCTATATTCCTAGATACTGGGCTGATGTGGAAAGACGATGTAATAGTAATGATATAGAGTTGTATTTAGCTAATCATGTTTTGCCATTGCCGATTGATCAGAGATATGGTATGAGTGAGATGTTGTATATGATTAACATTATAAAGAAAGAATTATGAAGAAGAAAATCATTATTTTTGGAGCAACAGGTAATGTCGGTTCTTATTTGTTTAAATATGCTACAGAATTTTTTGATAGTGAAGAATACGAGGTAATAGCTTCAGGAAGGAGGAAAACGGATTTCTTCACAAAAAGAGGATATAAATATTATCCTGTAGATTTAACTAAAGGAGAAGAACTGGAGATGTTGCCAACAGAAAATGTGTATGCAGTCATGTTACTTGCTTCTGAGATTCCTTCATATATGGAAAAATATGATGCGAGTAAATACATAAACTCTATTATTATTGGAGGTTATAATGTCTTAGAGTTTTGTAGGAAGAACCAAGTAAATCGAATCTTATATACACAAACAGTATTTGATATTTCGTTGTATCCTCATGAAGTTTTAGCACCAGATTTGAAGCCCAATTTTAGTTATACTGGAGATCATGCGATGTATGTGATAGCTAAAAATACGATGTTAGAGATGATGGAACATTATTGGCAGGAATATGGCTTAAAGAAATTCGTATTCCGGCTCCCGACGATTTATAGTTATAGTCCATATCCATACTATTTCCCTAAGGGTATTAAAACAAAAAGGCCTGTATATTTAATGATAGAAAAGGCGATGAATAGTGAACCTCTTGAAATATATGGTGATGGCTCATACGCAAAAGATATGGTACACGTTTATGATTTCAGTCAAGAGTTGTGTAAAGCAGTTGAAGCAAAAGTCGAAGGTGGACTCTATAATATAGGTACAGGAATTCCTGTTACTATAGAAGAACAGATTAGGACGATTGTAGATGTGTTTTCACCTAAAGATAATCCATCTCCCATTTTTTACAGAAGAGATAAGACCTGTTCAGGTGGTTTTTTAATGGATATCACAAATGCCAGGAAAGATCTTGGATACGTACCAAAATATAATTGCCGAGCTTTATTTGAAGATTATAAGTATGAAATGACTGTTAATAGATTTGCAGAGCTAAGATTAAAATAGAAAATTGTATGGATAAAAAGCTGATAACTGTCACTTCACCGCTCATGCCTGACTTGGATGACTTTGTACACTCTTTGAATGATATATGGGATAAGCGATGGATTACAAATAATGGAGAGTATCATCAGAAATTGGAGAAGGCTTTATGTGAATACCTTAAAGTCCCTTATGTAAGTCTGTTTACTAATGGAACTCTCCCGTTGATTACAGCTTTGCAAGCATTGAGGATAACAGGGGAGGTAATAACTACACCCTATAGTTTCGTAGCGACTACACATGCGTTGTGGTGGAATGGAATAAAACCAGTATTTGTCGATATTGATCCAGCTACGGGCAATTTGGATCCAGGAAAAATAGAGGCTGCTATTACTCCTCAGACAACAGCGATAATGCCTGTTCATGTATATGGTCAGCCATGTCGCGTTAAGGAAATACAAGATATTGCAGATAAATATGGGTTGAAAGTTATTTACGATGCCGCCCATGCCTTTGGTGTTGAAGTTAAAGGTGAGAGTATTTTAACCGCTGGAGACATCTCAACATTGAGCTTTCACGCGACGAAAGTGTTTAATACAATTGAAGGCGGAGCTATGGTTCTTAAAGACGAAAAAACAAAGCAGCGTATAGATTACTTGAAAAATTTTGGTTTTGCTAATGAGGTCGAAGTTGTGGCTCCAGGCATTAATAGCAAGTTGGATGAAGTCAGAGCTGCTTATGGACTTTTGAACTTAAAACAAGTAGATTTTGCAATAAATGCTCGTCATCAGGTTGCAATGAAATATCGGGAAGCCTTAAAAGATGTAGATGGCATCACTGTATGGCAAGATAAACCAGGCGTCCGGCATAATTATTCCTACTTCCCTATTTTTGTTGATGCCGAGAGGTACGGAATGACGCGTGATGAACTCTATTTTAAGATGAAAAGTCATAATGTGTATGGACGTCGCTATTTTTATCCGTTGATTAGTACTTTCTCAACATATCGCGGATTGCCAACTTCTGGACGTGATCATTTGCCTAATGCATATAAAATGGCAGAGGATGTTATTTGTCTTCCTATGTATCATAATCTTACAGATGATGATATTGCGAGAGTTGTTGATGAAATAATTAAATGATATATGTATGAAGAGTGAATACTGTCCTATGGTAAGTGTGCAATGTCTTGCTTATAATCATGAAAAATATATTCGAGAATGCCTCGAAGGACTTGTCAATCAAAAGACAGATTTCAAGTACGAAGTTATCGTTCATGATGATGCTTCAACAGATAATACTGTTTCAATCATCAAAGAATATGCAGAGAAGTATTCTGAAATAATTAAACCTATATTTGAAAAGGAGAATTTGTATAAAAGAGATCAAGCAAGAATGCGACAGATCATAACAGAGAAACTTACAGGGAAATATATAGCCTTTTGTGAATGTGACGATTATTGGATCGCATGTGATAAATTGCAGAAGCAGGTTGATTTTTTGGAAACACACCCTGATTATTCAATGTGCTTTCATAGCGCCAAGAAACAATATGAGACCAATACCATCAGCTGGCTGAAGTGTGAGGATGTTGAAGATAGGGACTACTCACCAACAGAGGTCTTCGTGAATTGGATAGTCCCGACAGCGTCTATTCTATGCAGACGGGAAGCTATTGAGAATAGGATGAAGATGATAGGAAGTAATAGAATTTTAAATGGAGATATCACTATTGTTCTTAGTTCTGCTATGATAGGTAAAATTCGAGGAATGCATGAACAGATGTCTGTTTATAGAGTTCAGAGTAGTGGTATTACCTATGATTTAAATGCCAGAAGAAAACGGGCAATGAGGGCTCCTCATCATTTTGAATGCCTACGAGATAATTTTCCTATAGTAGATCGTAGACCTTTGGATGATACAATATCAAAGACCTATTTTGAGCGAGCATTAGTACAAGACTCTTTTCGGGATAGGCTTCGAGATTTCTACCAGTCTTTAAGAAACGACCCAAGGCGTTTCTTTTCAATGGTTATGCATACAATTTGGAACTCTCTAAAAAGTTAATATTGAAGCTGGGGAAATGAATATATCTATTATTACAATCAACTATAATAATGCCGAGGGGCTTGAAAGTACGATCCGTAGTGTGATTGGTCAGAAAAATATTGATTATGAATATATTATAATTGACGGGGGGTCGACTGATGGAAGTGCTGGAGTTATTCAAAAACATAAAGCAAATATAGATTATTGGATTTCAGAAAAAGATCGTGGTATCTATCATGCGATGAACAAAGGCGTAGCTCAGGCTCATGGGGAATATTGTATTTTCCTTAATTCTGGGGACACCTTTTACGACGAGTGTGTTTTGGAAAGACTTGCTAATAATAATGTTTTGGAAGATATTATTGTAGGTAAAATCTTATCAGACAAAGAGCAAACGATTTTTAATCCTCCGCAACGGCCTATATCATTATATTATCTTTATTCCGGAACAGTTCCACATCAGAGTTCTTTTATAAAGACAGATTTGCTGAGGCAATATCCTTATGATGAGAAATTGAAGATTGTGTCGGACTGGAAGTTCTTTGTCCAGGCTATTGTCTTGCATAACTGTTCTGTACGGTATATAGATGAAATCATTGCTCGGTTTGATACAAATGGAGTGAGCACAACAAATCCTGACAAAATGTGGAAAGAAAAGGAACTGGTTTTGGCAGAATTGTTCCCGCCTCGGGTTCTTGCTGACTATCAATACATGAAAGCCTCGGAATGCTTAACTCAGACCTTGAACCCTCTGTTACGTCAGCATTATAGTATCGATAAAATCCTTTATCGCATCGGAAAATTCCTTTTAAAGTTTGTAAAGTAGATATTCTATGGACCAGAAACTTAAAGTATCAATTCTGATTCCTATATATAAGGTAGAACAGTATCTTGAAAAGTGTCTTGATTCTGTCTTTACCCAGACTTATCAGAACATCGATTATGTGTTCGTTAATGATTGCTCGCCAGACAATAGTTTACAGGTGTTGAAAGATACGATATGCAAACATGGCATTGATAAGAATCGGTATGTCATTATTGATCATGAACAGAATGAGGGAATCGCTGTCTCAAGGGCTGATTGTATAAAACATGCTACAGGAGACTATGTGCTTTTTGTAGATAGTGATGATTGGATTGAGCCTGATTTGGTTGAGACATTGTTAGAAGCCACTGATAATGGTCGGATAGACATAGTCGGAAGTGATATTTTTGGCGATAAGATTGATGGTACTGTAACATATCATCACGAGCATTATTCTGAAGATTGTCGTGAGAATTTGATAAGATGTCTTAATTATGATATAAATACTGTTCTCTGGAAATTGCTGATTAGAAGAAAACTGTTTGATAATTTTACTATCACTCCGCATGTTGATATCGTTGAGGACTATATAATTTCAGTTAAATTGTATTATTTTGCCAAATCATTTAATGCTGTCCCTAAGGCTATGTACCACTATGTACAGTATAATCAGGAGCGTGTTTCATTGCAGAAGCTAAGAAGCATTAATATGCATATAAAAGGTGTAATGGAGGTTGAAACGTTCTGCAGAGAAAAAGGCATTTATGATACCGAAGTGGAAGAGAAACTTCTTCTTAGGAAGTTTAATATTAAAAGTAATTTCCTCACTAAGCAACTATTAGATTTTGATGCTTATAAATCAGTATTTCCAGAGGCTAATAAGATTTGGCGCAAAATTCCATATTCAAGAAAGGAAAAAGTCAAGTTCTGGTTGGCAGAGAAACGATTGTATTTTGTGTTGAAAATATTATTGGAGTAGGGTCTAATAAATTAAATGTAAAATTTTAGATACTTTAATATTCGGGTGATAGAGTTGAGCTTTTCTTTAATCCTCCATGCTATTTTGTCATATAGGTTCCAACTCCAAATATGCGTTCTTGTTGCTATAATGGCTGCAATTTCCTTTTGTGATTCAGATTTTTCTGGTAGGATTGCAATTCTGTCAATGTCTTTATAGTGGTAAACGAGGGGGGCTAAAATTGCTTGGTCATGGCGGTGTTCGTTAAAGGTATCTGGCAGCCTCCCTAATTCTTCTCCATATGCATCAAAAAACAAAGAAGGATTTAATACTGCGATGTTTAACCATTGTTGAATAAAACAAGGAATTCTATGTGTTCTTCTTATAATAATTATGCCACTCATAATCTGATTCATGTTCAGATAGTTATCAGTGCCAAGAAATTGGGTAAAGTAATCCTTAGCAGTTGGTTTAATCCAGTGTTTTAGTTCTGGTTTGCAATTATCTAGATTCTTACAATATTGCTCCCATCCAGGATACTTTACATTTGGTCGGTAGTCAAATACAATCGCATCATGATTTCTCATGACAGAATCCCATTCATCCCATTCTTTGCTTTCTGGGTTTATTGAACATCCTGCATCGACATAATATATTATATCATCTTCTTTACATTGTTTTAGAGTATTAAATATTATCCATGGCTTCCATACCCAATAACCGCCTCCACGTTGATATATCATAAGTGGAGAATGACTTATAGAGGGTGGTAAGTCTGAAGGGGTGTATATTTCAATACTATCGAACCGATTTGACGATAGAGCTTGTTTAGCAATCCGTTTTAGTGATTTTTTAAAAGAGTCATCACCGTATGAAATGAAAACTTTACGCATAATTACACATCCATTAAAAATTAGTGTGAGAATCAAGTAACCCTATAAATCCACCAGTTTCTTGATTGATGGGGCGACCATAACCCTTCTGATATCCTTCAGTTTCTAATACACAACAATCAGGCGCTTTTAATAAGAATTCTACCATGGGGTGATGTAGATATAAATCTATATTAAGTAAGCCTTTACTTAAAACCGTGGGCAGTTCAATTTCTTTTGAAATAGTAAACCTCCCTTTATTTACATGTTGGATCTCACCTAAATAATGTCCCTTAGCATAGGTTGCAAATGGTAGACCATCCTTGTTTTTAAATGTTACCATTAAATCAAAAGTAAGGTCTTCAGAAGTTTCACCATCAATTCTAACTTTTAATTTATTTTGATCGCTTTTAATAACAGAATAAGCTTCTTCCGTATTATTGATTTCACATTTGAATATTTTAATCGTGTTTTTAATCCACTTGATGTTATGTAAAATTTTGTCTTTTCTTACATTTTCCTCATTTTTAAGGTATTTGTCTAATGTGGCAGGGATAGAACCTGTAAAATCTATAGTTCCGTTATTTAATAAAATCCCTCTTGTACAAAGACTACGAACAGCAGCCATATTATGGCTGACAAAGAGAACTGTGCGGCCTTGGCCCTTGCTGACATCCTGCATTTTACCTATTGCTTTTTTCTGGAATTCGGCATCACCGACAGCTAATACTTCATCCACCACAAGTATTTCCGGCTCCAGGTGGGCTGCAATGGCAAAACCTAAACGCACCATCATACCGGAAGAGTAACGTTTGACAGGGGTATCGACATATTTTGCAACGCCTGCGAAATCAACGATCTCATCAAACTTACTTTTAATCTCTGCTTTAGTCATCCCCATGATAGATCCATTCATAAATATATTTTCACGACCTGTCATTTCTGGGTGGAAACCTGTACCGACTTCAAGCAGGGAGGCTATACGTCCTTTAATCTTGATGTCACCAGTGGTGGGGGAGGTGACGCGAGAGAGAATCTTTAGTAACGTTGATTTGCCAGCACCATTCTTGCCGACAATGCCAACGACATCACCTTGTTCCACTTTGAAATTGATATCACGGAGTGCCCACACAAAACGACTGTCACCTTTCTGAGTGCGGTCATTGGTGTCTCCGATTTTCAAGAATGGATCTTCTTTCCCTCTGATATTTGCCCACCAACGGTTAAGATCCTGGCTCAGAGTACCAGTGCCGATAGTACCAAGGATATATTGCTTTCCTACGTTGTTAAATTCTATAACAGTATTGCTCATGACTTTTGGGTTTAGATGACGTCCATAAAGTTACGTTGAACACGGTTGAAAATCACAATGCCTAACAAGAGGATGATGATAGTGAATGCAAAACTGTAACCGAGATAGAGCCAGTTGAATTCGCCGACTCCAGTAAATGCATATTTGAAGGTTTCAAGTATTGCTGTCAGTGGATTGGCTACCAACACCCAGATGTATTTCGGATAGGTATCTTTCATCACCGATAAGGGATAGATGACAGGAGTGGCGTACATCCATAGTTGCACTCCAAAGGTGATAAGGAAACGTAAGTCACGGTATTTAGTGGTCATCGATGAGATGATCATGCCAAATCCTAATCCTAAACATCCAAGCATCACGATAAGTAGGGGCACAAGTAGGATGGTCATGTTTATATGGAAGTCTACGCCAGATGCAAAATAGTAGATATATACTACCAAGAATAATGCAAATTGTATGGCCATCTTAATCAAATTGGATATGACAATGGACAGAGGAACGACCAGTCGTGGGAAGTAGACCTTACCAAAAATGGCTTGATTAGCGTTAAAAGTATCAGAACACTTGCTTAGACAGTCCTGGAAATAGTTCCAGCAAACAAGTCCAGCCAAATAGAAGACTGCTTGAGGGATTCCATCGGTAGAGATGCCTGCAATGCCACCAAAGACGAACATGAACATAATGGTGGTGAATAATGGTTGGATAATGAACCACAATGGCCCTAAAATGGTTTGCTTGTAAAAGGTGATAATATCTCTTTTTACATACATGGCGAGTAGATCGCGGTACCGCCATACTTCATGTAGATCTATGCTGAGTAGATTACTCTTGTTAGTGATAATAATATCCCAGTCTTTGGCCATATTCTCATATTTTAGTGCAAAAATACACATTTATTTTGATTATTCAAAATTATTGTGCTAATTTTGTTCCGTATTATATTTAAAATATGAAATATTATGTTTTATAAATCAAAAAAAATCAGAACAACGATATTATTAATATCGGTTGCATTTAACATTTTGTTTTTTGTTTCTTTGTTATATATTACTTGTGTGAAAACTGATATGTTTGAAAGGTTAATAGCAAAGACAGGTTTGATTAGTTATGATTCTTCTGAAAGTCGTCATCAAATAGAATTTAGATGTCTGGAGGGATGGGCAAATAGCCTTGGCAAACAACTCAAGCCTTTTGATATTGTTTTCTATGGCAATTCGATAACTTTCGAAAGTGATTTCCAGTCACTCTTTCCGAATTTAAAAATATGTAATTTAGGATGTAATCGTGATGGTTTAGATGATTTAGTACATCGTTCTTTTATTATAAGAAGTGCAAAGCCTTCGAAAATCTTTATATTAGGAGGTATTAATAATATAATAGACATCTCATTAGAAGAATTTGAAGCAAAATATACTATTATGGTCGATACCATTATAAAACAAAATCCATCTTCTCATATATATTTGCAAAGCCTTTTGCCTGTTAATATTGAAATGGGAATAGGCTCAAGATATCTCGGTTGTCAGGAGAAAATTAAAAAGGCGAACAAAATTATTAAAACTATATCTCATACAAGAGACTGCCATTTCGTGGATTTGTATTCCATCTATCAAGTCAATGATTTGCTACCCCGAAAGTATACAAGAGATGGTCTGCATTTATATCCACAGGCATATGAGATCTGGGCTCAGGCTATATCACCATATTTACTTGAAGAAACTATGTAAAAAGAGTCCATATTCGATTCGTTAATTGATTTCTTCTCATTAGTAAATTTATGAATAGTGGAATAACAATACCTATGATAGTATATACTATCCAAAAGTAGGTATTATGCTCATATATGATTTGAAATTCTGCTAAATGGTAGATGGGCATATCATATATGCCGATTTTGATAAGATTCCCAATCTTGAAACAAAGCATATGTAATGCAAAAATAACCATAGTATTCTGGCCTAAATAATAGAACCAATATTTGATATGGTAAGATTCAAGTTTTCTTGATATATTAATAGTTAATAGTGTCCCCGAGAAAGCTACGATGATAAAAGGGATTGTAGTAGTGAGCGTATATTCCAACATATTTGTCCATGGTAGAATATATAGCCCCAATAATAGAAGAACAAGCATAGTTGTAGAATAGGTGATGTTGTAAAATTTCTCATGCAAGTTGAATTTTCGAAAAATATAGCCTGAGAGGTAAAAGGTGGAACTCATAAATACAAGTGAAATATCCCAAATGGCAGGGAGAGCCCAATTATATTTTTTTGATACGAGTGTCATAAATATAAACGCAATTAATAAATAGATAGATGCATGTCTGTTATGTGTAATTTTATTAATTATGTAATTGCATGTTGATACAAATATACTTGCGATAAGCAGTTGCTTTAGGAACCAAAAACTTCTAAGAAGTTGTTCATGTTCATTCATGCTGAATGTTATTTTAATTGCTTTCTTCGCAAAATCTGATAAACCATAAAGATAGGATGGCTCCCCTCTAAATGTAATGAGTCCACTATAGATGTTAAGTCTGAAGAATACATTATGTAGACATAGGAACAATAGGCTCCAAAAAAGAAATTTGATATAAATACCTTTAAAACGTTTTATATAAAAATCATAGAGATTATGAAGATTCAAAATGTCCTTCATAAAAAAACCAGAGCAAAAAAAGAATAAAGGCATATGGAATTGGTATATAAACTTTCCAAAAGGTTCAGGAACACCGCAATGCCCCATAACCATTAGAATAATGCCAATTCCTTTAGCGGTTGAGAGGTAGTTGTTTCGGTTTGTAGTCATCACCTCCTTATTCTATAAGATAGATCATTGCTTATTTTTCGATAGATTGCCCGTAAATTGGTGATGTTGAGATCTCCTTTTAAATCATCTAATGGCATAATGAGGGGGGTATGTTTGATGCGCAGATGATAGTGCTCACAGAAAACATTGATGAGGCGTTCGCTCATATAACCATAGATACGGCTTTGGATAGGATCATCGATAGGAGGAACACGACGTTCAACCTCAAAGAGAATATCGAAAAGCCATTCGGAATAGTCGTTGAAATGTTTCCAATGGGTGATAAACATATTGTAGCCAACGGACTTGTTGCTATGATCCATTGTCTTTTCAAAAGCAGGGATATATTGCGGTGAACGCTCTTTGATAATCTGACGAAGCATCTCCCAGTCCTTAGCAATATGATACTCTCCGTATTGCTGTGTGTTGCTGACTCGCCAATGACGAGCAACTGGGAGGATGATGTCGTATTTCTGTAAGATATTATCTAAGTCAGGGAATTGATAGGGCTGGTTGAGAAAGGCTTCTGTCGACACGAAACGCTTATCGGCGGAGAACTGCGGCCATTTTTTCTGGAAGTCGAAATAGCGGCGATAGTGGTTGAGACCAACGATGTCGACACCCTTCAGATTCTTCCATGCCCAGTAGTGGCAGGTAAGTTCACAGAAATGTGGATTCTTGGTAGAGATGTTATCTCCTTCGTTATCGGGTTGATAGCCAGGAATAGGATCGTGAAGAGCAGCACCAGCCTGTATGGGCAGGAAATAAGGATGTTGGGGTAGGGGGACTTCCTTATGGGCGCAGATGAAAATCTTGATGTTACTCATAGGCTAACCATGTTGGGTATGGATGAAATCGGTATTCTTGTGATCCATGTGGAGGAGGTTCTTGAACATGCGGAGTACAAGTCCAGGAATAGCAAGAACCTTGGCGAAGGAACGATATCGCAGTGGGCGGGGGAGGGCGATGAAGAGTGAAACTGCCAATAGGGCAAAGAGCACCCACCACTTCTCACACCATGTTGGCATGAAAATTGTCATAAAGATAGAGATGCCCGCTAATATAACTATCAGAATGGAGCGGGGGATGAGGGCCTGCTGGATAGTTTTGTCGATGAAGTTAATCTTACCATGGATGATGGCCTCTGGAATCTTTGGGAGATTGCTGAGCAGACTCTGTATCTGTGCGGTCATCCAGCGCATCCGCTGACGCTGGAAGTTGTCCTGGTTACTGACCTTTTCGTCGAAGACATGAATCTCGGGGGCGTATTTAATAAATACTTCCTGATGGAGCAGTAGGGCTTCCATCTCTCGATCCTCACCGGCAGTGGAAAGTTGGAATACATTTTTCTTGAAGAGCGCATAACTAAAACACATGCCAGACCCTATGAGGGCAGAGGAAAGACCTAACCGGTTATGGGCTTTACGGAAGATTGTGTTGTTAATTTCCTCGCTGGCTCCGTCGAGCACGGCTACGTCGTTATCGGCATTCTTGGCACAGCGGTGACATTGGATGGCATCATAAACAGAGCAAAGGATATTCAATTGAGACAGGAAATCAGGACGGACTACATTGTCGGCATCAAGTACTACCACGTTGTCAAAATCGCCTTTTACTTCGTTGATAGCGTATTGCATGGCCTTTGCCTTTGAACTCTTTTCAAAGACTGGGGTCAACAAGGTGATTGGAAGTTTGCTTAAGTAGTCGTTGGTCTCTGGTTGCATGTGGTCGGAGATAACGGCTACCGTGTAATGTGTTGTGGGATAATCCTGCAACAGGAAATTCTCTACAGCGTTGATGATGACACGGTCTTCTTTGTAGGCAGGGTAAAGGATGAGGAATTTGTTCTGCCGGTTGCTTAGGGCTGCAGCATGGGCGGCAACCTGATCCTCTTTATCGTAGAAAAGTGATATGATCGCGAAGAAAACCACGTAGATGACTGATCCCGCGATGATGACCCAGAGGGCGATGTCAATGCTATGTAGAATCGTCCAAATCATTTCTTTTTCTTACTTATGAGGTTGGGCTTATAATAATTCCACAAGCGTTTGAGCGGGTCGCGTAGGAATGTCTTGTCCCACATCTCAGCAACCAGATAGTCTGGTGTGGCAAGGGCTAAGACAAAGAGGGCTAAGGCTCCGAGAATCCACCACTTAATGGCGATGGTCATATAGATGAATGGCAGAACAAGGCTCATAACTAAAATAACAGCTACCATGACGGAGCGTGGTATAAGCATCCATTGGATAATTTTATCTGCCAGATCATACTGCTTACGGAAGATGGCACCAGGCAGGAATTTGATGTTGCGGGTGACATTGTTGAATTGCTCCCGCGCCCAACGACCATGCTGCTGGTTAAGTTTGGCTGTGGTGCGTTTTTTCTCACCATAGACATAGATATTATCGAAATAGTCTATAAAGATCTCCTGCCGGAGCAAAAGGGCTTCCAATTCCTTATCTTCACCAGCTGTGCGGGCTTTCATGACATTAGTCTTGAACCATGCAAAGTCGTAGGCAATACCTGATCCTGCGAGGGCGGAAGACAAACCTACATTGATGTGTCCCCGACGGAAAATGGCATTGTTGATTTCCTCGAAGATAGATGCTGTCAAGGCAGCGGTGGTGTCTCTGTTCCTGGCGATACGATGCATCTGTATGGCTTTGGTAGCAGCCGTCTCAAAAGCTTCGTTTACCTTAGACAGGAAGTCTTGTTCTACGATATTGTCGGCATCGAGGACAAGGGCAATGTCGTAGATTTTAAACTCTGGCAAGTTGAGAATAGCGTATTGCAAGGATTTAGCCTTCGTACTCTCTTCAAAGTTGGGCGTAAGGAGTGTGATGGGGTATTGTGCCAATCGCATGTTGGTCATCTCTTCCTGGTGATCGGAGATGACGGTAACGTCAAAAAGGCGCTGGGGGTATGCCTGGGACAGGATGGATATGACCGTCTGCTCAATAACAGCATCCTGCCTATAGGACGGAATCAGCACGACAATGCGGTTCTGTTTCTTTGTGCGGGGGGCCTCATGGGTCTTGTTAAACAAAGAGGCTACAGCAAATATGCCTAAGTAGAGAACGGTCAGTGCTACAATTATGAAAAGGAGCAAATCTGTCCACATCATGATGTCCCAGAAGCTTATGTTCATATTATATTTTTGTTTATAGTTTACTGTTTATTGTTCTTGCGTCCCGTTGGTAGCAAGCGGCCTTAGGCCGAGCGTAAAGAAAGAAATGACCAAGCGCTCTAAATATAGTTTTCACGAGATCAAGACGCCTCATAAATGTATACTTCAATATGTCACGTACGGCAACGATGCCAATGAGATAGAGGTATGCCAGCGGCTTGTTGAATGCCTGTGGATTGCGACGAACTAACAGAAGTCTGTTCCGGGTGAGGTAATAAGTACGGAGTGGACTATTCTGGCCTGTAGCCTGACTCTCCTTGTGGTAAATAGTACAAGTAGGTTCGTACCAGATTTGATAACCGGCACGGGTAAACATCATGGACCAGTCTAACTCTTCATAATAGAGGAAATAGCAGTCAGGCATGAGTCCTACTTTATCAATAGCATCCCGACGGATCAACATGGCAGCTCCATGGGCGTATGGAGTAGGGTGAGCTGTATCGTATTGTCCATGATCATTCTCGCCAAAACCAATGGCACGATTGCGGACAGTGATTCTTGAAAGTGGTGTATAGCCGGTATACTGAATGGGATTGTTGGCCCATGCAAATCGTATCTTAGGACAAACAATACCTATCTCAGGTGAGGATTTCATCCTGTCGATGAGAGCCTGAACGCTAAAATCTTTGAAGACTGTATCGTTATTGACTAAAAACAGATATTTACCTTGGGCAACTTGAATTCCTAAGTTGTTCCCTCCTGCAAAGCCAAGGTTCTTGTCACTTTGGATTACTTTGACTTGTGGATATCTTTTGGCTATTGTTTCTGCTTCGAGGTTTTTGGAAGCATTATCTACCACTATCACCTCCATGTTTTCATTGAAGGGGATTGACTCAATCAATGCACAGGTATCTTCCAATCCATTGTAATTGATGGTGATAATAGATATATCAACTTTCAATTTTTAATATCCCGTTTTCAACATCCTATACTCTCGAAGCTAACTTCTTTTCAAGTTTTAATCTTTTTCTTTCTGTTTCTTTAGACAATTGGTTCGCTTCGTATTCATTGAATTCTTTCTCAAATTTCGGTAGCGTAAAGACAGTGGCTAAGCCTCCGTAAAAAATCAGGACATTCGGGAACTGCATCAATATCTGATTAGCATATCCACCCAAATGCAGCGAAACAAATGCCGCACACCACGCTGCACCAATTCCCATTAACGACTTATTCTTTATTTTGAAGAATACAACAGAGCATGCTCCCAATAACATAAGAAGGTTACATATAACGAACCAAGAAATGCCAACTATTCCTGTTCTTACCCAGATAAAAACATATTCTGAATCTGGTGGTATACTAGCTACAATCCTTAGCCTATTATTCGCTGGAATATCCTCTTGAAAGATTCCAATACCAACTCCCCATGGTGCATCTTTCATATATTTAGCAAGGGTAGCCTTATTAATATCCCGAACATTTGCAGAAGCATCGTTCCTGTTAAAAGCAGAGCGCATACGGCGGATTTGGTTGTTACCTTGGCCGATGTTTGTAAAAATGAGTATACCCAAAAATAGCAATAGTACTACTGTAACAGGAATAATTATTTTTATAGATTTAGATAATACTAAAAAAACCAAGAATCCTGCTATCAAACAAAAAATGGCAGTTCTTGTTCCGGACTGGAACATGGACCAAGTACAGATAATTCCTACAATGCCAAAGAATATTTTATGTTTCCTTACTTTGTTAGTAATTGCTATGATATAAAATGCTGCAGCAGCTGCAGCCATGTGAATACCAAAATTGGCAGCATCTGTAAAAGTAGAGAAATATCGTACAATACCATTTACAAAATGTGTACGATAGCCGCCAGCATTAAGCCAAGCTTGCTCTGCAGATGACCAACCAATGTGAATCTGTTTCCAACACCAGAATGCGGAAAAAAGTGTAAACGATGCCCATACAAATAGTAATTGATATAATCTATTCGGCTTAGTGATATATAGGCTGAAAACAATAAAAGCATATAAAAGTTGAAATGCCATCAGTCGAGCCCCTGTAAACCATGCATCAATTTTAATTCCTATGTCGCATGTGTCATTGAGTATTTCCAAAATACAGAACCCGCACCAGCCTAATAATGCCACTAGCATTATATTTGCGAGATTCTCAAAATGTGTTTCTTTTAGGTCAATAATTGCGATTGCTATCATTGTGATTTCTAGTAATTCATTAGGAATAGAAGCCGGTAGTGGCATTTTATTTTCTTTTACCAGAAACATTACAAAATAGTTGATTACAAATAGTAACCAAAAAGTAAACATTCTGTATTTGAATGCTAAATATACAAATATTACAATCATTGGGCTGGCACTAACCATTGCCATACCATTGATGCCAGAACTTTTTAGTGAATATAGACTGAGCAAAAACAGGAGAAAGAGTAACAGGACTCTTCCTCCGTTTTCATGAGTATATTCGGACAATCTATTTGAATAAACGCTTGCCATTTATTTTGCGTGACTGTTTTCTACTGCGGTCAAGCCCATTTGGGACATTCGATATACGAAGTTATTGAACTTGGTATAGGGAGGTAACTGCCCTACAAATTCTTCAACAGCATAACGCTGAGCCTCTGTGAGGTACATAAAGAGCGTATTCTGGTCTGTCAGCTGGGACTGAAGTTCCTTGAGCGCTTTCTGGTCTACATCTTTCCAAGTACGGTTTGCACGAGTGACCAAAAGGTTGATTGTACCCATGTTTAATAATCCTGACGGAATTGAATTGTCGTCCAAGTTCGGATACTCGATGATCGCAATCTCGTTAGGCAAAATATCAGGACAGATATCCTTGATGTCTTTCGCCATGATGAAGCGACTGTCTTCAGCGAGGAAATCTTCATCATAGGTAAGACGACGTACCTGTAGGCCGATTGATATCCAATAGTTCTCTAACTCCTGAGCCAAATAACTCTTACCATTGGCAGCATCAGTTGAGAGCAGATTGAGGACGTTTTGTTGGCCTTCCTTGAAATGAGGAAGTAATGCCTTGCTAAGTTGGCGGAGTGCCATATCTGCGATTGTCTTGTTAAATCGACGATAACGTAAAGTACTTTCCTTCGGGAAACATCCCATGACTGGAATCTTTGTGATACGCTCGGAGCGCATACGATCGCGGAGCGTACGATCCAAAAGCTCGATAATGAAGAAGTACATGGCTGTCAGCAAGAATGTCAGCAGGAAAGCCCCCAGTAGTATCATCATACGGTTAGTTGGCTGGGCATTCATTGGGAACAATGGAGGATTCAGAACTCGCAAAGTCGCTGTGGTCATCTGAAGGTTCTTCTGGCGCAGACGGGCCGCATTCAGGGCTTTCAGCATTTCCATATAGTTGCCCTCAATAAAGCTGATATGACGGTCCTTACGCCCTAATGTCGCTCCAATAGGTGCATAATAAAGCATTTGTCGGTCAATATTCTGACGCATTATATCTTGTGCACCTAACTCAGCTTTTGTCCTTTCAAGCAATAACACTTGATCCAGCCACCGGCTAATCATTTCATTCGCTTTGACACCAGTTTCGGTGCTATAGGTGCCTGCCTCAATGTCTTTAATGAGTCCACGAACATTATCTGTTGCGTTCTGGAGCATCCTTTCTGCTTTAGCAAGTTCTTGTTGGGATTCTATTCCACTTCCACTACCTTCACTACTCATCAAACGGAGGTTGGAAATACGGGACTGGATGCGAGAAATATCAGTTACTTGATTCGTGAATTCCTTATTAGCCTTGATAATTTTTGCACGGTCCCCCAATTGACGCTCTAAATAATCCATCAAAGCACGGGTGGTAGCTTGGTTCTTGAGTAATGTATTATCAGATCTTTGTTGTTCACCATCCATTCCTGCCAGTACTCTCGTCTGTTCACCGTAGTTAATGATTCTTTTTTCTACATTATATCGAATCAAATCATCTTCAGCATTTGTCAGGATACGGTAAAGACGTGCAACTTCACGTTCAAAGAATTTAATGACATTGTTGGTCTCACCATAACGCAATTGAGCATATTGGCGGGCAAAGACCTCATTTAAGATGTCAAGGGTATTATAGGCTATACCAGCATCATTAGCAGAATAACCGATATCAATAATATCACTTCTGTTTAACTGTAGCACTTTAAGTCTACTTGTAATATTATTAATTCCAAAATAGGGATGATAGTTTGTCAAACCGAATAGGTAGTTGTCTTGAGATGGTTTCTCGTATGCTTTTAAATTTGCATAGGTGGCATTTTCGCTGTTATGATTGATGAGCGCCTTAACATCAGCAGGGACACTGTTATTCAGCTGACGGAAATGCTCTGCTGAAATATAGTTGTTGTCCTTATTGGTATTACCATACATCATACAGCGGGCAAACAGTCGAAGGGAGACTTCATGTATAGTTACATCTGTGGTAATCAATAACATGAGATTTCGCATGTTCGTTTCTGAGTGACCGCCAGCAGTACCAGACCCTCCCTCAATATTATAGGCTGTAATCATACCTGTATAGATGGTCGTATTGGTATTATAGATACGCTCCATGTTGCGTGTCAAAAACCATGCAACAACCAAGGCGATTAATGGTAATATAATCAAATACCAACGAATTTTATATAAAAACCTGACGATATATCTGAATAAATCCATAGTCCTAATTATTTATTTGGTTTTATTTTGTTTCTTGGCAGCTTTGGCTGCGGCTTTTTCTGCTTTTTTCTCTGCTTTTTCTAAAGCCTTTGTTCTTTTTTCATCTTCCTCTACAGCCTTTTTAATACGCTTTTCTACTTCTTTGTTTTCTTTGGCTATTTCTTTGTCAGATTTAGTCACATGTGTATCTAAGGTGATTTCGGTTGTAGAGTTGGTTATGATAGGTGTATGGGTGAGAATTTCTAGAGTAATGATGTCTGTCGTTATGGAAGTTTGCATTTGTTGATACATTTGCACTTGAGAACTCTCACGTTGTTTGGTATATGCATAAGCTTCTATTTCCATGTTGCCGTTCTCAAATTCTTCACGATTTAACGCACCAGCTCCCTGATAAGCTGCCGCTCCTTCGCCTAAAGTTTTTAGTGTTACTAAATCATTCGTAATCTTAACGAAGAGCGATGCAATTTGGAGCTTAAGTTGGTCATAAGCAATATCTTTTGCAATCACCGCATTGTCTGCTTCTAATCTCGAACGTCTGATTGAAGGCACATAATCCAAAATGTCCTCTACTGTGATACTTGCACTGACACCTACATTCCAATAGCTTTGTTCTGTACCTTGAAATTGGTAAATCATATAACTTGTTGTTGAGGAGTTATTACCCCACATGTCTGCTTTACCATAGCTATAACTTGCTCTACCTGAAATGTGACTGAAGATACTTCTTTTCGTCTTCGCTACTTCGGCCTCAGCTATCTGCCTGGCTTTTTCTAAAGACAGAATCTGTGGGTTTGCTTTGGCATTCTCTAAAAGCACTGATAATGGTGGCAGATGGAACTGCGAGAAATTGATGTCCTTCTCCTTGCTGGAGTCGAAGAAGCCGGCCGCAATACCGCTCTCGTCGAACTGGGCGAAAGCGGAGGTTCCGATGCCTGTGGCCGCTACAATCAGGAATAGTCGCTTAAACTTGTTCATTGCGCTATGGTTTATAATCTTTAGTTCTTTTGGTCGTTAGACGTTATCTTTCTGGATAAATGCTGTTAGGGTGCGGAATATGATCTTCATATCCAAAGTGAAACAGTAGGTCTGGCCGTAGATGATGTCGAGCTGCTTGCGCTCTTCTGCTGACATCAGTCCGCCCTTGCCGCGTTCCTCGACCTGCCAGAGGCCTGTAAGACCTGCCGGGGCCATGAAACGGTCAATGCTGGAATCTACGGTGAGCTTCTCGGCCTCATAGAGAGGCAACGGACGATTGCCCACGATGGACATGTCGCCTTTCAATATGTTGAAGAGCTGTGGCAGCTCGTCGATACTGTATTTACGGATGAACTTACCCACCTTAGTGATGCGCGGGTCGTTCTCGATCTTGACAAAGGCATTGTTGTTCTCTTCTTCTTTTTCTTTGTTGAAATCAGACTCTGCTACGACGTAGTCATCACCGACGAGCATGACCTCGTCGTCGCTGATCATCATGTCGGACTCCATGCCCATGTCCATCATCATCATCTCAGCTTCCTCGCCTAAAGGTGCTGTGATAACACTCTGACGGTCTTTGTCTTCTTCCGGCTGTTCTTTCTCTGCATACTGATTGCCGGCTTCCTTGGTAACCTCCTTCAGCCTCTGCTCTGCATCGGCATACATCGAACGGAATTTCAGGAAGTCGAAGACGGTGTAATTTGTTCCTACACGCTTTGACTTGAAAATGACAGGACCCTTGCTCTCGAGACGGATGGCAATGGCTGTGATGAGAAATACGGGCGAAAGGATAATAATGCCCAACAGAGAGAAGAAAATGTCGAAGAGACGTTTCCAAAGAGGAATCTTAAAACGCAGAATGCGATGTCTGGACGGGGCGTCGTCGAAAAGCATCATCTCACGATCGGAGATGAACTGAATCTTCTTGTTCAGTTCTGTAATGGAAGAATTGATATCGATCGTGTCGTTGATACCGCACTTCTGGTACACCTTCCGGTCGTCAGTGGTCAACTGCTTAGTAAGCAGAATGATGTAGACGCTCTTGCACTTCTTCTTAATATACGTGATGGCAGTAATATCTTCTGCCTGAACACTCTGTTCGTAGAACAAAATGAAATGCTCATTACGAACATGAGGGACACAGGCTGAAGCGCAATCCTTGTAGTTGGTAGTAAACTGAACCAACCGCCCGGGAATATATTTTAGTCGTTCCTGGGTTTCGAGGTTGCTGCCAAGATATACTATACCTATCATATATATAATATGTGTATCTTTACATTACGTCAGGGAATAATCTTCTTTACCCTGATTTTCAACTCCATGGGATTGAATGGCTTGACTATATAGTCTTCTGCACCAATTTCCAAAAGCCTGATTCGTTCGCTGGTGGAATCCTCACTGGACAGCATAATCACAGGGATATGCTTAAACAGTTCGTTCTGCTTGATCCATTCCAAGAAATCGTCACCACGCATGCCGGGCATACGGATGTCAGAGATGATAAGATCGGGTGTGTTTCCTGCCTGGAGCCATTTCACACCTTGCAATCCATCCGGAAGCCACTGTACATCGTAGTCGCTCATGAGATAGATGGAGAGCACCTTTGCGATGGTCTCTTTGTCGTCAAGTATTAGTATTTTCTTCTTCATATATGAAATGTTTATTACGTAATATTCGCATTCTATCGTGCAAAGGTAAACAAAATATTTTAATTGAACACAAAATATGGTAAAAAAATTGCATTTTAGCTTAAAAATATTGCAAAAATGAAAAAAAATGGGGAAATTTGCATCTAAAGCGTATTATGTATAGATTAGATAATCTAAAAATTATGGCAAATAGACTATTGTTAGGTTTTGATGTCGGTAGCTCATCAGTGAAGGCATCGCTTGTAAATGCCGATAACGGCAAGTGTGTGGCTACAGCTTTCTTCCCTGAGAAGGAGGCTCCAATCATGGCTGTCAAGGCAGGATGGGCCGAACAGGACCCTCAGATGTGGTGGAATAATGCGAAGCTGAGCCTGAAGAAGATTATGGCTGACTCAGGAGCCAAGGCAGAAGAGATTAAGGCCATCGGCATCTCGTACCAGATGCACGGACTGGTGTGTGTGGACAAGGATATGAATGCGTTGCGCCCTTCGATCATCTGGTGCGACTCCCGGGCTGTCCCCTATGGAGAGAAGGCCTTCAAAGAACTTGGCGCTGAGCAGTGCCTGAGTCATCTGCTGAATTCACCTGGTAACTTTACTGCTGCTAAGCTGGCGTGGGTAAAGGAAAATGAGCCGGAGCTTTATAGTAAGATATATAAGATTATGTTGCCTGGTGACTACATCGCAATGAGGCTGAGTGGTGTTGCCAATACCACAGTAAGCGGACTGAGTGAGGGAATGTTCTGGGATTTCAAGAACAACCAGGTAGCTGATTTCCTGATGAAATATTATGGATTTGACACTTCTCTGATTGCAGATATCGTTCCTACTTTCGCAGAACAGAGCGTTGTCAGTGCAGAGGCTGCTGAGGAACTGGGACTCAAAGCTGGTACGCCTATCACTTACCGTGGCGGTGACCAGCCGAATAACGCGCTGTCGCTCAATGTGTTGAACCCTGGTGAGATCGCTGCTACTGCAGGAACTTCTGGTGTGGTCTATGGTGTGCTTGGCGATGTAAACTATGACAAGCAGAGCCGAGTGAATACCTTTGCACATGTGAATCACACGGCCGACAAAACCCGTCTTGGTGTGTTGCTCTGTATTAATGGTACGGGAATCCTGAATGCCTGGACGCATCGTAATATCACTCCGGAGATTGGCTATGCCGAGATGAATGACCTGGCGGCCAGTGTGCCCATCGGCAGTGAGGGCGTGACCATTATCCCGTTTGGCAATGGTGCTGAGCGTGTGCTTGAGAATAAGGAGATCGGCTGCTCTATCAATGGCCTGAACTTCAACAAGCATAATAAGGCTCATCTGGTTCGTGCAGCCCAGGAGGGTATCGTCTTCTCGTTCTGCTATGGTATGGAGATCATGCAGCAGATGGGTATGGATATCAAGAAGATTCACGCTGGAAAAGCAAACATGTTCCTCAGTCCGCTCTTCCGTGACACGCTGGCTGGCGTAAGTGGAGCAACAATCGAGCTCTATGACACTGACGGCTCTGTTGGCGCTGCTAAGGGTGCCGGTATTGGCGCAGGTATCTATGCTAATGCCGACGAGGCCTTTGCTACCCTGGATAAGTTACAGGTAATTGAACCGAAGGAGGCTGACCGTGCTGCTTATGCTGCCGCATACGCCCATTGGAAAGAATCACTGGAAAAGAATATGTAATGAGAAAGCCCGCCAAATCGGCGGGCTTCTTCATTTATGCTAAACTGTCCTTATACCATTCAAAGAGTTTTTGAACGCCATCTTCGATTTCCACCTTATGTGTCCAACCGAGAGAGTGGAGTTTCGACACATCAATGAGCTTACGCATGGTGCCGTCAGGTTTGGAGGTGTCAAATTCTACTGTACCCTCAAAGCCAACAGCCTTCACGACCAGCTGGGAAAGTTCGCGGATGGTCAGTTCCTTGCCTGTGCCAACATTGATATGGCAGTTGCGGATTTCACCTAATGAGGGGATGGCCCCACCACGACCAGCTGAGTGGTTGCGGTCTACAGCACCATCGGTGGAAGCACCATAGTGGACAGACGAGTACTTCTCGATGCCGATGACATCCTTGAAGTCTACATTCAAGAGGATATGTACAGAGGCATCGGCCATATCCTCACTCCAGAGAAATTCGCGGAGTGGGGTGCCTGTTCCCCACAGCACCACTTTATTATCATAGATACCATATTTTGCCAGCACCTCAAGTGCTCTTTTCCTATTATCAAGAGCTCTTGACAGACCATAACCATCGACTCCTTCCACCGGTCTCTTGTCAAGATCGATGGCTATCTTCTCCCAATCCCCATCATGTATCAGCTTAGCAAGGTAGATCTTGCGCATCATTGCTGGCATCACATGTGAGTTCTCAAGGTGGAAGTTGTCGTTCGGTCCATAGAGATTCGTCGGCATGACGGCGATATAATTCGTGCCATACTGTAGGTTATAAGACTCGCACATCTTCAGACCGGCAATCTTAGCGATGGCATACTCTTCATTGGTGTATTCCAACGGGGAGGTCAGCAGGCAGTCTTCCTTCATGGGCTGGGGAGCATTCTTCGGATAGATGCACGTACTGCCAAGGAAGAGCAGTTTCTTCACGCCATGGGCGTAGGCCTCAGAGATGACGTTGCACTGGATCTTCATGTTCATCATAATGAAGTCGGCCCGATAGAGCGAGTTGGCCATGATGCCTCCAACAAAGGCTGCTGCCAACACCACTGCATCGGGACGCTCGTCGTCAAAGAACTGCTTGACGGCCACCTGGTCCGTCAGGTCGAGCTCCTTGTGGCTGCGACCTACCAGGTTGGTATAGCCTCGCTGTAGGAGGTTATTCCAAATAGCGGAACCCACAAGGCCGTGGTGTCCCGCTACATATATTTTACTGTTTTTGTCTAAACTCATTCTTCCATCTGGGCTTTAATGAACAACTTCTTGACGAACTTCATGTCGTGTCTGACCATGATCTTCACCAGATCCTCAAAGCTGGTCTTGTGCGGATTCCAACCTAATTTGGCTTTCGCCTTGGCAGGATTGCCAAGCAACTGATCCACCTCTGCAGGGCGGAAATACTTCGGATCCACTTCAACAAGTGCCTTTCCTGTCTGCTTGTCATAGCCTTTCTCGTCCACGCCATCACCACGCCATTCCAGTTCGATGCCCGCCTCCTTGAAGGCCAGTGTGGCAAATTCACGAACAGTATGATATTCACCAGTAGCGATCACGAAGTCATCAGGTTCTGGCTGTTGCAGGATGAGCCACATGCACTCGATATAGTCCTTGGCGTAACCCCAGTCGCGCAATGAGTTCAGATTACCCAGATAGAGCTTGTCCTGATAGCCTTGGGCGATACGTGCTGCTGCCAGCGTAATCTTACGAGTTACGAAATTCTCGCCCCGGCGCTCACTCTCGTGGTTGAAGAGAATGCCATTGCAGCAGTACATGCCATAAGACTCCCGATAATTCTTCATAATCCAGAAACCATAAAGTTTGGCTACGGAGTAGGGGCTACGTGGATAGAATGGGGTGGTCTCGCTTTGGGGAACTTCCTGTACCTTTCCGTAAAGTTCTGACGTGGAAGCCTGATAGATACGACAACTTTTCTCAAGTCCACATATCCTTACGGCTTCCAGTAGACGAAGAACGCCAACGGCATCAGTATCAGCCGTATACTCAGGAACGTCGAAGGAAACCTTTACGTGACTCTGGGCTGCCAGGTTGTATATCTCCGTAGGTTTCGTCTCTCCGATGATGCGAATGAGAGATGAGGAGTCGGTCATGTCTGCCCAGTGCAGGTTGACAAGGCGCTTCTTCTTCATATCCCTGACCCATTCGTCGAGATAAAGATGTTCGATACGACCAGTGTTGAAGGAAGAAGAGCGGCGCAGAAGGCCGTGAACTTCATAACCCTTCTCGATGAGGAACTCTGCCAGGTAAGAGCCGTCTTGGCCGGTGATACCTGTAATAAGAGCAACTTTCTTATCCATATTGATGATTATTCGTTTCCTGAGAATTGTTTGATGCGCTGTTCTTCCGAGAGCTTACAGATCAGCAGCGTATCATCCTTTTCTGCGACGATATAGCCGTCCAGACCTTGAATGACCACCTTCTTCTCTTGGGTGGTGTGAACGATACAGTTATGGCTCTCGAAAATATTAATGTCTTGACCGATGCTTACGTTGCCGTAAAGGTCCTTTTTACTTTGTTCGTGCAGGGAGCCCCAGGTGCCGAGGTCGCTCCAGCCAAAGTCTGCTGGGCAGACGAAAATTTCTTCAGCCTTCTCCATGATAGCGTAGTCGACGGAGATGTTCTCGCATTCTGGGAACAAACGGTTTATCTCATCCTGCTCCTTGGCAGAGCCATAGACGGGTAGGAGGCTCTCGAAAATCTTAGCCATAGCGGGCTGGTAGACGCGGAATGCATTGACGATGGTATTCGCATTCCAGATGAAAATGCCGGCATTCCAGAAGAAGTAGTTCTTCTTAATATATTCCTTGGCCGTCTTCAGATCGGGCTTCTCACGGAAGGAGTCTACGCGGAATATCTCCTTGTTGCGGAGAGAACTGGTACTCAGGTCGGCCTGTATATAGCCATAGCCTGTTTCGGGACGGTTTGGCTTCATGCCGAGGGTGACAATGGCATCGGTCTCGCTGGTGAACTGCATGCACTCCTTTACAACTCGCTGGAACTCTGCGGTGTTCGTCACGATATGGTCGCTGGGCGTTACAACAATGTTCGCCTTGGCATCGGCCGATTTGATACGCCAGCTGACGTAGGCGATGCAAGGCGCCGTGTTTCTGCGACATGGCTCACAGAGGATGTTGCTTTCCGGCATATCAGGCAGTTGCTCTTTTACAATCGCTGCATATTTCTGATTGGTAACGACCCAGATGTTCTCTGGACGAACCAGGTTGCCAAACCTCTCAACGGTCAGTTGAAGTAAAGTTTTACCGACACCGAGGACGTCAATGAACTGCTTCGGCTTCTCAGTCGTGCTCATGGGCCAGAAACGACTCCCGACGCCGCCTGCCATGATAACCAGATGATTGTTTGTTCTTACCATAATCTTCTAAGCTGATAATAATCTGCAAAGATACATATTTCTCTTGAAATAAACGAAGTTTTTAGGGTAAAAAGTTGTTTTTTATACAAGTTTCTTCATTTATTTCTTCTTCAATACCCATTTCTTAACCACAAAATAAAGTATGGCGAGCAATATGAGACCCAGTATCACTATCTTGATATATTCGGCATATTCACCGATCTTGTCGTTCAACTGGTCTTCGGGGACGATAGCGTGCAGATACCATCCCAGTGCGGCCAAAATACTGTGCCAGCCTCCGGCACCAATGGTGGTGAAGAGCAAGAACTTCCAGTAGTTCATTCTTGCCAGTCCTGCGGGAATGGAAATGAGGTGACGGATAACTGGTACGAATCGGCCTGTAAGGGTTGCCGCCACACCATGATCGTCAAAGTATTTCTCGCTCTTTTCCACTTTCTCCTTATTCAGCAAACACATCTTCCCCCACTTGCTGTTGGCAAACTTATAGACCACCGGTCTCCCTACATACAAGGCGACGAAATAGTTGATGCTTGCACCAATGTCTGCTCCTAAAGTGGCATAGAGGATGATGAGGAATACATTGAGAGAGCCACTTGCAGCATGATAGGCTGCAGGAGTTACGACGAATTCGGAGGGGACTGGTATGACGGTACTCTCTAATAGCATGAGTACGAACACGGTGGGATACCATCCCAAACTGTTCAGTATATTTGTGATGAAATTCATTAGTCTATTGTTTGTTAAATTTGTTCATTGTGTATTGATAATACTCGTTGGGCTCCATTCCTTTGGGAAACAAACCGCTGAGGACATTCCTCGCCTCTCTTGGATTCTTCTCTGTGGCAAGTTTCAGGTAATGCATGAACTCCTCATTCTTGCCGAGGTTACAACAACAGAGTGCCATATAGGAATACCCGTCGGTCCAGTCGTCGTCCATATCTTTAAGCAGTAGTTTGAGGAAGGTGTATGAGGTGACGGTGTATTTGTTGTCGTATAGTGAGACGATAATCCTGAGCATCGCCTTTGGTGAGCATTCAGACAGTTTGAGGGCTTCTTTGAAATGCCCTATAGCTTCATCGATACGTTCGCCAGTCAGGAGAATGTGCCCCTTGATAATCTCTATGTTGGTTTGGTCGCTGTCTTGCTGTATGGCATTGTCCAGGCACTGGAGGGCTTTGTCTGTCTCTCCAAGGTCACAATAGCCGAAAGCCAGTTCCTGATAGATTTCAGGAAGGAACTGCGAGTCGGGAGAGGCGATATCCCGCGCTTTTGTGAGTACATCAACGGCTTCCTTGAAACGTCCGAGGTTGATGAGGCAGGTCCCCTGATACAGGTGGCCGAGTTCATCTTCGTCGACCTGTTCGGAATACCTTTTGAAGTACTTCAGGGCTTCCTCGTAGTTTGCCAGGTTATAGAGACAATTGGCTTTTGACAGCAGACCTCCGGGGTCGTTTGGATCGATGGCGATGGCGTATTCGCTGCTGGTGATAGCTGCGCTGTAGTCTTCTCTCATCAGCTGTGCGTTGGCCAGGGCATTCCAATAACGGGTGGAGTAGGGGTCGTGGTCTATCAGTTCGTTGAAGATGCGCTCGCCGTCTTTGTATTTACCCAGCCCAATTAGGGTGTGGGCCATCAGTTCCTTGAAGCTGTCAGAGTTGTCGCCCTTTGAACGGGCCATCCACTGGAAGGCTTTGTCATGCAGTTCGTAATCGGAGAAGATGTTGGCGACATCGTATATGTAGTCCGGCAGTTCGTCTGTCATGATGTCTTTCATCTGTTCGATGAAGTACTTGTCTGCCTCGTCAGCCTTTTCCTCACAAATCATGATCTCACCCTTTAGATAGACTGCTTCTAAGGTGTCGACAGCCTCTATCTTTTCGGCATATCTCTCTGCTGTCTCGAAATCATTCGACATGATGGCCTCTCTCGCCTTGAAGAGCAAGGGGCCTACGGCCTCGGGATTATATTCCAGAGCCAGGTCAATGGCTGACCTGGCTTTTTCTGGATAGCCGTTATATTGATAGTAGTCTGCAATATCGGCCAGATCGTCTGCATCGATATAGACAGGGAGTCCCGACTCCAACGACTCCTCGTATTGGTTAAGGATGGCGTGGAACTCTTCGCTGTCGAAATATGCGAGATCGTCTGCTTGCATCTCTTTTCTCTTCTGGGCTTTGGTTATGTGTTGTTCCCTGTTTGAAGGGAAAGTTTAAACCTTAAGTCCTACGGTCTTGTTGAACACAGGATGCTCGGCAGTCGTATCCAGATCGGGCGTGAAGTAGCCGATGCGCTGGAACTGCAAGTGACTCAGTGCTGGCATAGAGGCAGCAAACGGCTCGATATAGCATTCCTTGAGCACTTTCAGGTTGTCGGGATTCATCATCTGTTCCCTGGCCTGAGCATAGGTGAGTCCTTCATTCTGTAGTCTTGCCAGCTCGTCACGGGGATTCTCTACTTTCCACAAACGGTCGTAGAGGCGTACCTCTGCTTGTACGGCATTATGGCAACTCACCCAGTGCAGCGTCTTGCCCTTGATCTTCCTGTCTGCTCCAGGTTGACCACTGCGGGTGTCTGGATCATAGGTGCAGTAGATGGTAGTAACACGTCCGTTAGCATCCTTGTCGCAGGGGTGCTCCTCGTCGCACGTGATGATGTAGGCATTCTTCAGGCGCACCTCCTTTCCGGGAGCCAGGCGCATGAATTTCTTCTCTGCCACCTCCTGAAAGTCATTACGCTCGATCCATATCTCACGCCCGAACTCTATCTCGTGAGTGCCGTCAGCCTCGTTCTCGGGGTTGTTGATGGCTGTGAGAGTCTCGTTCTGGCCTTCGGGGTAATTGGTGATGACCACCTTTACAGGGTCGAGGACTGCTGAGACACGGATGGCACGGCTATTCAGGTCGTCGCGGACGACGCTCTCCAGAAGTGCCATGTCGTTCAAGGCGTCGATTTTTGTATAGCCGATCTTATCGATGAACTTCACGATGCTCTCTGGTGAGTAGCCTCTGCGACGGAAGCCACAGATCGTTGGCATGCGGGGATCATCCCAGCCGCTGACGATACCGTCGTCAACCAGGGCTTTGAGGTTACGCTTGGAGAGGAGGATATAGTTCAGGTTCAGCTTGTTGAACTCTGTCTGACGGGGACCCTGATAGGTGGAGAGTGATGCATACAGGTCTGCGAGTCGGCTGCCGGCTTCTGCCTCAGCACCACAGTCTGCTGCCCACTCGCGCATCCACTCTACGAACAGGTCATAGAGAGGACGGTGCTCCACAAACTCCAGCGTACACCAAGAGTGGGTGACTCCTTCCAGGTAGTCGCTCTGCCCGTGGGTGAAGTCGTACATAGGGTAGGCGTTCCATTTGTTGCCTGTACGGATATGGGGAATATTCAGTACGCGATAGATCAGTGGATCGCGGAACAGCATATTCGGGTGGGCCATGTCTATCTTTGCACGGAGCACAAGTGTGCCCGGCTCGCACTTTCCGCTGTTCATGAACTCAAACAGGCGAAGGTTCTCCTCGACGGGTCGATCGCGATAGGGACTGTTTGTACCAGGGCTGGTCGTTGTGCCTTTCTGCTGGGCGATGACTTCCGCACTTTGTTCGTCTACGTATGCCCTTCCTTTCTTGATGAGCCAGACGGCAAAGTCCCACAGCTCCTGGAAGTAGTCGCTCGCATAGTAGACATTAGCCCACTGGAAGCCGAGCCACTTGATATCGTGTTCTATGCTCTCGATATATTCCGTGTCCTCTTTCTGTGGGTTGGTGTCATCGAAGCGCAGGTTACACTCTCCGCCGTATTTCTTGGCCAGTCCGAAGTCGATGGCAATTGCCTTGGCATGACCGATATGCAGGTAGCCGTTGGGCTCCGGTGGGAAACGGGTCTGTATCCTGCTTTCGTTCTTACCTGCTGCCAGGTCGTCCTTGACCATCTGCTCTATGAAGCTGACAGACACCCTTCCTTCATTCTCATTCAATACTTTTTCTTCCATATCTTTTATTATTTTAAACTCTATGATTATGCTGCAGCGCCAGCAAATTCTTCACTTATTTGATTCCTCTTTCATTCAGTGCCTTCGTGTATTTTGCGGCGTTCCTCAGATGCTCGCTGTAAGTGCTGGCAAAGTTGTGGGTGCCTGAGAAATCCTCCTTGGCACACATGTATAGATAGCTGTGGTTAGGCGCATTCAGCACGGCATCGATGCCTGCCACCGAGGCCACCTTGATAGGACCGGGAGGCAGTCCGGCATAGCGGTAGGTGTTGTAAGGACTGTCGGTGTTCAGCATGTTGTGGTAGATGCGCCTGATGGCAAAGTCCTTCAGGGCGAACTTCACGGTGGGGTCTGCCTGCAGGGCCATGCCTTTTGCCAGACGGTTCAGGTACATCCTGGCAATCATTGGCTTCTCGGGATTGTTGGATGTCTCTTCGTCGACGATGCTTGCCAGTGTGCAAACCTCATTGGGAGTCAGTCCGATGGCTGTCGCCTTTGCCTGCCTGCTGCTGTCCCAGAACTTATCATGTTCTTTCTTCAGTCTGCTCATGAGGTTCTCGATGCTGGTGTTCCAGTAAACCTCATAGGTGTCGGGCACGAACATGCAGACGATGCTGGCTGTGTCGAAACCTTGCTTTGCACAGAAGGTGGAGTCTTTCAGCAGGATGGATAGCGACAGACTGTCCATCATGAGTTTCCTGGCGAGAGCCCCGGCCAGGCGGTCTGTCGTCCTGCTCTCAGGGATAGTCAGGCGTACAGGCGCCTGATGACCGTTCTTCAGTTTCCGCAGCACTCTGAAGATTCCCTCTCCGGGTTCTATGGCATATCTGCCTGTCCTGATGTGCTTGCTATAGCCAACGTGTCGTGAGACGAGCTTGAAACTGAGCAGTGCCTGTTCGTTGGCTATCGGGGCGAGTTTGGCCGCGACCGAGTCAATGTCGTCGTTGTCATCGATATAGATATATTCACTCTGCCCAGACTTCGACAGACTGCCTGTCAGGTAGTAGACCATCATGCCTGCCAGTGCCAGCAAACAGATGATGATGGGTATGACATATTGCTTCTTCTTGATAGCTTTCATTCTTTATATTTACTCCGTCTTTCTTTTTATTCTTAATAAAATTGCTGCAAATTTACTAAAAATCCGTGAGAATCTATGTAATCTGTGTCTTTTTTTGTATCTTTGCACGAAAATCGTGATTTATGAAGCTTAAATTTACCATCCAATACGGCACACAATGGGGCGAAAACCTCTATGTTGCTATCACCTATACGAGCAAGGACACAGAGAGGGTGCGATGTCTGCCAATGACCACCGACGACGGCTGGCACTGGGAGTTAGAGACATCGGCGGTGGAGTCGCGCCAGCATCCTGTGGAGACCATCACATATTTCTATTATGTGGCAGATGCTGAGGGTAATGAGTTGCGACGTGAATGGACCGGCGTGCCTCGTACCTACTATTTCGACGCTACGAAGAACTATGTCATGCCCGACCTTTGGCGGGATGTCCCTCTGCAGTATCATCTTTATAGCAAAGCCTGTCAGCTGACGATAGGCCTGCCTTCAGAAGACACGCTTAAGATTCAGCGGGTGCCATTATACCGCAAGACTATCGTGTTTCGTGTCTCGGCCCCACAGCTGCGCTCAGGTCAGTCGGTGGCAATCTTAGGCAGTCATCCGGCTCTGGGCAGTTGGAATCCCGCCCGTTATCTACGCATGGAGCCGCTGGGACTGTGCGAGTGGCTCCTCTCTGTGAATGTCGATGCCATTCTCCTGCCTTTAGAGTTCAAGTATGTGATTGTCGACGACGCCACTCATGCCCTTGTGGCATGGGAAGAGGGCGATAACCGTACTACTGAGGGCATGCTCCCCTCAGACCAGGCGTCTGTTCCAGATGGTACGGTACTTGTGGCCTATGGCGAGAGCCTGCGAGTGAAGGAGCAGACGTGGCGCGCTGCTGGTGTCTGTGTGCCGGTATTCTCGCTCCGCAGCAACAACTCTTGTGGGGTTGGCGACTTTGGCGACCTTCGCTTGCTGGTCGACTGGGCCGTGGCTACTGGCATGAAGATTATCCAGATCCTGCCTGTTAATGATACAACGGTCAGCTGTACCTGGAGCGACTCCTATCCCTATAACATCGTCTCGGCCTTCGCTCTTCATCCGCAGTATCTTGATCTGCATGCCCTTGGACCGCTGCGCGACAAGAAGCGCCAGACGGCCTTCTTGCGGCAACAGGGAGAACTGAATTCCCTGGGCTATACCGACTATGAGGCAGTGCAGCGCGTGAAGTATGAGTATGTCCGTGCTGTCTTTGAGGAACGAGGACGACAGACGTTGGAATCCAAGGAGTTCAAGCAGTGGTTCGCCTGCAATCGCGACTGGCTCGAGCCGTATGCTAAATGGTCAGGAGTGATTTCTCACTCCACCCTCCACACTCCTCCCTCCTCGAAACAATCTTCTCCAGTCTCGATAATCTATTTCCTCCAGTACCACCTCCATCTCCAGCTGAAGGCAGCTGCCGACTATGCCCGTTCAAAAGGCGTCGTACTGAAAGGAGATCTTCCTATTGGCGTCAATCGGGAGAGTGTAGAGACGGCCACCCATCCGGAGTTCTTCCACCTCGACTGCTCTGCAGGGGCTTCGCCTGATGCCCACTCCTCTACTGGTGATAATTGGGGATTCCCCACTTATGATTTCTCGAGGAGAGAAGAGATTGTTTCGAGGAGGGAGGAGCGTGGAGTGAGGAGTGAGATTACTTCCAGCGCGGAATATGCGGGCGGCACACTGTCAGCAGACTATTCTCACTCCACCCTCCACACTCCTCCCTCCTCGATAATCGACTGGTTCCAGCTTCGATTGAAGTGGATGGAGCAGTATTTCGATGCCGTACGCATAGACCATGTGCTTGGATTCTTCCGCATCTGGGAGATACCGGAGGATGCCGTATTCGCGGTGCTCGGACACTTCTCACCATCGCTGCCGATGACTCAGGGAGAAATAGAGTATTTCGGACTGCCGTTCCGTAAGGACCTTTTCACCCGTCCCTTCATCAACGATCGTGTGCTCCAGCGCCTCTTCGGGCTCCATGTGGGCTATGTGAAAGAACATTTCCTCATACCCCGCAGCTATGGACTCTATGACTTGAAGGCAGAGTATGACACTCAGCAGAAGGTGCGCCAGGCGTTTGAGGGTAAGAATGACGAGAACAGTCTCTGGATACGCGATGGCCTCTATCGATTAGTCAGCGATGTACTGTTCCTTGAAGACCCTCGGCAGCCAGACATGTATCATCCGCGAATCGGCGCCACCCAGGAGCCTGTCTTCGATGCTCTCACTCCAGAGGAGAAAGATGCCTACGTGCGTCTATACAACAACTATTTCTACCAGCGCCATAATATGTTCTGGGGGGCTACGGCCATGCATCGGCTTACAGAGGTGTTTGGCCATACCCGCATGCTCTGCTGTGCTGAGGATCTGGGCATGCTGCCCGACTGTGTGCAGCCTGTGCTCGACCAGCTGCGCATCCTCACCCTTGAGATCCAGTCGATGCCGAAGCAGAGTGGCTTCGAGTTCGCTCACCTTGATGGTAACCCTTATCGTAGTGTAGCCACGATCTCTACGCACGACATGCCACCCCTGCGACTGTGGTGGGAGGAGAGTCCTGAGCGCACCCAGCGTTACTACGTGTCCATGCTTCAGAAGCAGGGACGTGCCCCGGAGCATCTGCCTGCCCATCTGGCTGAAGAGATCATCGCCCGTCATCTCTATTGTCCGTCGATGCTGTGCATCCTGTCACTGCAGGACTGGCTGGCGATGGACTCGGAGCTTCGTGGCAAGCATCCCCGTGAGGAGCGCATCAACGTGCCAAGCGATCCCTACAACCACTGGAAGTACCGCATGCATCTGACGCTGGAAGACCTCATCGCTGCCACTAAATATAATAATAAGGTACGCACGATGATCACCCGTAGTAAGAGATAGATTTCTTGTTTACAGTTTACAGATGATTAGTTTAATAGGGAGCTTTTTACTATACAGTATGAATGGCTTGCCAGGTAATCACCTGTAAACCGTAAACTGTAAACCGTAAACAATTTAATGATGTATAAAGTATATATCTTCGACCTCGACGGGACGCTGCTTGATACGCTTACGGACCTGGCTGCATCCACGAACTATGCCCTGCGGGAGCATGGGATGCCAGAGCATTCTGTAGACGACGTGCGACGTTTCGTAGGCAATGGCGTGCGAAAGCTGATGGAGCGCGCTGTGCCTGACGGGGCTGATAATCCCTTGTTTGATGAGGCTTTCGCCACCTTCCGCCAGCATTATATGGAGCATGCCCTCGACACTACGCGCCCTTACGATGGTGTCCCTGAGATGCTCGCCACACTGAAGTCTCGGGGCTGTCGCATAGCGGTGGTCAGCAACAAGATGATGGCTGCCACGCAAGAACTCTGTCAGCATTTCTTCCCCGATACTGTCGAGGTGGCCATTGGCGAGCACGAGGCAGAGGGCATCCGCAAGAAGCCTGCTCCCGACACAGTCTACGCCGCGCTCTCTGCCCTGGGCGTGACAAAGGATCATGCCGTCTACGTCGGCGACAGCGATGTGGACATCGCCACAGCCCGCCATGCCGGCCTCCCCTGCATCTCTGTGCTCTGGGGCTTCCGCGATCGTGATTTCCTGCTGCACCATGGCGCCACAACCCTCGTCACCATCCCAAGGGAACTATGTGAGTTGACATGAATCTACACATTGCCTGATGATATATAAAAAGTCTTAGCAGCGTTTCAGGCGTTCGGTGATGCAGGAACTTTAGTGGCGAAAGTCGCTGACGGGTCATGTTGATAATTGCAATACGATAACTAAAATGGACCCACTTTGTTAATTATGCTAAACGAACCGATATTTGTTAACATAAAAGTGGCCTCGTTTTAAGAATTCCATTATCTTTGCAGACGGAATTCGGACAAAAGAATGAAGAAAAGTACAATTTGGATCATAGCGACCATCATGGGACTCTCGTTTCTGGGGCTCCTCATCCTGCAGATCTCCTATATCGAGGAAATGGCGAAGATGAAGAAGGAACAGTTCGACGAGTCGGTGAACCGCAGCCTCTATCAGGCCTCGCGCAACCTTGAGATGAACGAGACGCTCCGCTATCTGGAGAAGGACGTGAAGCAGACGGAGCGCAAGGCCTTCCGACAGGACTCCGTGACGGTGGACGGCCTCGACGGCACCATCCGCCAGAGCCATCAGTTCGCCGTGGCTGCCGACGACGGCACGGTCTACTCGAGCTTCGAGCTGAAGACCTTCGCCATCAAGCCGGCCAACGTGCCCAAGGCGATGATTCTGCGTACGGACAAGAACTCGATCTCGGAGGCATCGAAGTCGCTGCAGGAGATTGTGCGCAACCGCTACGTCTATCAGAAGGCGCTACTCGACGAGGTAGTCTACAACATCCTCTATACTGCCAGCGACAAGCCGCTGAAGGAGCGCATCAACTTCAAGCTGCTCGACCGCGACATCAAGGTGGAGCTGATGAACAACGGCATCAACATCCCTTACCACTTCCGCGTGGAGACGGCAGACGGGCGAGAGGTGTACCGCTGCCCGGACTACAGTGAGGAGGGCGAGGAGTACACCTACAAGAAGGAACTCTTCCGCAACGACCCCTCGCCGAAGATGGGCGTGGTGAAGATACACTTCCCCAACATGAGCTCGTATATCTTCTCCAGCGTGAGGTTCATGATACCGGCAGTCGTGTTCACCGTGGTGCTGCTCATCACGTTTATCTTCACCATCTACATCATCTTCCGCCAGAAGCGCTATACGGAGATCAAGAACGACTTCATCAACAATATGACCCACGAGCTGAAGACGCCCATCTCGAGCATCTCGCTGGCAGCACAAATGCTGAACGACGAGGCCGTGCCCAAGTCGCCAACGATGCTCAAACACCTGGGCACTGTGGTCAACGATGAGTCGAAACGACTACGGTTCCTCGTGGAGAAGGTGCTGCAGATGTCGATGTTCGACAAGCAGTCGGTATCGTTCAAGAAGAAGGAACTCGACCTGAACGAGCTCCTGGAGAATATCGCCTCGACCTTCTCGCTGCGCGTGGAGCATACGGGTGGACATATCTATACAGAGATAGAGGCTGTCGACTCGGCGATCTATGTAGACGAGGTGCACTTCCAGAACGCCATCACGAACCTGATGGACAATGCCGTGAAGTATCGCAAGCCCGACCAGCCCCTCGACCTCTATATCCGCACCTGGAACGAGAAGGAGCGCCTGTGCTTCTCGATCCGCGACACGGGACAGGGTATCAAGAAGGAGAACGTGAAGAAGATCTTCGAGAAGTTCTACCGTGTGCATACCGGCAATGTGCACGACGTGAAGGGCTTCGGCCTCGGACTGGCTTACGTGAAGAAGATCATCACGCTGCACGAGGGCGACATCAAGTGTGAAAGTGAACTGGGCAAGGGAACTACATTCACGGTCTCGCTGCCCGTATTGAAAGAAACATCATAGTATTAACGTTTAATAAAGTACAGTTATGGACGACAAAATGAAAATCTTGCTTTGCGAGGACGATGAGAACCTCGGAATGCTGCTCCGCGAGTATTTACAGGCCAAAGGCTATGTGGCAGAACTCTGTGCCGACGGCGATGCTGGCCTCAAGGCCTTCCTCAAGACAAAGTTCGATATCTGCGTGCTCGACGTGATGATGCCGAAGAAGGACGGATTCACACTGGCTCAGGAGATCCGTTCGGCCAGTCCCGACGTGCCTGTCATCTTCCTCACCGCAAAGACGCTGAAGGAGGACATCCTCGAAGGCTTCAAGATTGGTGCCGACGACTACATCACCAAACCCTTCTCGATGGAGGAGCTCGTGCTCCGTATCGAGGCCATCATGCGCCGCACCAAGGGGAAGAAGTCGAAGGAGTCGACTGTATACCGCATCGGCAACTTCACCTTCGACACACAGAAACAGCTGCTCTCGATCGGTGATACCCAGACGAAGCTCACCACCAAGGAGAACGAGCTGCTCGCCCTGCTCTGCTCTCACTCGAACGAGATTCTGCAGCGCGACTTCGCCCTGAAGACTATCTGGATCGACGACAACTACTTCAATGCACGCTCGATGGATGTCTATATCACCAAGCTGCGCAAGCATCTGAAGGCTGATCCTCAGATTGAGATCATCAACATCCACGGCAAGGGCTATAAGCTCATCACGCCCGAGGAAGAGTAGGGAGAGGTTTACGGTTTACGGTTTACAGTTTACAGTTTACGGTTTACAGTTTACAGTTTACGGTTTACGGTTTACAGTTTACAGTTTACGGTTTACGGTTTACAGTTTACAGTAGATGACTATTATAAAACCTTATATCGGAGTGGCGCTGATTGTAATCGGCGCCCTCCTTTTGGCAGTCAGTTACGTGGCGGGATGGACGTCGTCCAACCTGGTGCTGCTTACGGGCTTGATTATCATCGTCTTAGGAGCCTTTATGCACGTAAAACGCATAAAATCCGATGGAAAGTATTAAATTATATTAAAAGTAATCATCTGTAAACCGTAAATTGTAAACCGTAAACAAAAAAAGTAGTACCTTTGCACCCGCTTTTAGAAGCACATTATTAATTTTATTTATTAAAAAGTATGAATCAATACGAAACCGTTTTCATTTTAACTCCCGTTTTGTCTGATGAACAGATGAAGGAAACGGCCGCAAAGTTCAAGAAGGTCCTCACCGATCAGGGTGCAGAGATCATCAGCGAAGAGGCCTGGGGATTGAAGAAGATGGCTTATGCTATTCAGAAGAAGTCTACAGGTTTCTACTGCCTCGTAGAGTTCAAGGCTGAGCCAGAAGTGATCAAAGTGCTGGAGACCGCTTATCGTCGTGACGAGAAGGTGATCCGTTTCCAGACAGTCAAGCTCGACAAGTATGCCATTGAGTATGCTGAGAAGCGTCGTAACAAACTTGGTAAAAAAGAAGAGGAGGCTTAATTATGGCAGAGCAGAGTGAAATCCGTTATTTGAATGCACCCTCTATCGACACGAAGAGGAAGAAGTACTGCCGTTTCAAGAAGAGCGGCATCAAGTACATCGACTACAAAGATCCCGAGTTCCTGAAGAAGTTCCTCAATGAGCAGGGTAAGATTCTGCCCCGTCGCATCACTGGAACCTCTCTGAAGTATCAGCGTCGCGTGGCTCAGGCCGTGAAGCGTGCCCGCCAGATTGCGCTGCTGCCTTACGTAACTGATATGATGAAGTAACTGAAGGAGGACGCAAGATTATGGAAATTATACTGAAAGAAGATATTATCGGTCTGGGATTCAAGAACGATATCGTGAATGTGAAGTCAGGCTATGGCCGTAACTACCTGATCCCCCAGGGTAAGGGTGTTATCGCCAGTCCGATGGCAAAGAAGATCCTCGCTGAGAACCTGAAGCAGCAGGCTCATAAGCTGGCTGCCCAGAAGGCTGCCGCTGAAGAGAAGGCTGCACAGCTCAATGGCGTGGCTCTCGAGATTGCTGCCAAGGTGAGCGCTACGGGTCAGCTCTATGGTTCTGTTGGTGCCGCTCAGGTGGCCGACGAGCTGGTGAAGCTGGGTAAGGATGTCGATCGTAAGATCGTCACCATGAAGGAAGCCAAGAAGGTGGGTGAGTATGTGGCTCTCGTGCACTTCCATAAGGAGGTGACCGTGGAGGTTCCTGTGACTGTTGTTGCCGAGAATGCCGCTGAGCTGAAGGCTGCTGCCGATGCTGAGGAGGCCATCAAGGCTGCTGCTGAGGCACGTACCGCTGCTGCCAAGGCTGCTGAGGCTGAGGCCGAGCAGGCTGAAGAGGCTGTAGAGGCAGAGGCTGCTCCCGCTGAGGAGGAGGCTCCCGCTGAGGCATAAACGAGAAATCGAGTAAACAATTAATAATTAATCACTGCTGTAAGGCATCATTATTTATTATTACAACAGCGTCCCGAGGGCATCACCCCTCGGGATTTTTGTTGTAGGCCAGGAAGTCCTAACAGCATGAGACGCTGATATTCCTGTATATCCCAAATAAGCCTTTATAGCTGCTGAAGGCGGGCGATGTACTTGCCGAGGATGTCGAACTCGAGGTTGACGACAGAGCCAACACGGATATCGCAGAAGTTGGTATGCTCGAAGGTGTAGGGGATGATGGCCACCTGGAAGGTGCAGGAGGTGGGATTGCAGACAGTGAGAGAGACACCATTGACGGTGACAGAGCCCTTGTCGACGGTGAAATAGCCTTTCTTCGCCATCTCGCGGTTTTCGGGGTATTCGAAAGTGAAGTAGGTTGAGCCGTCGGCATCCTCCATGGCGATGCACTTGGCTGTCTGGTCTACATGCCCTTGGACGATATGCCCGTCGAGACGGCCGTTCATCAGCATCGAGCGCTCCACGTTGACCTTGTCGCCGACACGAAGAAGCCCGAGGTTCGTGCGGTCGAGGGTCTCTTTCATCGCAGTGACGGTATAGGTGGCTGGCTCTCCTTCCTTTTCCGGGTTCCCTGGGGTGATACGGACAACAGTCAGGCATACGCCGTTGTGGGCGACGCTCTGGTCGATCTTCAACTCATCCACAAAAGAGCAGGTCAGGGTGAAATCAATATTCTCGCGGTCTTTCTTTATTGCCACAAGTGTGGCAAACTCTTCAATGATTCCAGAAAACATATCTAAATTCACTTTCTCAATTCTTATTCTTAATAAAAAAGCGGGTACGTGCCGATGATTTGGTGAAAACTCCTGTTTCACACGATAAGGGTGCTCCCTGCTGTTGTAATCCACCGGCATTATTGCTCTCCCGAAGGATACTGTGGCCCGCCATTGGCAAGGGAAACAGTCCCAATGAATTTATTATTGTAGAGTATCCCGATCTATGCGGCACGACCCGTATGTTGGGTGCAAAGGTACAAAAAAAAGTGAAGAGTGAAGCGTGAAGAGTGAAAAATTTGCTCACGCTCTACATTAATTAACTTTTCAATTTTCAGTTCTTCTTTGACTTCCACCTTTTTATAACAAACAGGATGACAGCCAGCAGGATGAGGCCGCAGAGGCTGTAGATCAGTATGTGTGAGATACCAAAGAACTGTGGCACAACAATCTCTATCGTGCGTAAATCGAACTTGTCAGGCGACTCCAGTAGGAAGGCTTTCACCTTGAAGGTATAGGTGCCTGCCGGCAGATCGTTGTAGACGGCCATGCGCTCCTTGCCGGCATTGTGCCAGTCTTTGTCGTAGCCCTCCATCATATACTGGTAATGCACACGGTGCTGCAGGGCGTAGTTCATCGCCGCGAAACGGAAGGCAAAGCTCGAGTAGCTGGCGGGCAGTTCCACGCGGCGGCTCATGGGCACATAGTAGTCGTAATGGCTGTTCAGGCGTGGACTCTGCACTTCTCCGTCGACGTAGAAGTCGGTGATGTGCAGTTTCAGCAGCGATCCTTTCTCCGTCATCAGCTTGTTGCGGTCTACGATGTAATAGCCGTTGAGCGTCCCGAAGAGTATGTTGCCGTTCTCCAGGGTGATGGCGCCTCCCTCCGACATCATGGTCTCGTCGAGACCGTCGAGGTTGGAGAAGGTGGTGAAGATACGCTTCTCCATGTCGAAGGCGGAAATGATGTGCTCGGTGGCGAACCAGGCATTGCCTCGCTTGTCGAAGGTGATGCTTCGGATCTCTTCCGAGGGAAGACCGTCTTCTGAGCCGAAGTTGTTGAAGGGATAGAGTCCGTTGGCGTCCTTCCCTTCTGTATAGGCGACACCTCCTCCGTTGGTTCCTATCCAGATGCGTCCTTTGGCGTCGCGCTTCACGCATACGATGTCGTTGCTCATCAGCATCTGGACGCTCTCGTCTGAGGTGTTCAGACGTTTGGTCTTCATCTGTCTGTCCTTATACGACAGGAGCAGGATGCCGTCGGTGGTGCCTGCCCACACGGTGCCGTCGTTGTCGGCCTCGATGTCGCGCACTTTCATGAAGTCTTTCTTCGGATAGTCTTTCATGCCGTTCTTGGAGTGCAGGAAGATGGTCTCTCCCTGGCCGTTGGTGGTCAGCATGTTCACGCCGCCGCCATAGGTGGCCACCCAGATGTTGCCGTACTTGTCTTCAACGGCCCGATAGGTGTTGTTGTCGCTCAGGCTGTTCTTGTTGCCTTCCTCGTGTCTGTAGTTCTTGATGTTCCAACCACCATTGCCGTCGCTCGTCATCTTGAACAGACCGTAGTCCTTGGAGCAAAGCCAGTAGTTGCCTTTGGAGTCTTTCGAGATGCCGTACAGGCGTCCGAAGCTGTTCCCTTGCGAGTCGTGTGTGATAGTGGCTTGGCGGCCGTCGTCATAGATGAGGAAGATGCAGCTGCTCTTGTTGCCAAGCAGCATCAGCTTGTTTTCCTTGTCGTAATACATGGCGCGGATTTCGTTCTCCACGGTGGAGACGGCGTTGGGGACTGGTCTCACGCGGACGATGTTGTTCTTGAGGATCTCGAGCTTCTCAAGTCCTCGGCGGCTGGTCGACTCCCAGACCACGCCCTCAGGAAGCACGAAGGCCGCATTGACGGTGTTCGAGAGGTTCCAGGGGTTGCTGGGGTCGTTGTGGAAGTATTCCACCACGTCTTTCTCACGGTTGTAGTAGCCATAGCCGCCGTGGTTCATGCGTATCCACACGAAGCCGTTGTATTCGTTGAATTCGCCGCCGCGTCCGTCCTGTTCTGGCACGAGTACCGTCTGCTGGAAGAACTTCTCGTTGCCCGTCTCAGGGTTCAGACGGTACACACCCATGCGGTCGTCGCAGAACCAGATGAGGCCTTGGCTGTCGACATACATGCTAAAGATGCCCATGCCGTTTGGCTTTCTCAGCAGCTTGGGCTCCTGACCGTAGGCAAAGGAGTAGATGCTGCCCTCGCTGGTGGCGGCAAAGATGTTGTAGCCATTGGAGTGGAGGCAGGAGATATGCTGTTGGGGCAGGATGCCTTTCTTCTCGAGCGACATGTTGCTGCGGTCCAGTCGGTGGATGCCCTCGTTGGTACCCAGCCAGATATCGCTCTGGTAGCCTTCTGCCATACTGGTGATGCTCAGTTCTCCAGCACTCATCTGTTCCGATTTCAGTCCTCGACGGTCGAGGGTTATCATGTAAAGACCGTTGTTGGCAATACTCACGAGCACCTCACCAGAACTGGTGACGAGTAGGGGAGAGTTGGTACGGAACTCCTCATAGCCGTCGTAGCCCTCAAAAGGGTTGATAATCTGGTCGGTATGGCGGTTGAGTACGAACACGCGGTCGTCGTACATGTGCATCCATACATTTTGCGACTGGTCGATGACGATGTCGAGGATGCGGTTGTGCAGGTTCTTGATATGACTGGAGTTGCCTGTCTTGTAGTTATAGAAGTTGTAGCCGTCGTAACGCGATAAACCGTTCCAGGTGGCAATCCAGATAAAGCCCAGGTCGTCTTGACTGATCATGGAGATGGCATTACTGCACAGGCCGTCTTCTGTTGAAAAGTGAGAGCGTGTGGCCTGCAGCGTCTGGGCAGACAATGTATGGCACGACAGCAGTAGGGTCGCACTGAGTAGAAGTAATCTGAAATGGTTCAATTGTATCATTCTTTTTTAATTTTTTGCAGTAGACTATACGACTTTTAAGACTTTTTCCTTGTTTACGTAGCCAGAGATGTTTGTCCTGTAGTAGGCTTTTTTCATTTTTTCAATTGCAAAATTACAAATAAATATCAATTATCAATTATTAATTATCAATTATTTTGTATCTTTGCACAAAATTTAATGAAATTATGACAAAGCGAATCTGTATTCTGGCCGGAGCCAGACCCAATTTCATCAAGGTGTCACCGCTGGTGCGCGCCATTGGTCAGCATGCTGAGGCAAGCTGTCTGCTTGTGTATGCCGGTAGTGCCGCAGACCCTACGCTCGAGACTTCGCTCTTCGATGATCTGCAGATAGATCGTCCACAGTATTATCTGGATGTGGTCAGCGACCGTTTGAACGAGATTACCAGCCAGGTAATGGCGCGGTTCGACCGTTTCCTCGATGAGCATCCTGTCGATGTGGTAATCGTTGTCGATGACCTTGCCTCAACGATGGCTGCAGCTATTGTGACGAAGAAACGAGGTATCCGTCTGGCTCACCTCGTGGCTGGCACGCGTTCGTTCGACATTACAATGCCAAAGGAGATCAATCGCTTGGTCATTGATGCTCTGTCGGATTATCTCTTTACTGCGGGAGTGCGTAGTACGGGGGTTGCTACCCGTGAGCAGTCGGAACAGTCGCAGACCTATATGGTGGGAAACATCCTGATGGACACGCTCCGCTTCAATCGTGCCCGTCTTCACCGTCCGTCATTACTCCCTGATCTTCAGGAGAATAGCTACATCGTCTTCACGCTTAACCGCAAGGCCCTTCTCGCCGACGAGGATCATCTCAGCCAGCTGCTCACAGCCATGATCGAGGCGGCAGGCGACACCCCCATCATCGCCCCCCTCCGTCCTGAAGCCTCTCAGGTCGTCTCCCGCCTCACTACCGCCTCAGAGATATCATCTGTAAACTGTAAACTGTCAACTGTAAACTCTTTGAATTACCTTGAGTTCGGTTGGCTGACGGCTCATGCCAAAGGCATCATCACAGACTCTGGAAATGTGGCCGAGGAAGCCACCTTTAATGGCGTACCCTGTATCACGCTTAATAATTATACCGAGCACAAAGAAACCGTCACGGTGGGTTCGAATGTGCTCGTAGGAGAAGATCCTGAGCGGTTAGGTGAGGCCGTCGCCCAGCTTGTCAGTGGTCAGTGGAAGCACAGTGCCTTGCCCGACCGATGGGATGGTCGTACGGCAGAACGAATACTCCAGATACTGTTGGCGTAGCTGTCTCTCCTCATAATCTATTATATAAAAATAGGTGTAATGTGTAAAAAATATGGGAAAAGATGATATTTTTACAATTATTTTCTTACCTTTGCACCAGAATTTGAGAAGTTTTCAACTTATTTAATCACTTAATTAAAGAATGAGAAGTATGAAAAAGTTAATGATGATTGCTTGCATGATGCTGTTTTCTACAGCCATGTTCGCAGAGAAAGGTGACATGTTCGTGGGTGCTGGCCTGAGCTATGGTATCCACTCAGACTACAAGAACTTTGGTATTGGCGTGAAGGGTCAGTATGAGATCCTCGACAACTTCCGTGCTGATGCCCAGGTGGATCACTTCTTCAAGCACGATGGCGTACAGATCTCCGACATTAATGTGAATCTGGAGTATGCCTTCCCCGTGTCAGATGCCATCAACGTCTATCCCCTTGCTGGTCTTGCCTTCGTTGGGCACAGCTCAAACAGTTTCGGTTTTCTGAATTCAGCCAAAGTAGGTTTCAACGTTGGTGCTGGTGCTGAGCTTCCTGTCAACGACAAGTGGAAGATATTCCTCGATGCCAAGTACCAGGTTGTCAAGGACTGGGGACGTTTCGTGCCCACACTTGGTGTGCTGGTAGCACTCTAAAAGAAAGTTTAAACCCTGACGTCACAACCCGGCGTCAGGGTTTATTGTTTTATAAACCAACCTAAGACTAACTATGAAAAGAATCCCCTCAGCCGAAGATACAGACCCCACCCCTTGCCCCTCCCCTTGAGGGGCGGGGAGCGGCTGCGCGTAGCAACTCCCCACCCCTGTAGGGGCGGGGTGCCCGCAGGGCGGGGCGGGGACAGTAATCCCTCAGCCTAAGAGGCGGGGCGGGGACAGTAGGATAGGGCGGGGCGGGGACAGTAATCCCTCAGCCGCGACAGGGGCGTCACTTGCCCATGATGCTGTTGACGATGGCGTCTATTTCTCGTCCGTTTGTTCCATGATGAGCTTCACCACGGCGTCGATGTCGTCCTGGGTGATCTGCCCGTCGCGGTCGATGTCGGCATTGGCGAGGTTGAAGCGCTCACTGGCATGGCCGTTCTTCGCGTTGATCATCTCCACGAGGTCTACAGCATTCAAGTAGCCATCATTGTTGGCATCGCCCGGACGGCGGAACACGATGCTGTTGACGGTGATGTCGGCGTCTGGGGTGTAGAAGTTCAGGACGATGTAGCCGTCACGAAGGATCTTGTACTCCTTGCCAGAGACGATCTCGATCTCATCATCTTCCTGCTCTGCGGTAGCACCTCTTGTACCACCACCTATTATTTTGTCCACTGTTCCCCCAATCATAGCGACTGACTTATTTCCCGCCGTGACTTTAGAATTTCCATCATAAGCAGCCCCGTTATCAGCCGCACCCTTGGCTGCAAAATTGAAGGTCACCGTTGGAGTTCCCATGTTTTGTTTCGATGAACTACCACCGCTACCCGTGTCATCGCCGTCGCCTGAGTCATCACCGTCGTCACCAGAATCATCACCGTCGTCGCCTGAGTCATCACTGCCGCTACCTGAATCATCACTGCCGCTACCTGAATCATCACCGTCGTCGCCTGAATCATCAGGGTCGTCGCCAGTGTCATCACCGTCGACAGCATCCACCACATGCAGCGTCAGGGCGCGGCTCTTATTTCTCATTGATAGGTTCTCGAAGAGACAGGAGGTGATGTCGGCCTTGCCGTCGTCATTAGGTTTGATGACCTTGGGTTTACTCACGCCTTTGATTTTCACATTCAGCACCTTGCCATTAGGCACATTAACATACACGCGAGTTTTTTTACATTTATTAAACGCATTCTTCCCGATGTGGGTTACGCTGGAGGGGAGATTAATCGTAGAGAGTTTTGAGAGACCACTGAACGCACCTTGGCCAATCTTTATCAGTCGGGAGTCCCTGGCGATGTTGACGGATATCAGTTTTTTGCATTTTTGAAAGGCATTCGAGCCGATGTTAGTCACGCTGTTAGCAATGTAGACATTACTCAGTTCTGTGTGACTACTGAAAGCTTTAGAGGCGATGTTTGTCACGCCATTATTGATTATGACGTTTATGATTTTTGTCTTGTTGTATTTCAGCCATTTTTTCGTTTGCTTCATCGTTCCCTTTCCTGTGATGGTGAGTGTACTACCCGAGTATTTCCAAGACAAACGACCAAGCTTGCCGCTGTCGCTTTGTTTCCCGCTATTCGATCCCGAAGTTAATGCACCTGCACCTATAGCGATCTGTGCTGAGGGGTTGCTGTCAAAGGAGGCTTCACCGCTGCCGTCAGCGGAGCCGGATTGCTTGACAGTGAGGCTTGCATCTTGCTTGATAACTTCGCCTTCCGCATCTGTCTCTTCGTTCGTGTTTAACCAGACGTTACCTGCGTCAGCCGCTCTTCCAAGGAGGACGCTGACCTGATCGTCTTCGTCAGCATCGTCATCGTTGACACCGGTATTATCTTGGATGAAATCAGACACATCACTTGCTATTTCTGTATAACCATTTTCTGCCCCTTCGGGATCGGGTGTAAGTCCGCCTTCATCATCCAAACCATAAGTATCTCCCAAGTCCGGCGTCTCTGATACATTTTCTTCTGAAGAGCCATCGGCGTTCGTCGTCGTCTCACGGATGGATTCTCCGGTTACAAGCTCCGACCCATCGGCGCCCGTCTCCGTTGTCTTTACCATTTCTTTGTCCGTTACAGAGCCGTCCGCATGCTCCGTCGACGTCGCTGTCGATTCCGTTGTTGTCGTCTTCGTGTCAGTTACCTTACCGTCGGCGTCCTTCGTCGTTTCCGTTACCTTTTCCGTGTGTGTTGTAGAGCCATCGTCGTTGGCCCGCGATGACGACACCGTTTCCACCGTCTCGCTTCCTCCGGCATCCGCCGACGTTAGCGTGACTTCGTCAGAGCCATCGGCAGAGACCGACATTTCTATGCCTGATTGATGGCCCTCGGCATCCGTCGTTGTTTGCTTGACTGCTGTTGAGCCATCGGCATATATCGTCGTTTCTTTCTCTGTTACAACAGAGCCATCGTCGCCTGTCACCGTTTCTTGAGTGGTTTCTGTTATTGAGCCATCGGCATTTTTTACCCTTGTAGTGGCGGTTTCTATTGTAGAGCCATCTTCATTCTCCACCGTTTCGGTGGAAGCGGTGATTTCGGCGGTAGCCTGGTTGCCCTGCTGGGCGAGGACGTAGTTGTTGGCCTTGTCCACGCCAATGACGATGGTGGCCTCGGTATAGTCGAGATCGCAGTTCACAGTGCTACCATTTTGCAGTCTGGCGATGACACCCATAATGGAGAGCTTTTCGTTATTCACGGCGCCGACGATTTTTACATTTGTGGCATCTACAGAATACCCTGTTATTTCTTTTAAGGTTGTGCTGCTGACAGTGAGGCCGCTTTCCACAGTGACGGGCTTCGGCACAATGGTGCCCGTGACGCTTGTGGGCTGGGCGCTGAGCGTGTAGTTGCCTGCCTGATCGCCAGCGAGCGTAAATCCACTAACGGTGACGGGCTTGGCCTTGCCTGCCTCAGCGTCAGCAAATACGGCTTTTACAGATTGTGCATTTACTGTCAACACATCGCCTTCGACCTTGCCGTCGATGATGGCACTTTCTGCGTCGATGACAGCCGAGGTGGTGCCATCGTAAATCTTATCCTTGGCTTTGACACCGCTGATGGTCACTTTCTTCGGCGTGATGGTGAACGTCTTCGAGACCGAGCCGGTATAGCTCGTGCTCGTGGCCTTCGCCGTCACGGTGACCGTTGGTGCATCGTTGCCCGTGGCATCATGGGCGGCCACATTATTCTTATATGTCCATTCGAACGAGTCCGTGACGTCCGTCCCGTTGTCTGTCACCGTCACCGCTGGCTCCTTTGCCGTGCCGTCGTAGACGAAGGGTCCGTCTGCCAGGCTGATCCATGAAGCCTCCAAATAACAACCCGTCGTGGTGCCGTCGGGCCAAAGGATAGACAGGTGGCTGACGCCCTCAGGCAGTTTGCTCTTATTGGCCACCAGCCAGCCACTATGGGCGGCGGCAGTGGCATCGCTGCCAAGAAGGACGAAACTGTTGTCGCTGAAGCCGAAGACCTCATAGTCCTCGGGGACAGATATCTCTGTGAGGGCTTCCTCGGTGCCGTCGAGGAATATAGGCAGGAATTCCTGCACGTCCAGGTCGGTAGCGGCAACATTCGAGAAGCTGCTGGCCATCGGCCCCTCAAAAGCCACCACCATCTTGGCGGTAATGGCGGCGCCGGAGGTGTTGCTCACGATGACCGTACTGTTCTCACCGAACTTCTTGCTTTTGAACTCAGCCAATTGGACGGTACTCCCCGACAAGCCTTTGATACCATAGAACTTCAGATTGTCGTTCGTACCATACAGCGCGAGAGCCCTCTGGTCGAAATAGGTCGAAGTGCCTGCTGGGAAGATAACCTCCGTCAGCCCGGCAACAGCCGCCTCGTAGTGCATGCTATTAGAGTCGTATATGGAACCTATGAGGCCCTCGCCATAGTCTGCTGACACGAACACGTCTTCTGGAGCTATCTGATCGCCGTCAGCATCTGTTACTATTTCATAGTTGGATGTGAACGTATAGGGTGCCTCATTATCCACCTTCACCCTAATCTTCTTCGCAGGCACGTCGAAAGAGCCGGGGGCGAACTCGAGCTTCTGGTCTTTGGCTAAGGAGATGTCGGCCACGGTGCAGTCGAAGGTGGGCAGGCCGAGGAAATAGAATCCGTTTGCGCTCTCGCTCTCGATGCCGATGCCGTCGGTGCCGGTGGCCACGAAGGTGCCGCCGCTGATGTTCGCCACGCCCTGCTCGATATAGAGGGCGTAGCTGCCGCCGCTGACGGTGCCGCCGCTGATGTTCGCCGCACCCTGACTATAGATGCCGCTGGTGGCGCCGATGACACTGCCGCCCCCCATATCCAACACACCCACATTCAGGATGCCCTTTGCACCCGTGGTGACGATGCCACCACCCGTGCCGCTGTCGAGGATTCTAAGCCGGGCATTGGTGGTGATGGTGATGAGCTCGTCGGCCGTACCGCTGATTGTGTGACCGTTCAGGTCGAGCACCACGTCTGTCTCTTTAGAGCCGTCGCCGAGGGCGAGCTTGCCCGTGTGGGTGCCGTCTGCTGCAAGCGCGCAGTCGGCCAGCAGCTTGATCTCGTCATTGTTCTGGGCAGCAGCAAACGCCGCCTCCAAGTCGGTGTATTCCACGGGATTCTGGCCCAAGCTCTGCACGGTGGCCACAGCCTGGCCATTACCTTGCGCCAACGCTGTGGAGGGAGCGGTAAACATGGCGATCATCACCACGGACAGGAATAACCGGGCGCTTCTGTTACAACTGAACAAGCACTTTTCGACTAAGACTGGGAATAGGTTTTTAAGTTTCATATCGTTGCTTATGTTTGATTATCTGCTGCAAATATAGGCATTTTCTACGAAAGCACCAAACATTTATCAGTTTTTTTGTGTGTGGGACACGGAGGTGCCTGACCCCTCCGTGTCTTTTCTTCGCGGCTGCGCGTAGCAACTCCCCACCCCTGTAGGGGCGGGGTGCCCGTAGGGCGGGGCGGGGACAGTAATCCCTCAGCCGAAGATACAGACCCCACCCCTGACCCCTCCCCTTGAGGGGCGGGGAGCGGCTGCGCGTAGGGACACGGAGGGGTCAGGCACCTCCGTGTCTCGAAAAATATTTCTTTGTGTCTTTGTGTTCCATAAATAAAAAAAGAAATCCCTGGCGCGTCTCACGACGGGCTAGGGATGATGCTATGATAAACACAAGTCATTCAGACTGTGACAACAAGTCGTCACGGGGCATGTGGAGGTGGGACATAAGCTAAGGTTTTAGGTTGTTGAAATAGTTACGGTAAATGCTCACGGGGAAACAAGGACAATCCTTGTGGACACCCTCCAGTTCGTTGTGGCCCATGATCTCGGCATCGGGGAAGTCGGCCTTCAGGGAGACGAGTAGCGTGTGGAGGGTCAGCTTCTGGGCGGGCGTGCGGGTGTCGGCAGGACGGCCCTTCTCGTCGAGGCCCCCCTCGTAGCAGATGCCGATGGAGTGGGCGTTGTAGTGGCGGGCGTGTGCGCCGACCATCTCTTCGGGGCGGCCGAAGTGCAGTTGGCCGTCGCGGGTGATGTAGTAGTGGTAGCCGCAGCACTTCCAGCCGCGGGCCTTGTGCATCTTGTCGAGCTGCTCCATCGTGATGTGCTGGTCGGGGCGGCTCGCCGTGCAGTGAATGATTATCAGATCTATACGTCTCATTTTTTGTTTACAGTTTACAGTTTACAGTTTACAGATGATTACATCATACGGGTGACAACTTCATACGGGTGATCACATCATACGGGTGACAACTTCACGGAAGGCTACATGCAGCTTTGGATCATGTTGGTTCCGAGGATCGTCGTTATGACGGTTGCAATAATTTGGAGTAATTTTTTAATTGTTGACCATTTCATAATTGAAGTAATTTTTAAAGATAAATTATTCTGTTTTTTGCAGGGCTAAAGCCCTGCTGGGTAATTTCTTACTTTCTTCGGCGCGAAGAAAGAAGCAAAGAAGCATCCACCCCTCCAAACCTCCCCTATATGGGAGGCTTAACACGAAAAATTGCGGTACCCGACAATTTTTCTCCGTTTTGGTATCGCGGGACACGCGATGACTTTTTTATCGGCTGGCGCACAGAGTGACACGCGATGACTTTTTATCGTCTGTCCCTTGTCTCGGAGTCTTTTCTGTGCTTGGTTGAGCCCCTTTCCAAGGGGCGGCGCAAGCAGGGATGTAGAAGATTATGGCGAACCCCGTAGGGGCGAAAGCTTGAGAGCCATACCAACACTCTGATGTAGGGCGTTCATCGCCCGGAGTCAGTTACATCCCTTCCATATAGGGAAGGGCTTGGGATAGGTGGATGTCTCTTTCGTTCTTTCTCTGCGCCAGAGAAAGGACAGAGTCCCAGGGCACAGCCCTGATAGGGGCGAGGTGCAGACAATCAGGGCGCAGCCCTGAGAGAATCGTGAGTTGACCAGACAGGCTTGATGGCTGTAATATGGACTTGTTGCAGCCCTCATCCGCTGCCTGCTATGCCATAGCACTGTCCCTGACTCAAACCTCACGACCTCTCAGTGGCTAAGACTTACCCGTTGCCCCCTTCTCCGCCGGAGCCGGAGCCCGATCCGGCGCCATCCGCCTCGGCGACGGCGATGCCATAGGTGGAGATGGGCACCTTCTCCTGGTAGCGACGCTCCTTGCCCCCGATCGTCTTCTTCAGCGACTTGATGACGTAGCCCCACTCGAAGATGCAGTCGTCCTTCAGGGCCTTCGAGGTGAGCTTCTCACCCTTGGTGTTCTCGGGCTGGAAGTTCAGGTAGATGCCGTTGATCATCGCGATCGGACCGCCGGCGATGGCGTCGGTGATGTTCGCCTTGCCGAGCTTGCCGCCGTCGACCGAGGGGTAGAACGTGCCGAGGCCGTCGATCTTCACGGGCTGGCCCTGGGTGATGAGCTCCTTGAGGCACTCCACCATCTGCATCACCACCAGTTCGCACATCTGGTAGCTGGCGATCTTGCCGTGCTCGGTCATGTGGCGGCAGAAGCCCTTCAGGTTAATAGGTACTTTTCGCTCCACCTCGGCGAAGAACTTGCCGTAGGCGGTCGACTCGTCATTGGTGTTCTGACGAAGGTTGATCATCATTGGAATGTTTGATCTTGCCATAGTTTTTTTTGTTTACAGTTTACAGTTTTTTTTGTTTACAGTTTACAGTTTACAGTTTACAGATGATTACATCTGCGGTTCACAGTTCTTGCGTCCTTTCAGTAGCAAGCGAGCAGAGCTCGAGCGTACAGATGATTACATCTACGGTTCACACATTGTTGGGGTGAGTTAAGCGGGAGAAAGGTGGCTGCAAACTCCGAGAAAGGTAGTACCTTTCCGGCAGAAAGGTGGCACCTTCCTTGGGCCCATCCGCCTGGTCACTTCCGACAATGCAAAGGTACCACTTTTTTGAGGGCCGTTTTCCGTTTAGGTCGTTCAAGGCACGATAGGGCATGATAAGCACGATAAGGCAGTTTACTCGTTGATGTCGATGCAGTATTTCTCGGCGATGAAGCGTACTGCGTTTGGCGGCAGCACCTTTGTCTTGGTCTTCACTCCCATGGCCTCCAGTTCGGCTTGATATTGCTTGCACCAGCTCATCAGCACCTTCACGCTCACTCCGGCGGCATCCGCCAGCTGTTGTTTCGACATTGCTTTCATTTTTTTTTGATGATTAAGTTTTTAAGGGGTCTGTAACCAAGGGTGGAGGGGGTCAGGGGTGACAGTAGAAATACATGAACTTCATGCGTACCGTGGGTGTATGCGGTACGCGTGAAAATCCATGAATTCAGGTGTCCCCCCTGACCCCCTCCGGTTCGTCCTCACCCTCGGGCCGTGCGTCGTAGGCCAGCATACGGCGGTTCATCTCGATCTCCTCGGGCTTGTAGACCACGACACGGTAGCCGCGCCTGCCGTGGGAGCGGTACTGCTCGAAGCCCAGCGCCTTCATGGCGCTGCCGATCTTCTCGATGGTCAGTCGTAGGGAGGGATTGTAGCCTATCTTGTTCAGGATGTCGGTGGCAGTGTAGAACTCACCCCTCTCACCGTTGTCGGGCTGGTGGAAGTGTGTCCTGATGGCCTCCTGTTCCGGCAGCGGGGTCTCGAAGGTCCTATTGTGCTCCCTCAGCTTCTCCTCCTCGGCCTTCGTGAAGTAGTGGCGGTAGTCCTGACGGTAGAGGGCATAGGCCTGGGCGTAGATGCCCTCGTAGTCGAACGGGTGGTCCCTGGGCGAGATGATGCTCTCCACCTCGAAGGGCAGCCATCGGCGGTTGCCGGTCACGTCGGTGAGGAACTGCACGTTGTTGCCCGTGCCGCAGAAGGATGCCACATGGGGCATGTGCTCCGTATAGTGGCCGAAGGGCTTGCGTTCGTCGATCGACGGCATCGTCACCACCGACTTCATCGTGTTCACGTCGGAAGGGCGCATCACGTCGAGCTCCTCGTAGCATACGAGGCCGTATTGCGACAGCGTGATGAGGTCGTCCTTCGACACGCGGCTCGAGTTGACCTTGATGCGGAAGTAGTCGCGCAGCTGGGGAGGCAGCAGATGGGAGAACCAGGTGGTCTTGTAGATGCCCTGCTCTCCGATGAGCACGAGCACCGACTGGTTCACCTCGCCCTCGTCGATCCAGCTGGCCACCATCGCCACGAGCCATTTCTTCAGGTACTCGTAGAAGAGCATCTGCTTCTCCACGCCGCCCTTGACCGTCACGGAGACCGACATGGCGAGGATATGGTCCTGGCCGTCCCACGGCGGCAGGCGGTTCAGGTAGTGGAGAAACGGCTGGAAGGCCGGCACGTACCCGGAGTCGAGCACCGTCTCCAGGTCGCATCTCCTCGTGTCCTTGATGGTCTGGAGGGCGGTCAGCAGGGTGTTCTTCAGACGGTCGCTCATCGGCTGCCAGTCGTCGCTGACGAACAGTTCCAGTTCGCTGTTCTGGCAGAAGGCGTCCTCCGGCGGCACACGGGCCTCCACCCGGTGCTTCACCGTGTTGTACCTCAGGTAGATGTGGTCGCTCAGGAATGCCTTGATCTCCTTAGTCGTGGCGTACACCTCCTGCCACGGCTTCTTGTGCACCTTCTCCTCGTCGGTCGCAGCTTTCTTCTTCCGTTTCTTCTTCGGTTTCTCTTCTTCCATATTTCTGTTCTTCTGTTCTTTAAAACATCTGTTCTTATGTCCTTCTGTCTAAAAAAACATCTGTTAATATGTTATTCTGTCTTTAAATAGTTATTCTGTCTTTAAATAGTTATTCTGTCTTTAAATAGTTATTCTGTCTTTTCTGCAAAGTTACTGAAATGTAATGGCACATACAAGCTTTCGCGCCACGAATATGCTTCGCAGCGCGAAATGACAAGTCCACGGCTTTCAGTCCCTACTCGTCAAACAGTTCACGGACGCGAACTTGCAGTGCTTCGGCTATCAGATGCAGCCGTCGTACTGTCAAGTCATCGCGTCCGTTCACTATGCCATTGATCGTCTGTCGGCTTACGCCAAGCCGGCGGCCCAGTTCGGCATCACTTACGTTTTTTTCATCATCACTCTGCGCAGGTTCAGCTGCGATTCATACTTTGCTTTCTTCATTGTTTTTTGTTGTTTAAAAAAGTTTATAATATGAGCCCCACCACCCTCATGGGCAGTGAGGCCAATTCTGAGCGTGCAAAAGTACAACAATTTCAGTGTAATGATGAAATTATCACACTTTTTTTCGGGAACTCCAGCGTAATCCTTTACGTGTTTTTATTGGAACGCAGAGACGCAGAGATGTTAATTTAATGGAACACAAAGACGCAGAGACGCAGAGATTTTAATTTAATGGAACACAAAGACACGAAGACACAAAGACTCAGAAACTCAAAAACTCAAAGAATAAAAAACTTTGTGTCTTTGTGTCTTTGTGTTCAATAATAAAAAAGATAATCTCTGAGTCTCTGCGTCTCTGTGTTCTATTATATTCTTCGACAGGGGCGTCACTTGCCCATGATGACGTTGACGATGGCATCGATCTCGGCCTGCGTCTTGCCGGCGGCGATGGCCTTCACGAGGTCGACGGCATTCACGTCGCCGTCGCCGTTGATGTCGTTAGGATCGGAGTCCTTAGGCACGATCATGGTGAAGGACGTGAGCAGGAAGTCACTCTCGCTCGGCTGCAGCGTCAGGATCAGGTTCTTGTCGGTCAGGATATCGTATGTCTTGCCCGACTCGATGATTATATCCTGCTCATCGCCACGGTTTATTCCATGAGCCTCTTCTGCCGCCGATTGTTGTTGTTATCAGTTTTGGTTGTCGGGTTACTTGATGCACCCCGTCTTCAGTTCGCTGTCGAGAAAACTATAGACGTATCGGGGACTCTGGTAATAGAGGCCAGTGGCGTCACGCTGCAGACGCTGGTAAGTATCGGAGTTGATGACCGTAGCCAGAGCCTGCTCTATGGAGAGCTGAGGATTGTCGTCCATCAGCAGCAAGGCAAGGTTCTTCACCATGTCGAGTTTCATCTGTTCTTGTTCGCTCATAGTCGTTTGAGGATTTTGACGGCGCGTTCGGTGCCGAAGAAATATTGAAAGGTGATGCCCTTCATGTTTCGCAAGTTGTGGACGAGCGTGGGCAAGTCGATGCTTTGGTTCTCATATTTCCAGAGCTGCACGCCGACGCGGTCGTTGGCGATGGGACCAATGACGATATCGTAGTCGTGCGCGGGTTCACGCTTGGAATTGTTGCGGTTCAGGAGAATGAACTTGGCCCACTCCTCGCTGTAGTCACTGAAGCGGAGAACTTTCAGGGTGGCCATTTGTTCGTCATTAGCCTCATAGGTAAGCACTATAGGAGTGCCTGTCTCAAGCTGTTCCACCTTGGTCTTGGCCATATCCATAGCCTGTGCGTATTCACGGGAAAGGTAGAATCCCTGGCCGAAGTCCTTGTTAGGCTTCGACTTCGTAAGGTCTATCTCACCGAAGTCAGCATTGGTACCGTGGTAGAGGATCATATCAGCGCGCCTCCTTTCCTATGGCAGTATTCTGCCATATCGGCAACCATCGACTGGAAGGACTGTGTATGGCAGTAGTCATAGTGCTCATCAACGAAAGCGATGCCTCCGTAGCGGCTCAGGTAGTTGAATGCCTGTTTGAGTGTCAGCCCGAACCTACGTCCGAACTCCAATGTGAGAATGAGTGTCCACTCCATCTTGTCGTGATTACTATATCCCATATTCTTCTTTTTCTCGCTGCAAAGATAGGAAAAAATTCCCGAACGGCAAAATAAATCGAGATTTATTTTTATGGCGTCACGATTTGTTACCCCATGAGTTCGGATTTAGGCACGGATGGCAAAGAGATTAGGCACGGATTACACGGCTTTTAACAAAGACACGGCTTCTTCGGCGCAGCTTTCCCCTCCTAACTCAGGAGGGGAAAAAAAGTCCGAGAAATTCCGTGTCAGTCCGATGCCAATATCAGATGCTGATCTCGCCGCGGAGGGAGTGGCCCATGAGCTGGCGGACGGTGTCGGGCGAGTCGGGATAGTGCGACTGGAGGAACATCAGCTTGGTGACGGCACTCTCGACGGTCATGTCGCGGCCGCTGATGACACCCGCCTCCTGCAGGTGGTAGCCGCTGTCGTAGCGTGACATCTCGACGGCGCCCTGCAGACACTGGCTGATGTTGACGATCACCTTGCCGTTGCGGGTGCCCTCGCGGAGGGCGTTGAGCAGCCAGGGACTCTGCGGGGCGTTGCCCGATCCGAAGGTGCGCATGACGATGGCCTTCAGGTTCGGCGTGTGGATGATGTGGCGGATGAGGTCTTCGCGGATGCCAGGGAAGAGGGAGAAGATGATGACGTTGTTGTCGAGTCGGAAGTGGGGCGTCATCGGCTTGGCCCAGTCGGGTTTGAGCATACGTTCACGGTGGTAGGTGATGTTCACGCCGGCATCGACGAGGTGGGGGTAGTTGAACGACTCGAAGGCATTGAACTCCTCGGCGCTCTGCTTCGTGGTGCGGTTGCCGCGCAGCAGATGTCCACCGAAGAAAATGCCGACCTCTGGTACCAGTGCTTTGCCGTCAGCGTCTTTTGTTGCAGCAATCTCTACGGCTGTGATAAGGTTCTCCTTGCCATCGGTGCGTAACTGTCCAATAGGGAGCTGAGAGCCTGTGAAGATGACGGGCTTCGTGAGGTTTTCCAGCATATAAGAGAGGGCAGAAGCTGTGTAGGCCATAGTATCAGTGCCATGAAGTACGACAAAACCGTCATACTGGTCATAATGGTCGGCGATACAGTGCGAGAGGTCTGTCCAGCGACCAGGTGTCATATCACTGGAATCGATAGGCGGTGTGAACTGAAAGGTATCTATTTCCGTGTCGAACTGTTTGAGTTCAGGCACATTCAGAAGCAGGTGCTCGAAGTCGAAAGGTTCAAGGGCACCCGTCTGAGGGTTGCGATTCATGCCGATAGTACCGCCTGTATAGATTAATAATACCTTGCTGCGCATAAGTGGAAAGCAAACGTTTACGTTTATATTTTTTGCAAAGATAGTTCTTTTTTACGAAATAATGATTAACTTTGCGGAGAATTTGAACTTAAAACGTAATAACAAACAAAATTATGAAGCAGTTTAATGACGATAACTTCGTTCTCGAGACCCAGACGGCTCAGGACCTGTATCACAACCATGCGGCCAAGATGCCCATCATCGACTATCACTGTCACCTCATCCCCGAGATGGTGGCCAACGACCATCGTTTCAAGTCAATCACCGAATTGTGGCTGGGAGGTGACCACTATAAATGGCGTGCCATGCGTACGAATGGTGTCGATGAGAGATACTGTACAGGCAAGGACACAACCGACTGGGAGAAATTTGAGAAGTGGGCAGAGACTGTCCCCTACACTTTCCGTAACCCCCTTTATCACTGGACCCACCTCGAGTTGAAGACAGCCTTTGGCATCACCAAGCAACTCTCGCCGAAGACCGCTCGCGAGATTTTCGACGAGTGTAATGAGAAGCTGAAGCAGCCCGAGTTCTCTGCCCGTGGACTGATGAAGCACTACCATGTGGAGTGCGTCTGCACCACCGACGATCCCGTGGACGACCTGCACAACCACATCGAGTATGCCAAGCATAAGGCTCAGGATGATCCTATAATGATTCCAGCCTGGCGCCCCGACAAGGCCATGAACATCGAGAAGCCCGAGTTCTCGAAATACGTGGAGCAGCTGGCTCAGGTGAGCGGCACGGAGATCAACAAGTTTGCCGATATGGTCGACGCCCTGCAGAAGCGCCACGACTTCTTCGCCGCCAACGGCTGCAAACTCTCTGACCACGGCATCGAGGAGTTCTACGACGAGGAGTACACCGACTCGCAGATCGAGACCATCTTCGCGAAGGCCATGCGCGGCCAGCAGCTCTCCATCGAGGAGGTGCGCCAGTTCAAGAACTGCTTCCTCACCGTGATGGCAGAGATGGATGCCGATGCTGACTGGACACAGCAGTTCCACTATGGTGCCATCCGCGACAACAACACGGCGATGTACAACCAGCTCGGCCCCGACACGGGCTTCGATTCGATCGGTGAGTTCAACACCGCCAAGGCCATGTCGAAGTTCCTCAACAAGCTGAACATGAAGGGCAAGCTCACACGTACCATATTATATACGCTTAATCCCTGCGCCAACGAGGTCATTGCCACAATGCTCGGCAACTTCCAGGGCGGCGAGCCGGGAAAGATTCAGTTCGGCTCGGGCTGGTGGTTCAACGACCAGATGGACGGCATGATCCGCCAGATGAACGCCCTGTCGGTGCTGGGTCTGCTTTCGCGTTTCGTGGGCATGCTCACCGACAGCCGCTCGTTCCTCTCTTATCCGCGTCACGAGTATTTCCGTCGCATCCTCTGCAACATCCTTGGTAACGACGTGGAGAAGGGCTTGCTGCCTTGCGACATGGAGATTCTGGGTCGCATGGTGGAGGATATTTCGTACAATAATGCACGGAGATACTTTAAGTTCTACTAATTACTACTGATGGATATCCATCGCGAGTAGGTCGGGACTGATTATCCCGGCCTATTTTTTTTCTGCCTCTCTCATTAAAATAGTTGTAAAAAGTTTGCTCGTTTATGAAATAATTCTTATCTTTGCACTAATATTGACCGAATATGATAAAGATGTGTATGAAGAAGATAAGTGTTTTATTCTTACTTGTCTTGCTACCTGTGTTGGCAAGTGCTGTTGAGACTGTTGAAATCAAAGGCATCTGGTATGCCCTGGATGCTGAGCATAGTTGTGCTACGGTAGTGAAGAACCCATATAAATACGCTGGCGATGTCATTATTCCAGAACAAGTCGAATACGGCGAAGTGACCTATGATGTGACGGCCATCGCAGCAGAGACGTTCAGTGGTTGTCCGTCGCTCGTGTCGGTATTAATCGGGAATGCAGTCACCACCATGGGTAACAGGGCCTTTGCCTATAATAACTCTCTGAAGTCTGTTACCGTTGGTGATGGCTTGGAGGCTGTCCCACAGTATGCGTTCTATATGTGTCCTGCCCTGACAGACGTTACCATCGGCAATGCTGTCACTTCCATCGGCACTTCTGCCTTTCACGGGTGTTCATCGCTCAAGACTGTGATTATCGGCAGTAGTGTGACCTCTATAGGCGAATCTGCCTTCTATGACTGCAGCAGCCTGGCTGATGTCTATTGTCTGGCTGAACAGGTGCCGGCAACAGAGAGTACATCGTTCGACTCCCGTTATACACTTTATACGCTCAGTGTGCCAGGAACGGCTTATAGTGCTTATTATAACACGGTCCCCTGGAGTAATTCGCATACCATCCGTTCTATTTATGAAGGTGAAGTCGTGAAGTGTGCCATGCCAGAAATCAATTTCGCTGGCGGCAAGATACAGTTCACTTGTGCTACAGAAGGTGTCGAATTCAAGTCCTTCGTGAGTGTCGGAGGTGCAGGGACTTATACTGGGAATGAGATATCCTCGCCCGACTCTTATACGGTATCGGTCTTTGCCATTAAGAAAGGCTGTTATAGGTCGGATACTGCTACTCGCACTTTCACCTTCTCTACGGCTGCCGTCTTGGGCGACCTGAATGGTGATGGTGACGTGAACGTTAAAGATCATGTGAAATTGTCGGATATAATTCTTAATAAGTAATGAGATATAACACAGGCTACAATCGCGAGGGCGACTACGACCATTTTGTCGTCAGCGAGGAGAGACCTCTGCTGGAGTGGCTTATTGCGAATTTACCGCAGTCGAAGTCGAAGGTGAAAGCCGTGCTGCAGGGACGTGGTATCAAAGTGAACGGCAAGACCGTCAGTCAGTTTGATTTTCTGCTGAAACCTGGGATGAAGGTGGCTGTGTCGAAGACGAAGCGCAATCAGAAAGGGTTCAAGAGCCGCTGGGTGAAGATTGTGTACGAAGATCGCTGGCTGATAATTGTTGAAAAAGAGGCCGGCATCCTTTCGATGGCTGGTGGACATGCGGCACTGAATGTGAAAGCGGTGCTCGATGACTATTTCAAGAAGTCGCGCCAGAAATGCACAGCCCACGTCGTCCATCGCCTCGACCGTGATACCAGCGGGCTGATGGTCTATGCCAAGGATATGGAGACGGAGCAGGTGCTGGAGCACAACTGGCACGATATTGTGTACGACCGCCGGTATGTGGCGGTGTGCTCCGGGGAGATGGCCGACGACGAGGGGACGATAGCAAACTGGCTGAAGGACAACAAGGCCTACATCACCTATTCGTCGCCTGTCGACAACGGTGGAAAGTATGCTGTGACCCATTTCCACGTGATGGACAGAACGACTGAGCACTCGCTTGTAGAGTTCAAACTGGAGACAGGACGTAAGAATCAGATTCGTGTGCATGCCGCCGACATGGGGCATCCTGTCTGTGGAGATCCGAAATACGGTAATGGAGACGATCCTATAGGGCGTTTGTGCCTGCATGCCTGGCTGCTCTGCTTCCACCATCCGGTGACAGGCGAGCCCATGGAGTTTGAAACGCCTGTACCCACTGCATTCAGAAAACTATTTAAGTAAATGGAGAATATTGGTTATTATGCTGCGATGCTTGCAGCCATCATCATCGCCTTCCTGATTATCAAGCGTGTGGTGTCGTGTATGGTAAGAACAGTTGTGACGCTTGTGCTTATTGCCGTTCTTGCATACATTTATTATATGTATCTCAGGTGAGTTTATCCCTGTCCGTCGGCGGGGATAAGTTCATGATATATTCGGTCAAAGGCTTTCTTGAGCTCTGCTGGCTGGGCGATAAGGTTACGTAGCTCGTTTAGGCGTACGGCGTTCGGCGAGTTGGGTATCCAAAGCCTTATGTAGCCGTCTTTGGAGTATTTATTGTCCATGTGTTCCTTGAAGCGCTTCCAGTGGCCCTCGTGGTCGAGTTGCGGATAGTTGGCCAGCCCGTATTGGATCGTGCGGCGAATGACGATATCCTTGTCGATATCGCGGTCTGCTTCAGCCACAATCTTCCCGTAGATGCTCCTTGGTGCGTGTGCGGCAGAGGCCCGGTGGTCTTCGACGGCTTCACGCATGATTTTCAGCTGTTCTGGCGAGAACCATTTCTTTAGCCGTGCATCAGCGGCCAGGATCTTTCCGCTCGTGAGATGATGTACGGCACGTGGTCCCGACATGCCGAGATCGTGGTAGGCGGCAATGGCATACACCATATTTATATCGGCACCGGTCATCTTCACTAATTCAAGCGAGTTGCGTATGACACGGGTGACATGCTCCATGTTGTGGGCAGCGTCGAAAGCAGCGTATTGAGGCAGGATTTTGGTCTCAATAAACTCTACCAGATCAAGGCTCGGAACGTTTTGTATCATAAAAAGTTTGGTTTATGTTTGCAAATGTACGAAATTCTGCGTACTTTTGCAAATAAAAAGGAAGAAAATATGAATGAAGGCGTAAGAATCAAGACAAACTCGCTGCGAGCGTGGCTTTTGGCCGCTCGTCCGAAGACACTTTCCGGAGCAGCTGTGCCCGTGATGATTGGTGTATCGTTGGCCTACTCTGATGCCCGGCTATACGATGGCGATGTGTTCAGCTGGACGGCAGCCCTGCTCTGCCTGCTCTTTGCCTTTGCCATGCAGATCGATGCGAACCTGATCAACGACTTCTTCGATTTTGTGAACGGCACCGACGATGTGGAGACGCGACTCGGTCCCCGGAGGGCGTGTGCGCAGGGGTGGGTGACGCTCAGTGCCATGAAGCAGGCCATCGCTGCCACGACGTGCGCTGCCTGTGTCATTGGTCTGCCATTGGCATGGTATGGCGGCCTGGAGATGATTGTGGTAGGTGTTGCCTGTGTGGTGTTTGCCTTCCTCTACACCACGGTGTTCTCCTATCGAGGCATGGGCGATCTGTTGGTGCTCCTTTTCTTTGGCCTTGTGCCGGTATGCTGCACATACTATGTGCAGCTACATACCATCACCTGGGAGGTAGTGCTTGCTTCACTTGCCTGCGGACTCGTCATAGACGCCCTTCTGATTGTGAACAATTTCAGGGATCGTGACAACGACCGTCTTGCCGGTAAACAGACGCTCGTTGTGAGGTTGGGGCCCGAGGCCGCCCTGCAGCTCTACTTTGGCGTAGGTGTCGGGGCAATGATCCTGGGGGCAACGTTCTGGATGCACGGCCATCCGCTGGCCACGGTGTTCCCGCTATTGTATTTCGTGCTCCATGTGTTTACTTACCTGCGCATCAAGCGCATCTATCAAGGTAAGGCGTTGAACCTCTGTCTGGGCGAGACAGCTCGAAACATCTTCATCTACGGTCTCTGCGTCAGCATCGGCCTCCTTCTCTGCTGAGTTAGTTGTAAAACACCCACGACACGCCGAAGTGTATCACGGAGTTGTTGGTGGGGTAGTGGGGGGTAAGGAATTGCATCCTGCTGCCAGAGCCAGCATTGACGTGACTCATCATCACGAAGAAACGCACTTTCTTCAATACCATGTTGGCGTAGACGTCGACGAAGGGGTAGCCGCCGAGTTCTACACGGCTGGCAGCATTCTGCTGGATGGCAAACTGGTTCATGAGCGGACAGAAGTCGGGCGCATAGTATTTGCTGAACCACACGGCGTCGGCTCCAAGCTCCACGCCGAGTACCTTCGCAATCTTAAACTTCAGGTATAGGTTCGTGAAGATGTTCCACGTCGGTAGCGGCAGCACGTCTTTGTTGCTGGAGTTCTGGTAGGTGATGACATTCTCCCAGTTGAGCGGACCGAGTCGGAAGTTCTGGTGCAACTGTGCCATCATGATGTTGATATTACTCGACTCTTGGAAGACGCCCGTGGCGAAGTTCGTTCGTCTGTTGTCGATGTTATCGTAGCTCATGCCGAAATAGGTGTGGTTTTGTATCTCCTCGATACCTACGCGCAGCTTGGTGTTCGTTTTGTCATACGAGAAGATGCCCTCTATGCGTGTGCGTGTCTCAGCCGAAAGGTCACTGTTGTCCCACCAGGCGTGCTTGCCGTGGTATTTCGTCATGAAGAATCCAGGCTTGTCGCGGTGGAAGTAGGCCTTGGCAGCCAGTCTGACAGTGTCTTTGAAGAGTGCGAAGTTCAGGTCGGTACTGAAGTCGAGGTGCAACTGTCCTACGTTGTCGCCGGCCACCCATGCCTCCACGCCGGCTTTGAAGTGCAGTGTTCGTCCCTGCGTTTTGCTGAGCAGTCCGCCGATGGTGATGTCGTTCTCCTTCCATTTCGACCGTGTGGCAATGCTCCCTATCGTGTCAGGCATTTCGTAGTGTCGGTTTTCGTGGGATACGAAGACCTTCAGTCCTGCCTTCACGTATTTGTTGAAGCCTTCAAGCAGTCCGATACCGAAGATGTTCTTCAGTGTATGGTGGTAGGTCAGGTCGTTGATAGAGTCGTTGCTTAGGTTCGCTCTGTCGAGATAGCGATTCTGGTAGTAGTTCTCCGGCGAACTGTATGCCAGATAGATGCGACGGTAGTTGTTCCATTCGAGGGTGTGGAAGAAGCTCGTGACGGGCACAAACTCGTCTTTCATCGTCGCGTCAATAGAGTCTTGGATAGCTTGTGCGCGTGTCAGGCTGTCGAGCGTGGCCTGGTCTTCGATCTTAATGCGAGTGGTGTCTACGGCCTGTGCTGCCAGCGAGTCGAGCAGAGCCTTCGGCTCAGCACCCACGATACGGGCATTGTCGGGCCGCCCACTGGGTCGTGTCTCCGGCTCCCGCCGCTGGTCACGGCTGTGGTCGTCGCCGTCTTTCTCCTTGTCGAGAGCCTCGCGCTTCTCCTTGTCTTTCTTCGAGTCTTTGGCAAACTGCCGGGCCTTGATCTCCTCGTCAGTCATCTTCACCTTGCGGTAGAAGCCGATGTTGTAGCGGTGGGTCAGGAACAAGTGCTGGTGGTCGTTGCGGTTCCAGTTTTCCGAGAGCACCGTCTGTATCTCGTTCTCGCTGTACGACTCTGGGAACAACTCTGGGTGCACGATGTAATTGTCGTTTCCGATGCCTCCGTTCTCCTCGGCCTTCTGGTGGCTGTTGGTGAAAAAGAAGTGCATATTATATTTGTCGCCGGTGTACGAGCTGAAGAGCGTGGCGTTGAAGTGCGACACGTTCTGGTGCATGTAGTAGCCTCGCGAGTAGGCATATTCCAGGTCGAAACCCATGTTTAGGCGCTTGCTGGCGTTCACGGCAAACTTCGCGTCGATATGATCCTCGCCGCTGGTCTTGTCGCCGCAGTTGTCGTAGAGGATGGTAGTGTAGGGCGAGAGGGTGTTCATGAAGAGAAAGTTCTCCGGCCTTTTCTCAACGAAGCTGTAGGGTTGTGAGAAGAAGTAGATGTCGGTGGCGGGGCGGTTGAAGAAGATGCGGCTTTGTCGCGCCGTGTAGTTGCTGCCCGTGTGGTTGTACTCGCCATACATGCCGCTGTTGAACGTGGTGTTCATAAAGAGGTGTGGCACGGTGTCGGGTTCTGCGGGGGTCATGTCACCGAAGGTGCGGTCGATGGTCCAGGTGTGGAATCCCTTGGGGATCTCTTTGTTGCGCGTCGTGTCGTTGTTGTGCTTATTGAAGTTGCCATTGCCGTTGCGTTGCGACACGTTGCCATATTCGTCAATCTGGTTGTAGGTGTCTTGGGCCGAAGCGGGGGTGAACAGGCTGATAGATGTAAGGATGAACAGCATTGCCATCACCCTTATCCATATGTATCGTCGCTGCATTTTACTCAGTGCTTGAAACATTTCTCTCACCTCTTAACCTCTCACTTCAGCATCCTGAGCGATGACTCCGCTATTTTCACCACCATCGAGCAGAGGATGATGTAGAGGCCCAGCATGTGCCTCTCCTCGTTTTTCTGAAGGTATAGTATCACTCCTACGACGGCCCCGACCATAAAGATGAGGTTCAGCCAGAAACGGATTTTGTCCTTGTTCATTATTTACTGTTGATAAGCGAGTTCATCTTGTTGAATATGAAATCCTTACGGTCTATTGTCTTGCGGCGGAACTTGGCCGATACAGGGTATAGCTTCGTGTGCTTCTTGTTTACGGCATACTTGTCGGTGATCCATTCCTCGGCGGTGTAGTGGCGCGGCTTGCGGTCGAGGTCGTAGTCGTATGAGATGTGCTTGATTGTGATGTCTGCTCGTCCGTCGGCAGTGGTGACGTGTATCACGAAGTTCAACTGAGTGCGGTCGAGCGAGAAGGTCTTGTTAGTGAACACGAGCCACTCGTGGAAGACGGCTCCCAGCTCATGCTTCTCGCGGTTGTCGATACACACGATGCTGCCTGCAATCTGGTTGGGCTCGTGGGTCATCTTCGTCAGTTGCTGCAGCACGATGTCGTAGATCTCGTCGGCACTCTTCCCCTCAGCCTGGATGGTGGTGCTGAACTCCACCTTTCCGTTCACCTCTGGCACGGCGTTGGCCGTCAGGTACTTTGCGTCGGGGTTATCCTTCGGCTGTTCTTCCACTTCGATGCGTTCCCAAGTGTTGTCCTGAGCCGATACCAGCAGGGGCACAACCATCAGCAGGACTATCAAAATCTTTTTCATCTTTACCTATTTAATTATTGTCTCGTGTAGATTTTCTGTGCAAAAGTACGAAGAAAAATGAAAAATGAAGAATGTAGGATGAAGAATTTGCTGCTGCTCTACATTTATTAACTAATTATAGTTTTTTAGTAAACCGTAAACAATGAACTCAATCTCTTACTTCATCTCCAACTCCTTCTGCATCCTCACGATCTCATCCCGATACTGCGCCGCCTGGATGAAGTCGAGGCGCTTGGCTGCCTCCTTCATCTGTTGCTGCATCTCTGCGATATATTTCTCCATCTGTTGTCGCGTCATGCGGGCCACGATGGGGTCTGCGGCCATCGTCGAGCCAGTGGGCGCCATGCCATATTCTCTGCGCAGCTCCCTCGTGTCGGCACGGTTCTGCTGTTGCAGTGCCGCCTGACTGATGTTCTTTACGATCTGCTTGGGCGTGATGCCGTGAGCCTCGTTGTAGCGTATCTGTTTCTCCCGGCGCCGTAAGGTCTCATCGATAGTGAGCTGCATCGAGGCGGTGATGGTATCGGCATACATGATCACCTTGCCGTTCACGTTTCGTGCGGCGCGTCCTGCCGTCTGTGTCAGACTGCGGTGGCTGCGTAGGAATCCTTCCTTGTCGGCATCGAGGATGGCCACGAGCGACACCTCCGGCAGGTCGAGTCCCTCCCTGAGCAAGTTTACGCCCACCAGCACGTCGTAGTTGCCCAGCCGCAGGTCGTTTAGTATCTGCACGCGTTCCAGCGTCTTCACCTCGCTGTGTATGTAGTTCGTTTTCACGCCGTGTTGCAGCAGGTAGTCGGCCATCTCCTCAGCCATGCGCTTGGTGAGCGTGGTTACGAGCACGCGCTCGCCCCGCTCTTTACGCTGCTCGATCTCGTCGAGCAGGTCGTCTATCTGGTTCTCGCTGGGGCGCACCTCTATCTCGGGATCCAGCAGTCCCGTGGGTCGTATCACCTGTTCCACCACCACGCCCTCGGCCTCCTGCAGCTCGTAGTCGGCGGGGGTGGCGCTGACGTAGATCACCTGGTGCACCTCCTGCTGGAACTCCTCGAAACGCAGCGGGCGGTTGTCGAAGGCGGCCGGCAGGCGGAAACCATACTCTACGAGGTTCTGCTTGCGGCTACGGTCGCCGCCATACATGCCGTTGATCTGCGGCACGGAGACATGGCTCTCGTCGATGAACAGCAGATAGTCGTCGGGGAAGAAGTCAAGCAGGCAGTAAGGCCGTTCGCCCGCCTTGCGCCCGTCGAAGTAGCGGCTGTAGTTCTCGATGCCCGAGCAGTGGCCCAGTTCCTTGATCATTTCCATGTCATACTCCACGCGCTCCTTGATGCGTTGCGCCTTGATGCCGTCGCCCAGCTCCTCGAAGTAGGCCACCTGCTTCATCAGGTCGTCCTGAATGTCGTGGATGGCCCTGACAGTCTGCTCCTGTGAGGTCATGAAGAGGTTGGCGGGGTAGAGCTTATAGTCCTTGAACGAGGCGATGTGGTCAAAGGTCTGGCCGTCTACCTCCTCGATGGCGTCGATATCGTCGTCCCAGAAAGTCACGCGCAGCACCACCTCCGAGTAGGCCATCGCAATGTCGACGGTGTCGCCCTTCACGCGGAAGTTGCCGCGCTGCAGGTCGAGGTCGTTGCGCACGTAAAGCGACTGCACCAGCTTCCTCAGTAGCGCGTTGCGGCTCAGTTTCTGGCCCACGCTGAGCTCGATGACGTTCTCCTGTAGGGCCACGGGGCTGCCCATACCATATATACACGAGACGGACGACACGATCACCACGTCGTTTCGGCCCGACAGCAGACTCGTCACCGCCGAGAGTCGCAGGCGGTCAATCTCATCGTTGATGGCCAGGTCTTTTTCTATATAGGTGTCCGTCGTCGGCAGGTAGGCCTCCGGCTGGTAGTAGTCGTAGTAACTCACGTAATATTCCACGGCGTTCTCGGGAAAAAACTCCTTCATCTCCACGTAGAGTTGGTGGGCCAGCGTCTTGTTGTGGCTCAAGATGAGGGTGGGGTGGTTCCAGTTGGCTATCACGTTCGCCATGGTAAATGTCTTGCCAGAGCCGGTCACGCCCAGCAGCACTTGAGCCTTGTCGCCCCGCTCCAGTCCCTCCGTTAGCTGTCGGATGGCCTCGGGTTGGTCACCCGTAGGCTTGTAGTCTGATACCAGTTTATATTTGCTCATAGCCTGCAAAGGTACGCAATTATAGGCGATAATGAAAAGATAGGTTGCTTTTTTAACTACTTTTAGTTTATAGTTTACAGTTCACTCTTAATTTATCTTCCATTCTTCTGGTGACTGTCCGGTGGGGAATTGGATGGTAAAGCGAGTGAGATGATCTTCTGGATCTGTAAGCAGATTGAACGTGCAGTGATGAGAAGTAAGAATGTCACGAATGAGTAGAAGACCAAGTCCCTGGCCTTGAGGCTTGGTAGAGAAAAACGGAGTGAAGAGATTTTTGGCGATAGTTGGCAGGATGCCATGACCATTGTCGGTAATGATGAGCGTAGCTGGCATGATGACTTCAAGGGTGATATGTCCTTGTGTTTTCCCGATGCTTTCTACTGCATTCTTGACGATGTTTATGAGCACCTGTTGGAAAAGAACGGTATCAAGATGCACGGGTACGGCTTCGTCGGTCAATCGGAAATCAATATGGACGTGCGCCTGCGTACACAGGTTTTCGAGGAAGGGACGGCAGGCTTCCACCTCCTCGCTGAGGTCGCAGAGTTGCAATTGCGGTTGCGGAATTTTCACTACTTCGGCAAAGCGGGAGACAAAGGATGAGAGGGCGGTGAGCCGTTCGGCCTCGTCGCCAGTAAGACTGCCCATGATGCCCGCCACGCTGTTGTTCACCTCATGGGCAATCATGCGGATGACGCGTTCGTAGGCGGCTTTCTCAGCAAGACGTATTTCTGAGGTCAGTGACTCGATGAGGAAGAAAGGATGCTGGAAACCACGGTCAGGAAAACTGAGGTGGCTGATGCGGAAGAGTTGCGGCCCGCCAGGGATGCGTACAGTAGTCGTCTCCCCGAGAGGCAGTGCTTGGATGGTCTCCTCGATACTTGGCGACAACATCTCACGGGCTGCGGGATTCATGGACGTTGTGTTGCCGTCGAGGTCACACTGGATGACACCCATCGGCGAAGCATCGATAAGCAGGTT
>CAMNPN010000110.1 GCA_946548085.1 uncultured Prevotella sp. | reverse complement strand
AAGGACAGCCCCCTCAGCGAGAAACCAGCCACCTTTCTGCCGGAAAGGTACTACCTTTCTCCGAGAAACCAGCCACCTTTCTCCGCCAGCGGTGAAGGCTAAGGAGAGAGGTTTTTTGGTCTAAGGAGAATAGGAGATAAGGATTTTTTTGGTCTAAGGAGTTTAGGAGATAAGGAGAAATAATCTCTCCGTAGAATAAAACTCCTATCCTCCTCTTCTCCTTAGACAAAAAGAATCTCCGTAGAATTAAAAACAACTAATCCCCAGAAAACTGCAAGTGTATCATCGATGTGGCCCGCGAATACGCCGAGCTGCAGCCTTCATAAAAGAAAAATGCCCGAATCTTTGGTGGTTCTGGCTTTTTTATTTACCTTTGCTCCCAGAAAGAGAGATGATTGAGATGAAAATCGGAGATAAAGTAAGATTCCTGAACGAGATAGGAGGCGGCCGCGTGGCCGGATTCCAAGGGAAGAACATCGTGCTCGTGGAAGACGAGGACGGCTTCCAGGTGCCCATGCTTTCGACGGAAGTCGTGGTGGTGGGCGACGAAGACTACGCCACCAGTCATCTGGTGGAAGTGAAGCAGGAGGCGAAGAGCAAGCGGCTCGAAGCGGATGACGAAGAGCCGGAGCCCGAGGCGAAGCCCGTGACGTTCAAGGCGAAGCCTATGGAGCGCCGGGGCGGCGACCGCCTGAGCGCCTATCTCGCCTTTGTGCCCATCGACGCGAAAGAGCTGTCGCAGAGCCGTTTCGAGAGCTATCTCGTGAACGACTCAAACTACTATCTGCGCTATGTGTATATGACCGGCGAGAACAATGCCTGGACGGTGAGGGCAGAGGGAGAGCTGGAGCCGAACACGAAGGAGTTCATAGAGGAGTTCGGCCGTGAGGACCTCAACGCGCTGGAGCACTGCTGCGTGCAGATGATGGCCTATAAGCGCGAGAAGACGTTCCTGATGAAGCCGACGGTGAACGCGCAGCTGAACGTGGACACGGTGAAGTTCTACAAGCTCCACGCTTTCCGCGAGAACGACTTCTTCGAGCAGCCCGCGCTGATATATACGCTGATTGAGAACGACGTACAAAAGATAAAACTATGAAATACGGATTTGTAAAAGTGGCCGCAGCCGTGCCGGCTGTGAAGGTGGCCGACATAGAGTATAATGTGCAGCAGATAGAGAGCTTGATAGCCCAGGCCGAAGGCCGCGGCGTGGAGATCATGGTGCTGCCCGAACTGTGCCTGACGGGCTACTCGTGTCAGGATCTGTTCCGCCAGCAAGCCCTCATCGACCGTGCCGAGCAGGGCGTGATGCTGCTGCTCGACTTCACCCGCAAGCTCGATATCGTGACGGTGGTGGGCCTGCCCGTCGTTGTCAACGGCCTGCTCTACAACTGCGCCGCCGTCATCCAGAGCGGTGCGCTGCTCGGCATCGTGCCGAAGACCTATCTGCCGAACTACGGCGAGTTCTACGAGAAGCGCTGGTTCGCCTCGGCCCAGGACATGAATGCCACCGACATCTACTTCGCCGGCAGCCCTGTGCACGTGACGCCCGAGCCGCAGATATTCGTCACGGCAGATGGGGTGAAGTTTGGCGTGGAGATCTGTGAAGACGCGTGGGCTCCCATCCCCCCGAGCAACAATCTGGCCCTGGCCGGCGCCGACATCATCCTGAACCTCTCTGCCAGCGACGAGCTGATAGGCAAGCACACCTATCTGAAGTCGCTGCTGGCCCAGCAGAGCGCGCGTACCATCAGCGGCTATGTATATGCCAGCTGTGGCTTCGGCGAGTCGTCGCAGGATGTGGTCTACGGCGGCAATGCGATGATCTACGAGAACGGCCACCAGATACTTGAAGGCATGCGCTTCTCACTGCAGCCGCAGCTGCAGGTGAGCCAGATCGACGTGGAGATGCTGCGCGCCGAACGGCGTGCCAACACCACGTTTATCAACGCCCAGCGCCACGCTCACGCCCAAGAGACGGTATGCAAGGCCGTGGCGCCAAAAGAGTTTGAGCTGACACGCGAGATCGACCCGCATCCGTTTATCCCGAAGTCGGAGAATATGGCCGACAGCTGTGAGGAGATCCTGAACATTCAGGTGGCAGGACTCGCCAAGCGCCTCTATCACATCAATGCCCAGAAGGCGGTCATTGGCATCAGCGGCGGCCTCGACTCAACACTGGCACTGCTCGTGACGGTGAAGGCCTTCGACAAGCTGGGCCTCGACCGTAAGGGTATCATCGGCATCACGATGCCGGGCTTCGGCACCACCGACCGTACCCACGACAACGCGGTGAAACTGATGCAGGCCCTGGAGGTGACGATCCGCGAGATAAGCATCGCCAAGGCTGTCACCCAGCATTTTGAAGACATCGGTCACAACAAGAACATGCACGACACGACCTATGAGAACTCACAGGCCCGTGAGCGGACGCAGATACTCATGGACGTGGCCAACAAGGAGAACGCCATCGTCGTGGGCACGGGCGACCTCTCGGAACTGGCTCTGGGCTGGGCCACGTATAACGGCGACCACATGTCGATGTACGGCGTGAATGCCGGTGTGCCCAAGACCCTCATCCGCCACCTCGTGAGCTATGTAGCCGGTCAGATGGCTACCGAGACGCTGCTCGACATCGTCGACACGCCGATATCGCCCGAGCTGATACCTGCCGACGAAAACGGACAGATCAAACAGAAGACTGAAGACCTCGTGGGCCCCTACGAGTTGCACGATTTCTTTATCTATTACTTCCTGAGATATGGTTTCTCGCCGTCGAAGATCTTCATGCTGGCCAAAAAAGCCTTCTGCGAGCCGTCGCCCGTACAGGGCCGGGGACCGCTATACGAAGAAGCGACGGTCAAGAAGTGGCTGACAGTATTCTGCCGCCGATTCTTCACCCAGCAGTTTAAGCGCTCATGTATGCCCGACGGCCCGAAGGTGGGCAGCGTGAGCCTCTCGCCCCGCGGCGACTGGCGCATGCCCAGCGATGCTTCGTATGCCCTTTGGGTAAAGGAGTGCGAGAGCTTATAGTTTGGTGTTTATTGCTTATTGTTTATAGTTTAGAGTTTATAGTTTATAGATGAAATGTTAGCAAGCCGTGGGAATCCCATTGGAACAAAACTGCCAACATGGTAATCATCTATAAACTATAAACTCTAAACCATAAACTAAACAAATTCTAACTCGTTCTTGTTTTCGCTCAGTGTCACATGGATGATGGAGCCGAGGGGCAGGTTGCCGTTGACGATCAGGTCGCTGACACCATCCTCGATATAGTTTTGTATGGCACGCTTCAGCGGACGGGCACCGAACTGCACATCGTAGCCTTTGGTGGCCACGAACTCCTTCGCCTCGTCAGAGAGATATAGCTTGTAGCCAATCTGCTCGATGCGCTGGTAGAGTCCCTTCAGCTCCACGTCGATGATCCGCTTGATCGCGTCGAGGTCGAGCTGGTCGAAGGTGATGATCTCGTCGAGACGGTTCAGGAATTCCGGTGAGAACTGTTTCGAGAGCGCCTTCTGTACGATGTCGCGGGCATACTGTTTGTCTTGCTCGTTGAGAGCGAGGGCACTGCCGCCGGCGGCACTGAAGCCCACGCCCCGGCCGAAGTCCTTCAGCTGGCGCGTGCCGGCATTAGAGGTCATGATGATGACCGTATTACGGAAGTCAACGAAACGTCCGTTGCCATCGGTGAGCCGTCCTTCGTCGAGCACCTGAAGCAAGAGGTTGTACACATTGCTGTGGGCCTTCTCAATCTCATCGAGCAGCACGATGGAGTAGGGGTGACGGCGCACACGCTCCGTGAGCTGGCCTCCCTCCTCGTAGCCCACGTAGCCCGGAGGGGCACCGATGAGTCTCGACGTGTTGAAGCTCTCCGTGTATTCACTCATGTCGATACGTATCAGCGCATCGCTGCTGCCGAACATAAACTCGGCCAGCTTCTTGGCGAGATAGGTCTTGCCAACACCCGTAGGCCCCAGGAACATAAACACGCCGATGGGGTGGTTGGGCTCCTTCAGTCCGACACGGTTGCGCTGGATGGCCTTCACCATCTTGTCGATAGCACCATCCTGACCGATGACGGCAGACTTCAGCTCCTGGGCCATACCCTTCAGGCGGATACCCTCTTGCTCGGCCATGCGCTGGGCAGGCACGCCTGTCATCATCGACACCACCTCGGCCACTTGCTCTGCATCGACCACCTGGCGCTCCTCACCTTCGCCGTCTCTCCAACGTTCGTTGAGCTCTTTCAACTCCGACTCGAGTACGGTCTGACGGTCGCGATAGCCGGCGGCCAGCTCGAAGTTCTGGTTCTTTACGGCCAGCTGCTTCTTCTCTTTCACACTTGCTATCTCTTTCTCCTTCTCTGCAATCTCTGGCGGTATACGGGTATTACCAAGATGAACGCGCGAGCCTGTCTCGTCGAGGGCGTCGATGGCCTTGTCGGGCATGAAGCGGTCTGTGACATAGCGGTCTGTCAATTTGACACATGCCACGAGGGCGTCGTCCGTATAGGTCACATGGTGATGGTACTCGTAGCGGTCTTTGATGTTACGCAGTATCTGCAGTGTCTCCTCGTTAGTGGTTGGCTCCACTTGTACTTTCTGGAAACGGCGCTCCAGGGCCCCGTCTTTCTCGATAGAGTTGCGATACTCGTCGAGGGTGGTGGCACCGATGCACTGAATCGTACCGCGTGCCAGAGCGGGCTTCATGATGTTTGCGGCGTCCATCGACCCAGGCGTAGAGCCGGCGCCGATGATGGTGTGGATCTCGTCGATGAAGACGATCACGTCGGGGTTGGCCTCAAGCTCCTTCATCAGGGCCTTCAGGCGCTCCTCAAACTGTCCGCGATATTTCGTGCCGGCCACAACGCCCGTCATATCGAGCGTATAGATGCGCTTGCCGAAGAGCATGGGCGACGTGTGGTGGTTGGTGATGAGCTGTGCGAGGCCTTCAACGATGGCACTCTTACCCACGCCGGGCTCGCCGATGAGGATGGGATTATTTTTCTTGCGGCGGCCGAGGATCTCGATGATGCGCTGAATCTCACGCTCGCGCCCCACACAGGGGTCGAGTCGTCCTTCGGCTGCTGCCTGCGTGAGGTTTGTGCCGAAGGTGTCGAGCACAGGCGTCTTCGAATTTGGTTTCTTCTGGGTCGTGGCCGCCCCGGACGACTTGGTACTACCAGCAGGGCCGGAACCCGTCTCCTCGTAGCTATCCTCGTCTTCATCGGGTAGGCCGATGCCGTTGGTGACATCCTTATTCTTTGGCGCATAGAACATTGCCATAGCGTCTTCGTAATTCATATTGTTCAATTCTAATACTTGTTTGGCCCCGTTGTTGACGGCATCGTGGAGGATGGCCAGCAACAGGTGTTGTTCGTCTACTCTCGTGGATTGCTGGATACGGGCCTCCAGCACGGCCAGCTTCAGGATATTGCTCGCACTCTCGTTGAGTACAAGATCGGTGGTATGGATGGGGCGCCCTATCTCGTCTTCACGCACACGCTGCTCCAGTTCGGTCTTCACCGCCTGAAGGTTCAGGTTCAGCCGTTGGAACAGGTCCACCACAGGGCCGTCCTGGTTGCGGAGCATGCCTAAAAGCAGATGTTCGGGCCCTACACTGCGGCTGGCCAGTCGTGCAGCCTCCTCACGGGAGAACGCGAGAATCTCGGATACTTTAGGCGAAAATTGACTTGTCATGTATCTAATTTTTTGCAAAGATACAACAATTCTTGCAAATATCGTGCCATAATAAAGAAAAAAAGTTTCCGCTAAAATAGCTTAAATGCTTGCACGGAAAGAAAAAAATAAGTACCTTTGCACGGTTAAAAACGCGTCAGCGGGCTTTAAAAGTGCCTTAAATGCGAAATCATTAAAATACGAAACAGTAAAATAGTCAAATAAATTAAGATGGATCAGACATTCGACAACGACAGAATTATCAGAATCAACATCGAGGAGGAAATGAAGTCAAGCTACATCGACTACTCTATGTCAGTCATTGTAGCACGTGCCCTTCCCGATGTGCGCGACGGCTTCAAGCCAGTTCATCGCCGTATCCTCTTCGGTATGATGAACATCAACAACGTTTCTACACAACCTTATAAGAAATGCGCGCGTGTCGTCGGTGAGGTGCTCGGTAAGTATCACCCCCACGGCGACAGCTCCGTCTATGGCGCTCTTGTACGTATGGCCCAGGACTGGAACATGCGCTATACACTGGTCGACGGACAGGGAAACTTCGGCTCCGTCGACGGTGACTCTCCTGCTGCCATGCGATACACGGAGTGCCGGCTCTCGAAGATGGGAGAGCACATCATGGACGACCTCGAGAAGGAAACGGTCGACATGATGAACAACTTCGACGACTCTCTGCAGGAGCCTACCGTGATGCCGACAAAGGTACCTAATCTGCTGGTGAACGGCGGTAACGGTATCGCCGTGGGTATGGCCACCAACATGCCGACCCATAATCTGGGTGAGGTGATCGACGGCTGCTGTGCCTATATCGACAATCCCGATATCGACACCGACGGACTGATGCAGTATATCCCAGGCCCAGACTTCCCCACAGGTGCCTATATCTATGGTCTGCAGGGAGTGCGCGACGCCTATGAAACAGGTCGAGGCCGCATCGTGATGCGTGCCAAGGCCGAGATTGAGAGTGGCGAGACCCACGACAAGATCGTCGTCACCGAGATACCCTATGGTGTCAATAAGGCAGACCTCGTGGCCTATATCGCCGACCTGGCCAACCAGCATAAGATTGAGGGCGTGGCCAATGTGAACGACGAGTCGGGCCGTCAGGGCATGCGTATCGTGGTTGACTGCAAGCGCGATGCCAACGCAAACGTCCTGCTGAACAAGCTCTTTAAGATGACAGCTCTACAGAGCTCATTCTCAGTGAATAACATCGCCCTTGTGAAGGGACGTCCGCGTCTGCTCTCACTGAAGGAGTGTGTGAAATATTTCGTAGAGCACCGTCACGACGTTACCATCCGTCGTACCAAGTATGACCTGCGCAAGGCTCAGGAGCGTGCCCACATCCTCGAAGGCTTGATTATCGCCGTGAACAATATCGACGAGGTGGTGCGCATCATCCGCAACAGTCAGACGCCCTCCGATGCCCAGCGCAACCTGGAGAAGCGCTTCGAACTCGACGAGATACAGTCGAAGGCCATCGTCGACATGCGCCTGTCGCAGCTGACTGGCCTGCGTGTGGATCAGCTCCATCAGGAGTACGACGACCTGATGAAACTCATTGCCGACCTGCAGGAGATTCTCGACAATCCCGAGCGCTGCAAGCAGGTGATGAAAGACGACCTGCTCGAGGTGAAGGAGAAGTACGGCGACGACCGTCGCACGGAGATCATCCCCTTCGACCACGAGTTCAACGCCGAGGACTTCTATCCCGATGATCCCGTTGTCATCACTATCAGTCACATGGGCTACATCAAGCGCACACCGCTGGCCGACTTCCATGAGCAGGGCCGTGGAGGTGTGGGTTCGAAGGCCGCCCGTCACCGCGACAACGACTTCACCGAGTATATCTATCCCGCCACGATGCACAACACGCTGCTCTTCTTCACCCAGAAGGGTCGCTGCTACTGGCAGAAGTGCTACGAGATTCCCGAGGGCGACAAGAACTCGAAGGGCCGCGCCATCCAGAACATGCTCAATATCGAGCCCGATGACTCCATCAATGCTGTGCTTCGCATCAAGAACTTCGGTGATGAGGAGTTCTTAAAGTCGCATTATGTGGTGTTCGCTACAAAGCAGGGTATCATCAAGAAAACTCGTCTTGATGCCTATAAGAACGTGCGTGCCGCCGGTGTCATCGCCATCAACATCAACGAGGGCGACGAGGTGGTAGGCGTTCGTCTGACCAATGGTCACAATGAACTTCTGCTAGCCAACCGCAATGGTCGCGCCGTGCGCTTCGACGAAAACGATGTCCGTACAATGGGTCGTGTGTCGACGGGTGTCATCGGCATGCGTCTCGACGGCGACGACGATGAGGTGGTCGGCATGGTATGTGTCAACAACCCCGACGAGGAGACCATCATGGTGGTTTCAGAGAACGGCTACGGCAAACGCTCCGAGGTGGAGGACTATCGCAAGACGGCGCGTGGAGCCAAGGGGGTGAAGACACTCGCCATCACAGAGAAGACCGGCCGACTGGTGGCTATCAAGGTGGTGACCGACGAGAACGACCTCATGATCATCAACAAGTCTGGCATCCTCATTCGTCTGAAGGTAGCCGACGTGCGCGTCATGGGTCGTGCCACACAAGGTGTGCGACTCATCAACCTCACCAAGAAGAACGATACCATCGCCAGCGTCTGCAAGGTACAACACGCTGATGATGATGACGAGTTCGAGGATGCAGTGGTAGTGAACGAGGATACTCCCGATATGCCGGATACCGACGTTACACCTGACGAGCAGACAGAGAAGACAGAATTATAAATCATAAATAACTAAATTGTACGTTAATCAATTAATTAAATTTGGCTTATGAAAAAGTTAATGATGATGGCAATGATGGTTGTAGCCAGCGCTACGGCCTTTGCCGGTGACAGTGACGCCTTCAAGGCGCTCAAGAAATCTCTGAAGGGTGCATCCTATGCCGATGCAGCAGCCCTCGTGCAAAGTTCTCTCGGCCAGCTGGCCAACGCCCAGGAGAAGGCCGCAGCCTACAACATGCTTACAGACATCGCCTTCGATGCCTTCAACAAGCAGAGCACTATTGAGACCGAGAATCAGCTCGCAAAGCAGATGGGACAAGAAGAGAAGCCTATCGACAAGGAGCTGATGGCAGAGTCGGCTTACAATGCCATTGTCAACGCTATAGAGTGCGACAAGTACGACCAGCAGCCCAACGAGAAAGGCAAGGTATCGCCCAAGTTCGACAAGAAGAATGCCCAGCGCCTGTGGATGGGTCCGCGCAACGCCCTCGTCAACGCCGGTCAGGATGCTATCCAGGCAAAGGAGCAAGCCAAGGCACGTAAGTACTGGCAGCTTTTTGCCGAGAGCGATGCCGCACCTCTTTTCAAGGATTGCGACCGTGAGGGCCAGAAGGCATACTTTGGACAGGTGGCTCGCTTCGCTGCCGTATTTGCCTATCAGGACAAGGATATGGACAAGGCCCTCCAGCTTTGCGACATTGCCATGAAGGACAGCGCAGAGTATGAAGGCTGTCTGAACCTTAAGCTTGAGATCCTGGGCAGCGAGCTGAAGACTAAGGAAGACTCCGTTAAGTACATCGGACAGCTGCGCGACATCTATGCCGAGCACAAGACCGACGGCGTGATGGAGAAACTCTACAACATGCTGGCTTCTACTGGTGACCAGGCTGCTGCCGACAAGATCCTCGACGATGCCCTCGCCGTTAATCCCAACAACTTCGTCGCACTGGCCGACAAGGGTCTGGGTCTGCTCAATAGCAACCCCGCCGAGGCTGCTAATTATCTGACGAAGGCTGCCGAGATCAAGACCGACAATCCTGCCATCCAGACCTATGCTGGTACAGCACTCAGCGTTCAGGCTCAGAACACGGAAGATCCCGCCCTGAAGAAGTCGCTCTACGAGAAGGCCATCAAGTTCTATGACAAGGCCAAGGAGCTTGATCCCGACCGTCTGAACAGCAACTGGGGTTACAACCGCTACAACGCTTACTACAACTACTACGGTGCCGACGCTCCTGAGACAAAGCAGGCCGAGGCCGACTCGAAGTAAATCTCTCTGAATAATTACTTTAATCGCCCGCCCCCGAGCATGTCTCTGGAGGCGGGCGATTTCATTCATCCAAACTCATTCTAAATTATCCATGCTCACAGAGTGTCTGCGCAAAAATACTGAAACCGCCAGAATGTCCGATGAGTATTGAGAAGTTGTAGAAGTAAAGAACTCTGCCTTGCGTATCACATATACTGATTAGCTCAGAAGAATTTCACGATGTCGTCTAAAGGTCTGTGTTGTGGTTGTCTTGGTTCCTGAGCCCTATAACCAAGTGAGATGACAGCCATGATGGTTTCGCTCTCTGGTATGCTGAACAGACTTCGGAGTGCATCGGCATCACGCATACCCATGATGAGCGTATCGAATCCCATGGCGCGAGCCTTCAAAATGAGATAGCAGTTGCTCAGTCCATTGTCGTAGGCTCCCCATCCGTCGCCAATCTCGTTGGTCTGGTTGCCCTGAAAGAAACCAGATTTCCCTCTCTCAAACGTTGATACAATCAGCACAGGAGCATCCTTGATGCGCTCCTTATTGCCGCCAACCATGTCCTGCACAGCCTTCAACTTCTCTTCGCTGATGGCCACATAATACTTCGTCGGCTGTTGGTTGGCCCACGACGGAGCCTCCTGCGTAGCCAGGAGCAATTCTCGCACTTCAGCCTCAGAGATCTTCTTCGTAGCATCGTAAGCACGAATGCTGCGGCGAGAAGTCAATACCTCGTCAAACGACGGTGATGTAGTCCCATTCGACTGTTGGTTGCCATTATAGCAGCCAGTCAGTGTAAGCAGCGTAAGGGCTGCACTAAATAAAGTTTTCTTCTTCATAATCGTAATTATCTTTGTTTAGTTAAAATGATCTTGCGTCATTGTTTCCATTAATTGATTATACAACCTTATGGCATTCAGCATGATGTCAGCATGGTCAAAAGCCAGTTGTGGCAGAGCCGCCAAACTAAACCATTCCGCTTTGGCTGCATCATCCTGGCCTGTAACAGCAACAGGTTCATCGATGATGGCCAGATAAGCGACAGTGATAGTCCTTCCTCTTGGGTCTCGATCAACCTTAGAGTATGCTCCAATCTGATGCACATCCGAAACTCGAAGTCCCGTTTCTTCTTCCAGTTC
>CAMNPN010000109.1 GCA_946548085.1 uncultured Prevotella sp. | reverse complement strand
GTAGTCCCAAACGACGTGCTTCGGGCAGAAAAGCAGAAGCTCTTCCTCATCCATGAGGTGCTCGTTGGCTGCCTTACAGATGGCGCGAAGCACATCATAGGCATTGTTCTTGGTGATGGCCTCGATGACCACCTTGTTTCCAAGAGCGGTGGTGATAGCAGCAGGCTTTGCCTCGATGCCCTGCTGGGCATTAGCTTCGATAGCTGTCATCTCAGTCTTAGCGATGGTGTCAAAGCCGTTGAAGAGGTCGTGCGTGGTAGCACCACTGGCGTTACGCACGGCTGTAAAGAGCTCCTTATAGAGATGGTCACCCATCTGGCGGGTGAGCATGGTCAGCACCATGCGGGCCAGTTCGGTATTCTTCATACCCTCACCGTGCAGCACTGAGGGACCCCAGATACTCTGAACGATGGTGTTGGGACGGAAGTTCTTCACGACGCTGCCCAGATATGTGAAGAGGGTGCGTGGCGTGATCTTCACGTCCTGGTTATCCTCACGGTCCTCGTTATAAGGTCCGAACTGCATATCACCAGTCAGCGTACCGACGGTCTCTGCCACTCTGATACCCACACGGGGCGTCATGAACTTCAGTGCCTTCTCAGCCCGGTATACGGGAATCTGAAGCAGCTGCTTGCGCAGTTTGCGGGCACTTTGAGCCAGCTCCTCAAAGGTTACCTCCGGCTCCTGGATCTGAACTTGTGAACCTGTTGCCATAACTACATGTCCTTGATTTCGTTCAACATCGACTGTGCGGTGATCTCACCAGCACCTTCGTCTACATGCTCTCCGGCAGGGACTTCGTCCTCTGCCCCTGGGGTCTTTTTGAGGTTGGCAATCTGCCTGTCGCGCTCCTGCACGTCATTCAGAGCCTGGTCGAGTTTCGTCTGGAGGTCGGCCTGTGCATCCTTGGCTGCCTTTTCAGCATCCTTGGCTGTCTTCAGGTCCTTTCCCAGCTGATCCAACTGTCCCTCAATCTTGCCCGCATTCTCCTCGGTGATGGTAATCTTGCCGTCCGTCACCTCGAAGTCCTGTACTCCTAGCAAGGCGCACAGGCAAGTAAACACTTTCTTCATGGGGTTTGTACTCTCTTCGGCGAAAAGTTTAGGAAATCGCTTCTGCATCCACGCAGTCGCCTTCTGCATGAAACCTTCAGCTGGATTACCTTCCTGGTCCACGACGGCAGATAAACCATCCGTCGTGTCCGCAGGCAGGGAAGGAAGACCGAAATCCTTGAATATGGAATTAGTAAAAGTTGTGCGTAAGCGGTTCGACTTCTTTTTCACGTCCTCATCCTCCACAATGTGGTCGATCAGTCCGAAGTCGAGAGCATCCTGAGGTGACAGCCAGGCGGCAGCTGTCATCTTCGTCATGCAGTCCTCGACGCTCTTGCCGTTTTTCTTGGCATAGAGCGAGGCAATGACGCGGTCGATGGTATCAAGATCCTTGCGCTCTTTCTGGAACAAGGCAATGAGCTGGTCGAGCTGTTCCTTGTTCGCCATCTGCCATTCCCACACTTCAGTAGAGACATTGTGGATGAGCATAAGCGATCCATCCACCATGTCAACCTCCTTGGCACCCATGGTGAGGAAGGTGGCAGCACTGGCCGTCATGCCGATGATGTGGCAGTGAACACGGCCATGGTTCTTGATATGCTGGTAGATCTGCAGGCCTGCATCGACGAATCCGCCGGGAGAGCAGACAGCAATATGAACGTCCTCATCCTTGTGGGCATCGAGGAAGTTCTTAACCTGGTTAGCGGTGGTACCACGCTGGCCAGTCCACCAGTCGAAGGCAACACCGATTTCTCCGGAAATGATAAATTGATATTCCATTGTCTACTTTTGCAAATTCTACGGCAAAGGTAGGCAATGGACAAAATATAAAAAAATACCTATTATTCTGTAATAAATGGTACAAATTGTGATGATTGCCAGTTCACTGTAACCTCAATAAGTTGGTTTTCGGTCACGTTCTCTGGCATATTGTCATTCACAGATGTAACAGGGTAAGGTCTGTCATCTGTGCCAATAAGACGGTACTGACCGCTTGACATCAGACAGCGGTAAGCCCAGCGCCCTCTGCTTTTGAAGTTGTCACATGTCTTGAATGTCAACTTTGCCGACCATACGGTATTGTTGTCTTCCGTTTTATCAGTAATAGACAATTGCGCGTGTGGCTTTATATCTAACGGCTGCCAGGTGATGCCTGAAGGAAGGCGAACCTCCCTTTCTGAAATTCTGGTCAATCCACTGAGATCCCTGATAGGTGTTCGTTCCACCTTGGTAATGATCCTAATCTGCTTCATCTTTTGTCGCTGTTTATTGTAAGTTAACGGATATGCACTATGTTTAACGGGCAGTAACGGGAATTATGGTTTTTAATGGCCTTTCACGCCCAGTAAAAATAAACGGTCTATCATAGGAGAGAAAAATAGCGTTATTTTTTGTTAAACAACTTATCGTGGTTCCGCATTCTTCTGCGAAGATCCACCCCTTTTTTCACATACGAATTCCGGATTCTGTTGTACCGCATGAGTATAGTCCTGTCATATTCGATATCGATGCCGTGCATCTCACACCAGGCATCAATGGCACCCAGTACTGAGCATCCGACATCTGACATGTCATTCAGTTCGCTCCACATCATCAGTTTGAATGTCCGTTCAATGCAGTCGACAACTGCTTCCTTTCCTTTCGGACCAAGATAGTTGTAAACGGAAGGATCCTTCTTTTCATTGTCTGGTATGCAGACAGCCGTGAGGCCATCGGCTGCCGTATCAGGCTGCCGACCTTCTGGAAGCTTCTGCGTGAACTGTAGAATGGTCGAGTTCTCAACCGACTTAGGCTGGAACTGGACAGGGTTTCCGTAGTGGTGGTGAAGCCACTGCGCAACGAAAGGTTGTAGTTTAAGATAAACGACGAATTTGCTCATAATCATCAGGTTTTGGGTGCAAAGATAGTAATAATTTTCTAATTTTCCGTTTTTAAGCGGAAAAATCTCGCGCACACGAGGACATTATGTGTAGCAACGTGTAGCAACGAGATGCAAAAAGCATAAGTGCTTATTATCAACGAGTTACGTTTGTAGCATATTTGTAGAAAGCTACATTTTTGCTGCTACAATGCTACAAAAGATAATAGAAAACAGTCCGTTGCTACAAATTGCTACATCGTTGCTACAAAATTTTCGGCTTTGCTACATCCGTTTTCGTGCTGAAAATCAGACATTTATAAAGTTGCTACACGTTGCTACAAATGTAACATATATATTTTCACTTCTTAAAAGCGTTTTTTTAAGGCCGATATAGCCTAATGCGCGCCCGCACAGCGCACGAAAAAGGTGGCTGCCTCACGACAGTCACCCCCACCTAAAACAAATAGACCTATGAGTAATTGACTAAAATGGTGCATCTTCGTCATTCTCCCTGAAAAGCTCTCCCTGTTCCGGCTCCGGACGGGGTGGCGTGTCGTTCTCTCCACCTGTATAGGTGTCGAGGATGATGCCGTATTTCTGGCTCACCAGTTCGTAGTTGAAGCACATGGGGCGGTCTTGGTTCCAGACAGTGCGGAAGCCTACAGAGTTTCCCTTCTCATCTGTTATCTCCTCCCTCTCTGCCATGCCGTTGGCATTGAACTTCTTGAAGCGCTCTGGAGAGGTGGTATAGCCGTAGTACTCCGGCGTGATTTCCAGATAGTGAAGCATGGACTCTTGCGGAAGTATCTGCTCATCCATACGACGTCCTTGTTCGCGGTAGGTGGAAAGCATGACGCTCTTTCGGATCATCAGGATTGGGATGTTCTTCTCGAAGTCCATCTCATCCTTCTGCTTGGATGTACGAAGCTTCCGCTTGTATCTAATCTTGTAGTCCTGGTCCTTCATCAGGATGCCCTTCTGTATGGCAGAGCTGATGATGTTCCAGAATCCAGCCACCTCATCGACGCTGGCCGACATCTCGTTCTGGCGGAGGATACCTTTTACTGACAGGTTCAGCAGGTCATCGTAGGAGTATGGCAACTGCAGCACATCCTCCAGTGCTATGTAGGTGGCCAGCAGCACCGTCCAGTTGCCTTGTATTCGGTCAACGATGGCACCTTCACCACGCAGGGCATACTTCACGTCTGCCTCTGCCTTGCGCCAGGCATTACCGAAAGAGGCCTCGAACTTATCGCGGTGCTTCAGGATCTCGATGGTGATGTGAGAGGCCCCCAGCATACGCCAGTGCTGGAGATCGGCAAACTCCTGCCGTTCCTGCTCACTGAAGGAGTGCTTATCGTATGTCAGATAGATAAGCCTGGTAAACAGTGCCGGGTCTGCCGTCGGCATCTCCTGACCGGTGATTATGACAGCCGAGTCCACACGGGCCTGCTCACGCTTCTTATCCTTATCCATGTTCATGCGCATACGGCCAACACCTCCCCAGATATCTTTCAGGAACTGTAGTTTCTTGATATCGATGCCGTTCTTGTATTCGTCGAGGTGCACCAGGGCATTCGACACGGATGCCACGGCGTCGGCCAGCGACGGGATGGATGACTCGATATTCGGTGCCTCATAGTCAATCTGGAAGAATGACATGAGCGTCTGAGCCAGTTCGGTCTTACCTGATCCGGGAGGGCCGAAGAGGTTCAGCAGCGGTATCTTCACGCTGCGCTGTCGAATGATGTCCGCGAAGAGTGAGGCCATGTAGAATGTCAAAGCCACCTTGGCATTGGGGCCGAACACACGGCAGATCTTCGTGAAGTATTCATTCAGGGATATATTGGAGTAGCGTGTGAGCTGGAACTTGCGCTCGTTTACATAAAGTTCCTTGGAAGTTTTGTAGAGCTGCGACAGTGCAGGGAGGTAGAACTTTCCGGCTTTCAGCCGCACGATACCCATCTTATCGATATCGTGCCAGTCTGAGTCTTCAAGTGCGCCGTTGGAGAAAGCATAGAAGCCTTCCTTCTGCCATCCCAGCTGCTTGATCTCTACGGCTGTCTCAGTCACTTTCGCCAGATAGGACTGCAGCTTGATCAGTTCCTGGTCACTGGCCATCCATATATAGTTGCCGATACCCAGCAGTTTCTTCCTGAGGGATTTCGAGGATGTAAGCACTTCCATGTCCAGCTCGATGATTTCCGGTTTGTCATCCTCCTCGTTGTTGTTGATTTCGAACAGTCGCACAGGTCTCAGGTCATCCTTGATGTGGAAGAGGGGCTTCAGGGTGAAATTCGACCACTGGGTTTCATCACCATCCTTTGTGGTACCGAAATAACAGTTGTGCTTCTCTATGAAGCCGAACTGTCTGAGCATATCGATATCGCCACGCTTGTTTTTGCTCGACAGTTTCTCCTGTTTGCGTCGCTTGGCTGAGTTGAAGGCGTTGCGCCATAGCTGCTTGGTACCATCATAGTGTGCGAGCTTTGACAGGTATGTTTCCTGCAGGTCTTCATCCTTGATGCACACCAGCAGGTCGCACACGCTGTTGATGACTTTCTGCCGGTCTTCCGTCGTGGCCTCCTTATCGAGGGACTTTTCCACGTACCATAGCAGGAACTCCTTTTCTGTGAGTCCGGCGAGGTCGGTGTCACGGTTGATGTATTCATCAGGATCCACCTTCTTAGGATGCTCTGCTTCCAGGTCATTGGGAATCTCACGGACGCTGACGGTAAAGCCGCATTCCATGGCCAGTGCTCCGTTCTTTAGGACGTTCTTGAAGCCTGCGCCCAACTTCTCACCTGCCTTGGGGATGTCACTGTCCGGAATGAAGCAGAGCGTGATGTTCTGCATGCGGTAGTCACGCAATAGCAGGAACTGATCCTTCGTCCATGCGCCACCCAGTGAAGCAATGGTATTGAGGATTCCGACGGACTGCAGTTTCATGACGTCGGGGCCTCCCTCTACCAGGAACATCTTTTCCTGACGTCTGGCCGCTGTCATTGCCTGCTCGATGCCGAAGATTGACTGGCTCTTTTTATAAAGGTCACTCTCGCTGGAGTTGATGTATTTGCGGTCATCCTCCCCGTCCATGGTACGGGCAGTGAAGCCTATGATGTTCGAGTAGCGGTCGCGGATGGGAATCATCAGACGGTTACGATAGACGCAATACAACTGATGGGATTTCTCGCTCATCTTCAGGATACCCATCTCCTGGAGTAAGTCGAAGTTCAGACCTTTCTTCTCGCAGTACTCGATGACCTTCCTGCCGTCCTCAGGGGCGAAGCCGATGCGCATTTCCTTGCAGTACTCTTCATCCCATCTGCCCAGCATGTAGTCTTTTGCCGCCTTTGCCGCAGGGTCATTCTGCCACAGCTGATGATAGAACCATTGGGAAAGATAGTCATTGATGATGCGCATGGACTCCAGTTTCTTGTGCCTGGCTTCCTCCTCAGGCGTTGACTGTATGTCGGCATCCTGAAGGTCGATGTGCAGTTCATCCTTCAGCAGCTTCTTTACCGCCAGCGGGAAGGGAAGGTTCTCGATCTTCTCGATGAACTTGATGACAGTGCCGCCCTCCTGGCACGAGCCGTAGCAGTGCCACAGGTTCTTGGCGGTGTCAACACAGAATGATGGAGTTTTCTCCTGATGGAAGGGACAGCACGCCCATGAGCGATGTCCCTTGCGCTTCATATCACCGACGTAGCCCGAGACAACCTTCTCGAGGTCTACGCGGTCGATGATCATGTCAATGTACTTTTGGTCTATCATAACTCTTCGGTCTTACTTGCGGTTGCAAATATAGTGATTGTCAGGCAGGATGTAAAATACACGGTTTATCCGTTCAAATCCTTACTACCTCCCTTATCTGAATATCCACATACACATGGATGTCCTGGAACTTTTGCGCGTCCAGTCTCTCAACTCCACAGCCTTCAGACGGCTGCATGGCAGGCTGATGGCCTCGCGCTTTTTGCCGTGCCATAGACCTGTAACT
>CAMNPN010000108.1 GCA_946548085.1 uncultured Prevotella sp. | reverse complement strand
ATACGGTTCGCGAGTTCAGCCACTTCTCCATGCGGTTGATCTCCGTCTTCGGCTGTCTGTCGATGGGCCAGCGCCGGGCATTGCGCTCCATCGCCTCGGCAGCAGCCTCAGCATACCGCTTCGCCTCGGGCCAGAACTCTGCCATGATACGAGGGCGCATCCGGTTCCAGCGCGCCTTTACCTCGCTGACGAACTGCTTGCTCTTCCACATATCGGTGAAGAAACTGGAGGTATAGGTGTAGTCGCTGACGTGGCGGGCAGGGTCTGTGCCGAGCACCGTCTCTCGGTAGTCGGAGAAGAACTTGTGCCCTGTCGTCATCTGCCCCCAGTCGAAGTCGAAGCCGGCATCAAAGTCCCATAGCGGCCCGAAGGTCCACTTGGCATCGTCGCCTTTGTCACGGTACAGGAAGATGCTGCGCGGGGCGGCCACCTCTACATTATATATATATTCTTGTATGAGCAGGTAGTCAATCATCCCGTCGACGTCGCAGATACTGCTCAGGGCGTCGTAGTCATGACGCTGGATAGCGCGCTCAAGGCTGCCGAGGGCTGAGCGGGCATCGTCGACGAGCGTCTCTGGCGTGGGATAGTCACCGGCCTCGGGACTCTTCACGCAGACAGGCATCCTGTACACCTCCGACCAGAAATTGTCTCCTGCCCCTGGTGCCTCCGCCGGTCCGTCGTCCACATCGAGCGACAGCAGCAGGCCCTCATGCTTGTTGATGGCCACGCGATTCTTGCCCTGTTCCACCTGCTCCGTCAGGAGATACAGTCCCTTGTAGTCGCCGTTCAGCGTCAGTTCCACAAACCGGGAGTGGTTCGTGTACGGCATGCCCAAGCCCTGTCCCATCTCAAAGACGAAGGTGTTCATCAGGTGGGTCGGGTCACGGTAGTTCGCCAGCAGCACCCAGTCTTTCTCCTCGTCAAGGCCGAGCATCGGGGCCTTCTCGTCGAGTTTCAGGCGGTAAGGCTTCTTCGGATACCACTCCCAGGTGGAATTGCCACGGCCCCGGATACGGCCTCTGCCCTCATAGTTCCATACGGCCGTATCCGACTCTATCTTGATAGCACAGGCCCGATAGTCCTCCTTCTCCTTGCTCGTTACAGCCATATTACCATCCACGTCGATACTTATCTTCGCCACACGGTATCGGGCAGGGAAGATCTTCGCAGGCGTCACCTCTGAGGTCTTATTGGTATCGGTCTTCACCGTATCCACAGGAACAGGTGCCGGCACGGGCACTGGCACCGCCTCAGGCACATCGCTCTCCGACGAACAGCCAGCCAGCACGACCAACGCCCACCCAAACAGCAGGATACTCCTTGTCATTCGATTTCTCACTTCTTATATACTTTTTCAAACTCGGCGGCAAAGTTACGCACTAATCTTCACATTCTTTGGCATTATCGTCCAAAATCATACAACAATTGTCTATTTCATCCCCCTCGCTGAGCTGAAAGCCCCACCTTAATGATAATAAATCACAAATCTTGAGGCCATCTTATCAATAAGGCGAGCTTAGCTCGGGGCCTGCGTTACAATATGGTTACAATCCGAGGCTGTAACCATATTGTAATCGTTTTGGCTTTCAGTTAACGCCGATTATGCCTACCTTTGCAGCAAAAAGGATAAGACACTATGACACAAGACTATCTGATGATCAGCCTGAAGCTGCTTGGCGCGCTGGGACTGCTGATCTATGGCATGCGGATGATGAGCGACGCCCTGCAGAAGCTGGCAGGCCCTCAACTCCGCCACATCCTCGCACGAATGACCACCAACCGCCTGACGGGCATGCTGACAGGCGCCTTTGTGACGAGCGCCGTACAGTCGTCGTCGGCCACCACCGTGATGACCGTCTCGTTCGTCTCGGCAGGGCTGCTCACCTTAGGGCAGGCCATCTCCGTGATCATGGGTGCCAACATCGGCACCACGCTCACGGCCTGGATCATGTCGCTGGGCTATAATGTCGACCTGACGAGCGTCGTCTTCCCTGCCTTCTTCGTCGGCATGGTGCTCATCTACAAGAAGCGTCACCGCTTCATCGGCGACTTCCTCTTTGGCATCGCCTTCATGTTCCTCTCATTAGTGATGCTCAGTTCGGCAGGCAAGGAGATGGACCTGGAGCACAACGAGGCAGTGGTAAGCTTCTTCGCCTCGTTCGACACAGGCAACTACTGGACCATCCTCTCGTTCCTCGCCATCGGCACCATCATCACCTGTATCGTACAGTCGTCGGCAGCAGTCATGGCCATCACCATCCTGCTCTGCTCCACAGGCGTGCTGCCCATCTACTTAGGCATCGCCCTGGTGATGGGCGAGAATATCGGCACCACCGCCACGGCCAACCTCGCGGCCCTCGGCGCCAACACCCAGGCACGGCGGGCTGCCCTGGCCCACCTCCTGTTTAATGTGTTCGGCGTCATCTGGGTGCTCTGCGTGTTCTACCCCTTCGTCGATCTGGTGTGCGGCCTCGTAGGCTACGACCCCGCAAAGTCGGGTCAGACAGCCCTGCTGCCCGTGGTGCTGGCCACCTTCCACACCTGCTTCAATGTCACCAACACAGCTATCCTCATAGGCTTCATCCCTCAGATGGAGCGCGTGGTCTGCAAGCTGCTGCCGGATAAGGCACAGCCAGAGCAGGAGGAGTTCCGCCTGCTCTACATCCAGGTCAACCTGATGCAAACGCCAGAAATCTCTGTACTCCAGGCACAGAAGGAGACAGGCCACTTCGCCCAGCGCGTCCAGCAGATGTTCGGGCTGGTGCGGAGCCTGCTGGAGGAGAAAGACGACGAGGCCTTTGCCGCCACATTTAAAAAGGTGGAGCAACAGGAGGACATCACCGACAAGATGGAGATCGAGATTGCCCGCTATCTGGAGCAGGTGAGCGACAACCACCTGAGCGACATCACGAAGATGAAAGTGCGCCAGATGCTGCGTGAGATCAGCGAACTGGAGTCGATCGGCGATGCCTGTTACAACCTGGCCCGCACCCTGAACCGCCGCCATGAGTCGGGCCTCGACTTCACCCCGGAGCGGTACGACCAGCTGCGGCAGATGATGCAGTACGCTGACGACGCCCTGACGCAGATGAACGTGGTGATGACGGGTCACAGCCATGAGCACGACATCCGCGACACTTACCGCATCGAGAACGACATCAACCAGTTGCGCCAGCGCCTGAAGGCCGACAACGTGCGCGCCGTCAACAACAAGGAGTACGACTATGCCATTGGCACGATGTTCAACGACATCATCAACGAGTGCGAGAAACTCGGCGACTACGTGGTGAACGTCGTCCAGGCCCGCTTCGGCAAATAGCCACCCCTGGGAAAGCGGAAAGGACACTACAGGCTGAACACCAACATGTTAAGTAATGACGGCTTGCTTCTATAGCCGTCATATAGCCGTCACTTTTACCTGAAAATAGAGCAAATTCTGGCTGAAAACTGAGGAAAACATCGCTGAAAGGCTTTGTTAATAGGCAGTTCAGCAATCACACAGATAGTCTGAACTGACAGTTTAGACAGGGTAAACTGACAGTTTAGACAGGGTAAACTGCCAGTTTGGACTATCTAAACTATCATAAACTCCTATCGTTAACAGCAAAGAGCTGCCTGCAAAAAGGGAGAACATGTAGGCATGTTTCATGTTTTCAAGGTGATTATGACGGCTTAAGTCACTTTTTAAACAACCTCATGAAGAAAGATACTTTCACTCGGAAATAAAAAGAAAAGCGAGCTTTCCTTTTGCATTTCGCTCGTTTATTCGTATCTTTGCACACAGAATGAAGACGAAGAAGATACTTGTTGTCGACGACGAGCGGGATCTGTGCGAGATCGTGCTCTATAACCTCACGGCCGCGGGCTACGAGGCCGAGGCAGCGCATTCGGCAGAAGAGGCACTGCAGAAGATCGCAGAAGCCGAGGCCATCGACCTGCTGCTGCTCGACGTGATGATGCCAGGCATGTCGGGCTTCGAACTGGCCGCCCGGCTGAAACACGACGAGCAGACGGCTCACATCCCCATCATCTTCCTCACGGCGAAGGACACGGAGGACGACATGCTGGCGGGCTTCGGCCTCGGTGCCGACGACTACGTGAAGAAGCCCTTCTCCGTCAGAGAGGTGACAGCGCGGGTGAAGGCCGTGCTGGGGCGCTCGGCTGCCGTCGGCTCCGGCAGGGAAGAGACGCTGCGGTACGAGGGGCTGGTGATGGACCTCATGAAGAAGACGGTGACGACAGACGGTGAGAGCGTGGCGCTGACCAGGACGGAGTTCGACCTGCTGCGCCTGCTGCTGAGCCACCGCTGCCAGGTGTTCTCCCGCCAGGAGCTGTTAGACCGCGTGTGGCCCAAGGATGTCATCGTCACCAGCCGCACCGTCGATGTGAACATCACGCGAATGCGGAAGAAGATCGGACGCTACGGACAGTGTGTCGTCGCCCGACAGGGATTCGGGTATGTTTTTGAGGAGAGAAGGAGGGAAGGAGAGAAGGAGTAAGGAGAGAAGGAGTAAGGAGAGAAGGAGTAAGGAGAGAAGGAGTAAGGAGTGAGATATGTGGGGAATGAGGAAACTGTCTGAGGGGCGGAAGATGTTCGTGAGCATCATGATCGTGTTCGCCGTCTATGCCCTTATCTTTATACTTTTCGAGGACTACGACCGCAAGCTGTCAGAGCCGTTCGGCGAGGTGAGCGACTGGCACCTGCTGCTGTTCTCCATCGTCGTGATGGCAGGTCTGGCGTGGCTGCTGCACCGCTATGCCCAGCGCATGGACGAGCGCATCAGCCGAGAGCAGCAGGCGAGGCAGAACCAGATGCGCCGCGAGCTGACGCAGAACATCGCCCACGAGCTGAAGACTCCCGTGGCCAGCATCTTAGGCTATACCGACACCATCCTCGACACGCCCGACATGGACGAGCAGACGAAGCTGAAGTTCATCACCCGCACCAACGCCCAGGCCCGCCAGCTGACAGCGCTGCTGCAGGACATCTCGACGCTCAACAAGATGGACTATGCCCCCGACGTGCTGCAAAGGGAGCGCGTCGACGTCTCCGTGCTGGTGGCCGACATCGTGCAGGAGTCGGAACAGATGCTCGCCCGCAAGCAGATGCACTTCAACAACTGCCTGCCCACGGACATCACCATCCAGGGCAACTGGCAACTGATATACAGCATCTTCCGCAACCTGACAGACAACGCCATCAACTATGCCGGCACGGGCACCACCGTCATGCTGTCGGCCGAGCCACAGTCTGGCGGCTGGCACTTCACCTTCAGCGACAACGGCACTGGCGTGCCCGCTGAGCACCTGCCACGCCTCTTCGAGCGCTTCTACCGCATCGACAAGGGCCGCAGCCGCGACCTGGGCGGCACGGGTCTCGGCCTGGCCATCGTGAAGAACGCCGTCGTGCTGCACGGCGGTCAGATCAGCGTCATCAACAACAAGGGCGGCGGTCTCCGCTTCGACTTCACCCTGAAATAAGGGCGGCGCGCCATCAACAGAATCGGGGGCGGACATCCTGCGGCTCGGCTCCCTCGCCGATGTTGATTCAAAATCGCGTTTTGCGGCATCCAAATTGCGTTAAATCAGCATAAAATATATAAGTAAGTAAGTTTTTTAAGGAAATTATTTGGATAATCTAAGTAAAATCCTTAACTTTGTACCCGAACATCAGAGTCATTGAACCGATATGTTAGGAATTAAGACAAGGCGCGCCCCTATTGGGGGAGACGTTGCGAATCAGATTCGTGACGCCGTTGCCCGTGTCGCCACCGGACAGCTTAATGAGCGCGATTTGGCAAGTATGAAACGCTCCAAAGAGGCTTTGAGCCGCTACGACATCCATTGGGAGCTATGAGTAAACCAAGTTTATACATAAGGAGGGCTGATGATATGTCGGCCCTTTTTAATTTCAAATGTGGCGTGCCGTCGATGGACGCTTTTATACACGACAGGGTAAACGGCCTTGAAAAGTTTATCAGTTACGGGCTTTCCACGCTATGGTATGTCTATGAGGGTGATAAGGTAGTAGCGTTTTTTGCACTTAGTAAGGATGCGCTTGTGTTGAATGGCGACGATATACGCGCTATTGGTGACGATGAAAGGAAATCGGCGGTATTGCCGTCACAGGATGAAGATAAGTTTTGGGAGCGGGAGAAATACCCGGCCCTTGAAATAGACTATCTGGCGGTTTGTCAGGAAAAGCGGGACGATCCAGAAGAGCATTTGGGCAGGGCCCTGATAGCGAAAATTGAGCAGTTTGTAAGGGATGACAGGCTTTCGGCCACTTTGTTTATGACCGTTGAGGCTTTAGATTCCCGTGAATACAGCGCAGTTGATTTCTATCGTAAATGTGACTTTGAGTTTAGCGAGGTTGGCAGAATACGGAATTACAACAAAATACGATACGGTGAGCAGCCTACTACGCAGAAGATGTATAAGGTGATATTTCCGGAAAGTGAATAATACTAAAGCAGCCGCCCCGAGTGAGGCGGCTGCTTGCGTTATTTGCGTACTGTCTTTTTCCCGTTTTATCACGGAGTATGAGACTCTGGCGCAGGTGAATCCAGAAGACGGGATTAGCATGTGTCTGGCCATCGTGAAGAACGCCGTCGTGCTGCACGGCGGCCAGATCAGCGTCACCAACAACAAGGGCGGCGGTCTCCGCTTCGACTTCACCCTGAAATAAGGGCGGCGCGCCATCAACAGAATCGGGGGCGGACATCGCAATGTGTCCGCCCCCTCAACTAACTAACCAATTAACCTATGAGACCATACTTAGAACTGCATATTCAGCGTGATGACGGCCTTGTACTCTTTGCCGCCCTTGGTGTAGACGAGCACGGGCTTCACCACGTATTTCGTGCCGGCCTTGCTCACGCCGAAGCGATGACCGTAGGAGAGTACGAAGTTGTCCTTGTCGTATTCGAAGAACACGGGAGCCGTGTCGCCCCAGTTATCGACCTTGCCTTCTGCACTGCACCAGAAGCCGACGTTGGCGGTGTAGTTGTAGGCGATGCTGCCGTCGGACTGTTCTAATCCCAGCACCACCTTGCCTTCTGCGGGTGTCTGCTCAGAGCCTGCGGCGATGGGCAGCGTATTGCCGGCCAGTGTGGCGGGCTGCATGGCGAAGGCTTGGGCTATCTTTGCCAGGTTTCCGTCACTGGCGAAGTCGATGCGCCCCAGTTCGTATGTGTCCAGTGAAGCGTCGCAAGTCAGTTCGTAACTCAGACTAACGTCTTGAGGCTCTGCATTCTCATCGACGTCGATGTAGCCGCTGATGCTGGTGCCTGTGAAACTGACCTCGTAGGGCCACTGCTCGTCGTCGGTCTCGTCGTCGTTCCACTCATGGCGGTTATAGGTGTCGGGCGTAGCCACTACCACGAGGTAGAGTTTGTCCGTCCCAGCGGGTACCGTCATCACGGCGTCACCCTGGGCTCCCTTCGTCATCTTGCCGTACTCGATGGCCTTGCCGTCCTTGATGGCCACGAAGCCGAAGCGGTAGTTGGAGGTCTTGTTCGACTGTGAGTTGTATTTCTTCACGTTGCCCACCACCTGGTTGTCACCATTCTTCTGTTCTCCGGGGTCATCAGGAGCCAGACCAGCGCCCACGGGCAGGGCTGCCAGCGAGGCCTTCACTGTTGTGCCAGCAGCCGGAACGTTCAACAAGATAGCGTTGAAACCAGTGGTGCCCGGGCATGCCGAGTAGGCAGGACGGAACTTATCGCCCACTTTGAACATCTGCGTCTTGAAGGCCTTGGCATTGTCGTCGGCATACTGCTGGATGCTGCCGAAGTCGTAGGTGAGCACTTTCTGTGCATATTCAGCGTATTCGTCGTAGAACTTCTGCAGGTCGCCACCGCAGTAGAGGCGCATGTAGGTCTCAAGCGGGTCCTCGGGGAACTTCGACTCGTTCCAGATGCGGCCGTAGGCCTTGACACCGTGCTTCTGAGTGAAGTAGTACTGGAAGTAGACGGAGCCGTAGCGCATCCACTCGTGGTTGAAGTGGCGGTGGAAGTTCTGCTGCCAGGCGTAGAAACTGTCTGAGAAGGTCACCTCCGGATAGTCCTGGAACGACTGCCACTGTGCGCACTGCTCCCAGTAAGCACAGCCGCCTGCGCCGTTGGCACCGAAGCCGTAGCGGAAGCCGCAGTCCATGCCGTAGTTGGTCTCCTTACCTTCGCCGGTGAGCAGTTTGTCGCAACTGACCTGATACTGGAAGGAGTGGCCTATCTCATGGGCAATCACCGAGCCTACGGGCTTGCAGGTGGACGGTGTCACCCAGAGGGCGCCGATCACGTTGTCGTAGCCCGAGCCGGTAGCCACCCACCATTCGGGCGTCGGGTCGAGCAGGTAGATCTCCATCTTGTATTTGTCGAGTTGGCTCTTACCCTCGCCTGTCACCACCATACCGAGCTTGGTGATGTTGGTCTCGTAGAAGTGCTCGGCCTTCTGGAGCAGGTCATCTACATCCACGCGGTCGCCCTCAGCCAAGGAACTGCTGTTGGGATCATCGCCGAAGTAAGCATCCCAGAACACGAAGAAGTGCTCGCTCTGCTTCGAGCGGAACCACGACCACTTGGCATCATTGCGCAGCATGTCGAAGTTGAACTCCTGCGGCTTGTAATACTTGTCGAAGTCCTTCACCTGCGACTGGTCCATGATCTCAATCGTCGACGGGGCCTGGGTCACCCTCAGCATGCTGCTGGCGGTGCCGCTGGTCACCTTGATGGCAGCCACGCGGGGCTGCTTCGTGGTGTTCTTCGTCATCTCGAACGAGAGTTTCTCACTCGTGCCACCCACGCCCTTGGCACTGATCAGTTTCAGCCACTCGCTGCCGTTCTCGACAGTGGCGTTCCAGACGGCACGCGAAGAGACGGTCAGGCTGTAGAAGGTGGCATCGTACTCCACGTTGACCTCCGTCTCACTGAGGGTCGGAGCCACGGATGCACTGTTGTTGTCATCGTCGCTGCTGCTGCAAGCGACAAACGAACATGCTATTAACAAAAATAGCAGATTACTGATTTTCTTCATATTCATCTTCTAATAATGAAATGGAATCGTTTGACAATAAAGCAAGAGGGGCGGGCTTGTGATGTCCCGCCCCTCAGCACTAAAATACAACTAACTTAACCTAATTACTTTCTTGTAGCAGCGGGTGCAGTAATGTCGATGGTGACATTATAGGTGGCAGTGATGCCGTCCTTCTCAAGGATCACCTTCGTCTTGATGGTCTGACCTGCGGGGTTGCAGTTCTCAGGATGGTTGCCCGAGTAGAAGGCGAGCGACTCCTCGCTGATGCCGAGGTTCAGGTAGGCGATGGCCTCGTCGCCCCAGGCGACGCGCTGTCCCTCGCTGCCGAGCCAGTAGCCTGGTGCATCGGCGGTATAGGCAGCCGTGCCATCCTCATTGGCATCGGCACCAACCTCGCCCACCCAGAGGTTCATCTCGCCGCTCTTCAGGGCAGAGAAGATCTGATAGGTGGTCATCTTGAAGCACTGGCGCAGTTCTTCCTTCACGTCGATCTCATCCGTAGCACCCCAGTCGGCATCGTAGGGCTTCGTCAGGGTGAGTTCCTTCTCGATAGAGGCGGGCTCGCCCTCGGGAGCGGTCTCAGGATCCTCGTAGGCTGCAATGACGACGGTGACGATGTTCTCCACGATCTTATTGTCGTACATAGCGCTGAAGTTGATGGTGACGGTAGAGCCGGCAGTCATCTGTCCGGGCATCTGTCCGATGAGGATCTGTCCCTCCTGGAAGGTAGCGAAGACGCTGGCATTGTCGCCCCAGGCACCAGAGAAGCCCTCCTTGTCGTACCAGAAACCAGGTGCGTCGGCACTGTACTCCTGGGCATACGAGCCGTCGGCATTGGTGCATACCCAAGCTACATCGGCCCAAGAGCCTGCGCCCAGGGCTGCCAGGGCTGCGTCAGCGTCGAAGCCTTCTACGGCTACGGTGGCGTAAGTGTCGTTAGGAGCGGTTGAGAGGGTCAGCGTGTTGGAGGCCACGATAGTAGCCTTCACCTCGCCACGCTCAACACCCTTGGCGGTGATGACGATGGCCACGCGCTTGTCCTGATACTTCAGGGCCTCGATGAACTTCACCTCCTGATTGGCTACGAGGTGACCAGGATACTGGCCTACGTTAAATACACCCTTGCCTGTCTCTGCATCGTAATTGAACTCAGCGAATACCATGGCCTCGTCGCCCCAGTTCTTCACATTACCGTCCTTGTCCCACCAGTGTCCCCAATAGGCACCAGAGTTACTGGAGGTCATATTGTCGGCATGGGTGCTACCCTCGATGGCAAAGCCTGCCACGTCGAGACCGCCCTCACCATTCAGGGCTGCGCCGAGGGCATCCTTGTCGACACCCAGTTCAGCGGCAATCTTGTCCATATCGATCTCAACAGGGCCGCCGTCGTAGGCGTTGCTACTGAGATAGAACTCCACGTTGTACTCCAGGATGAGGTCGGCGTCGATGCGCTCGCGCTGAGCCTGCTTGATGGAGTCCTGACGTGCCATTTCGGCAATCTCGTCATCCGTCAGGGTGTGAGGTCCCCAGAAATTCTCATTGTCTCCGCAACTGCTGAACAGGGCCGACGAGCCGGCAATCAGCAGTCCGCTCAGGATATATGATAACTTTTTCATATCTATAAACTATAAACTGTAAACTATAAACTATAAACTGATTAGTATCCCGGATTCTGCTTCAGCGAGATGTTGGCCTTCATGGCCTCGTCGGGGATAGAGAAGATGTCGTAAGTGGTGCTGGTGGTGGCATCCTTGCAGAACCACGACTTACCGTTCCATACACTGCGGCCATCTGCCATCTTGAAGCGGAGCAGGTCCTGGCGGCGGTGTAACTCACAGCAGAACTCCCAGCCGAGGTCGTCGAGCAGACCGCCCAGTTCGATGTCGGCACCGCCCTCAAAGGTAGTGATGTGGTTGCTCCAGTCAGTGTAGCCGGCAGTAGCGTCGGCAGCGACCACATATTCATCGTGACCATATTGATAGACTGAGCCGCCCTCAAGGTCAGCCACCGTGCGGGTAGCCTTGGCTACATTGGCACCGAAGGAGCGCTGGCGCACCTGTGTGACGAGTTGGGCTGCGGTCTCCTTGTCACGTCCAAGACGGAGCAGGCACTCGGCCTTCATCATCAGTGCGTCGGCATAGCGGAAGATGGCCACATCATCAGATGTCGTACCGTCGTTAGTACCGCCTACGATCTCATACTTGTGCAGACGGTAGCCCTCCTGCTGGTAGGCACCGGGGTTGTCGATGGAGTGTACGTTCAGGTTGTAGGTCAGGATGCCCGTACCTGTCCAGTCGTCGGCCTCGAACATGATGGGATTCTCCTTGTCGCTGTTGGGGATATAGGTATCACCCTGCTTCGTGGCGTGATACTGCGGGCCACCAGCCCAGGTGTCAGCCAGACGACCGTCGGCCTCGTCGTAGGTGCGGATCCACTGCGGAATGGCGCAACTGCCGTTATAGCCGGCAGCGGTAGAGCCGTAGGCCTCGATACCCGACTGCGGGAAGCAGTAACTCTGCAGACCGAACTGTACGGTGTGCGTGCGGTCGCCGGGAATCACAAAGATAATCTCGGGGTTACCCGTGAGATCCTCCTTGAAGCACTCCTTATAGGTGGGAGCGAGGCTGTACTTGCCAGAGGCGATGATGCTCTCCACCTCGGCCAGACATTTTTCGTAGCCGTCGTTATCACTGGTGCCGAGATAGACGTTCTTGTTCAGATAGAGTTTGGCGAGGGCCATTGAGCAGGCATACTTGTTGCCATAGCCATAGATGTCGTCGTCACCGATGCCAGCCTTGGCCTCTGTGAACTCCGTAACGAGGAAGTTGTACATCTCCTCGGGGCTCACCTGCTGCGGCAGATAACCAGACTCCACTTCCTGAGTGGTCTGAAGCGGGACGTTGCGGAACATATCGAAGAGGTGATAGTAGAACATGGCACGGAAGAAACGGGCGTGGGCCAGACTCTGCTGTGTAGAGGGGTTTGCAGGGTCGATGGCATCAATCACCTTGTTTGCATAGCCGATGCCACGATAGGCGATGTCCCAGGGATTCTGGATCTGACCGACAGAGGGTCCCCAGTTGTGCTTGTGCAGGTTGATATAGGCATCGCCCCAGCCCACACCGACACGGGCGGGCACCATATACTGGTCTGCGCTCTCCTCGAGCAGGTGAAACATGCCGAACCAGTCCTCCACCAAATAGCGGTATTGTGCGGTGGCGGCACCGAGCAGCAGAGAGAGGTCGGTCTCGTTGGAGAGGTCGATGTTGGTCTCGTTGAGGCGGTCGTAAAGCGTCTCGTCGAGATTCGTACAGGATGAAAGGCTGATGCTTCCTGCTGCAATGGCAATCAGTACCTTGTTGAATATCTTTTTCATATTGCTGTCTCGTTTTTAGAAGTTAAGTGAAAGACCGATGGTGTAGTTGCGCGTGACGGGGTACTTGTCACGATCGTCGATACCAGGAGCGAGGAAGTAGTTGCTTACCTCGGGGTCGATGCCGCTGTAGCCAGTGATACAGAAGAGGTTGGTGGCATTGGCATAGATGCGGGCCTTCTTCACGTAGTTGCCCAGCGTGCCCTTCGGGGTGAAGGTGTAGCCCAGCGTCAGGTTGGTGAGTTTCAGGAAATCACCGTTCTCCAGATGGTCGCTCCACCAACCCTGCTGCATGGCGCTGGCCAGTGTGACCATCTTCTGCTGACCTGTCTCGGGATCGATATAGGGTGTACCGTCGGTATTGATGGCGGGATGCAGGTCGGCAGCGCTCTTCAGACGGTTGTAGGCTATCGAGTTGTTCTCGTAGAAGGCACGTGAGGCGTTCAATATTTTGTAGCCGAGTTGGCTTGTGAACTGCATCGAGAGGTCGAAGTCCTTGTAGCGGAAGGTGTTGCCCCAGCCCAAGATGACTTTCGGGGTACCGCTACCTAAGCGCTGACGGTTCTCCTTGACATTCAGGTTCGGGTTGAACTGCTTCACGGTCCAGCCGCCGTTACCGTCGCTGGCTTCCACGAGGGCGAAGCCGTCCTTGTCGTAGCCCACGAACTTCAGTCCCCAGAAGTCGCCGAGAGCCGTGCCGACCTCCATGCAGTGGGTCGAAGTGCTGATAGGATCGCTCAGGCCACCCTCTTCCTGGAAGTTATCTGTCTCGTAGAGATCATTGCTCAGCGAAAGCAGTTTGTTGGAGTTGTGAGAGGCGGTGAGGGTGGTGGTCCACTCGAAGTCCTTTGTCTGTACGGGGATGGCCTCGATCATGAACTCCACACCGACGTTACGCATCTTACCCACATTGGCCAGAGTCTGGTTCCACATGTTTGGCGGCATGGGTACGCGGTACCAGTAGAGCAGATCCTTAGTGGTCTTGACATATACATCCAGTGAACCATGGATGCGGTTGTTCAGCACACCGTAGTCAAGACCGAAGTTCCACTCCTGGGTGGTCTCCCACTTCAGGTCGGGGTTGGGGTTCTGTACCACCTCGAGGGTCTTGATCCACTTGTTGTTCATTGAGAGTACATCGCCATAGCCAGCAAAGTTGTAGAGGGTCTGTGCAAGATAAGAACTTCCCGGTGTGATACCCGTGACACCGAAGCCTACGCGGAGACGCAGGTTGTCGAGCCACGAGCGGGTGCCCTTCATAAACTCCTCGTTCATGATGTTCCAGCCAAGAGAGACAGAGGGGAAGGTGGCCCACTTGTGATTGTCACCAAACTTGGAAGAACCCTCATGACGGATACTGACGAGTGCATTGTACTTATCGGCATAGCCGTAACTGATACGTCCGAAGAAACCAATCAGTTTGTTGTCGTTCTGGTAACTGCCCATCCAGGCATGATTGTCCTTGTCTGTTAGGAATGAACCGTTGCCAAGGTTGTTCCACAGGAAGGCGGTGGTAGAGAAGTCCTGGTTGCCGGCATTGAAACCGTCTTCCTGGTTATATAGGTAACTATAACCCACGAGGGCGTTGAAGCGGTGGTCGCCCCACTGTGTGTCGTAGCGTGAGGTCAGTTCCAAGTTCTTGCTGACGCTGGTGCCTTCGCTCTTCGAGGCAGCACCGTTCCAACCCTGGCGCACGAGCGACTGGTGCAGCGGCGATGTCCAGTTCTCTCCTGTGTTGGCATACTCGCCCCAAGAAATCATGAGGTTGGTCTTCCAGCCAGTAATGGGTTCGAGCGTGACGTTACCAGTGAGTTGTGAGTAGCGGATGCGGGTATCGCCCCAGGCCTCGTTCTGCAAAGCCACGGGGTTGTAGTACTGCAGTTTGTTGAAGTTCTCATAGTAACTGCCGTCCTCGTTGTAGATAGGCTCCGAGGGATTGTGTATCAGGGCCTGACGGTAGGCATTCTCGTGAGAATAGGTGTTCAGGTTGTCGTTAGAATACTTCTGACGGGTCACCAGTGCATTGACATTGAACTTCAGCACGTCGTTCCACATATACTGTGTGTAGTCCATCTGGAGTTTGAAGTTCTCGTTGAAAGTCTTGCGGATGATACCGTCTTCTCTTGCGTAAGAGATATTAGCCGAATAGGTGGCATTCTTCGTACCGCCGCTGATGTTCAGGTCGTGGTTGTGCTTGAAGCCTGCCTTGCGGGTGATGGCCTTCAGCCAGTCGGTGTCGTAGCCGAGGTATTCCTGCTGGGTCTTGCCGTAGATGACATCGTGGGTGTCCATGAATTTAGCCTTCTTGGCCCATGTGGAGAAAGATACATAGCCATTATAACTGACACTGGCAGCCGTCTCGCGCTTGCCGGTCTTGGTGGTGATGATGATCACACCGTTGGCACCGCGCGTACCATAGATAGCAGCAGCAGAGGCGTCCTTCAGCACGTCGATAGAGGCGATGTTCTCGGCAGCCACTGTAGTCAGGTCGCCCTCGATACCGTCAATCAGAATGAGCGGGGTCAGGTCGCCTTCGAGTGTCGTGATACCACGCAGACGGATGGAAGAGGTTGCCTTCGGGTCACCGCTTGAGTTGACCACTGTCAGACCGGCAATCTTACCTTTCACCAGTTCGGCGGCATCGCCAATCTTACCGGCGTTGAAGTCTTCAGCCTTTACAGAGGCAACAGCCGAGGTGACATCACCCTTGCGCTGCGTACCATAACCAATGACGACGACCTCGTTCAGGAGGGCATTGTCTTCCTGGAGGGTCACGTTGCTACCGGCCTTCACCTCCTGGGCTACGAAGCCGATGTAACTCACGACAAGCGTTGCGTT
>CAMNPN010000107.1 GCA_946548085.1 uncultured Prevotella sp. | reverse complement strand
TTTCTGCAAGAATAATCCGTTTATTCCCCCGGAATAATCCGTTCTTTCTTACCGACCAAACCGCGACACAGCGATCCTTGACATCTTTAATTTCTTAGTTTCCTGATTCATCCCTCACTTATCCTTCACATCATCCCTCTTGGTAAGATTCAAAAACACGAAGAAAAAAAAGTGGAGGCGGCTGCTCACGCAGATACCCCCACACCGAGAAATGCAATTACTTCGTATCTGAAAAAACTATTTATTATTAGAAGAGCACCCTGCAGATGCGTGTCAGCGTGAAGTTACGGCCCTGCACCTGGAAGGTCACCTTGCCATCAACTACCTTGCTATTGAGCAAAGCAGCACCATTTTCATCGAGCAACACCTCCACGCAACCCATCTGGTCTGATGTCAACAGCGTCTTGTTGCCTTGGGAGTCGAGCGTATAGTTCGGGAACTGACTATCGACGAAATACGGCTTGATATCTCCTATCACTACAGTAATCCAAGCATCTGTACCGATTCCTGTTCCCCAGAAGCGCAGGCGGTCGCCAGGATAGAACTGTCCAATCTCTGATATGGCGTCAAGAGGTATACTTTCCAGATCGGCAATGTTCCAACTATCACCATACTGATGAGAACCTGACCACAGGCTTGTCTCCTCCCCAGTGACAATCGTGTTGCGCGCTTTCATCACGATAGGAAGTTTCAAGCCATTAGGATTATAGGCTCCCTGATAGGTATAGGCTTCATTCACGTTGCCCCAAGGTGCAGCACCTCCCTTTACCCATTCGCCGAAATCAGGATAGGCGAGAGAGATGTTCTTGCGCTCGGAGGGCCAATTGGTCGTTCCATAAACAGCCATAAACTTTCTGGGCACTTCACCTCTCACACTCTCAAGTTCCTGAACTTGCTTGGCTTCACCAAAACTGGAGATAATCTTGATCTCCTTGATGGCATTTCCGTCTGAGGGCATATCGATTTCAAACAGTTTGAGGTTATACTGCTTTTCACTGCCATCAGACAACTTGGCCTTGAATTCTTTCTGAATATTGCCCAACTGGACTGGCTGACGTTCCTCATAACTGCCAAAAGCCGAAGAATTATTGTCACGGGTATTAATCATCGTTTCGATGCTGGCCTTAGGAACGAACTGGTCGTGAACCTGATAACTGGCACCGCCCTCCTTGTTACTCTGGATTGTAACAGGGATAGTACCTCCTGCTGCTACCACCTCAACATTGGCATAATACTTCGTGGCTTCTGTCGGACCACTTACAACGGTTCTGCTTACCTCATTGCCATTGACTTTCTTTACCTTCCACTTGGTGTATTTCGTGTGGTTTTGGAAGATGATGGCATCAAAGACGACATCGTTGTAGTCAAGGTCCTCACGAGTAGCACGGCCAAGGTCTTCACAGAACACACGGCCTTTCTCTACCTGAGTCCACTCATTGATATCCTCTTCCTCATCTTCAGTTGTCTCAGGTGCTGGTCCTGCATTGGTCAGCGTGACAATCCAGTCTGAGAAGACGTAGTCGCGGGCTCCTATGCCATAATACCACTCCTGGAATCCCTTACCGTATACAGGTATACGATGATTATCAAGTTTTGATTTGATCTTAGTCAGATCAAGAACTGTATTTTGCTCATTTACATTATCATAAAAGCCTAAATCATTGAGGTCCTTCTTTGGAACATTCATTTTGGTGATATCGCTCTGCTGCGAATAGTTGTCTGGAGTGCCTACCCAATTATTCTTATTGGTCTGTAAGTAATAGACTTCTTCGTCAAGGTTGAAATACTGCTTGAGTGTCTTGTTCTTCATGGCATCATCAAACTTGACGTAAGTAGTTCCGGTCCAGGCATACTTCACATCGTTAAAAATGTCCCCAAGCTTTGCTACGACCTTATTCCCGCTACCATCCTTATAATAAGGATCTTCGGCAGCCTCATAGTCCAGACCTACAAAAGAACGCTTCCAGCCATCTACGACAGGCGCACCTGGATTGCCATTCTTTTCAGCCCAGGCATCAATCTCAGCCGCACTAGCCAATGCGCAACAATAATTATGCTGTACTGAGGCATTTGACTCTGCATAACCAACACGCTCCGTACTAGAATTAACCATCAGAGTAATCTGGTCAGGATGAGTAACGCCTTCAACTGGCGTAGTAGAATTGACATAATCATTAGCACTACATCCTGTATTCAAAACCTGCAGAGGAACACCGCCATTCCAATCACCTTTGTTAAAGTCATTCACGTGATGACGAGCCGTTCCGTCTGATTTCAAGCCGAAAGTAAGATGATCCATATGTTCACTACCAGTCACCGTCTTACCATCACCTCGTAAATATTCCTCATTAGATAAACTGCCTTTGGTGGCAGGATTTCCTTTGTATACCTGCTGAACGAAGAAAGTCTTATAATGTGGGTCTACATAAGAAAGATTAGGATGAGTCTGGAAATACAACCTGACACGAAGTTTCTGTCCTTCCGTAAGTGCTGGTGGCACATTATAGGCCGTTCCGCCATTCTTGGTTGGATCACCCCACTCGTTAAGTCTCTTATCTTCACCACTGCCGTCAGCATCCGCACGAGTCTTAGGATTGAAGGCCAGCAAAGTATTCATTCCCCCAAAGGCAACTGCTCGTGTGACAGCCACATTGCCACCAAGGTCAATCACCTCGACCACCTGAGATGAATCATTGGGATCCACCTCTACCTTACCACTACTGAATCCCCAGTCCTGATAAGGGTCCGGTTCTCCGTAAATCTCCTTGAACACATCCTCGAATGCGCTCAACTTCTGCTGAGCCAGAGGCACATACTCTGTCTCGTTTTCAGCGCAGCTGAACATAAGGGCCCCGCCAAACAGAGCCAGTACGCCTTTAATCAAATACTTCTTCATTGCAATAAAACTCTTAATAGACGTTACGTAACTTTATAAAACTAAATCGATTTGGGTGCAAAATTAAGCAAAATATCGATAACTTGTATCACTTTTTCTGTTAAAGTCTGTAAAAGAGTGAAAAATATAATGCTAATATACAATTATTTTTGTAATTTTGCCCACATTATTAATAATATAATAAAGAAGGAGATGGTTATGAGACACCTAAGATGGATGCCCTTACTGATAGTGATCGCCGTGGTGATCGCCAACAACTCGTGTACCTCGCGCGACCTGTTCGACGAGAAGATCACCCAGGAAATCAGCGACAGCCTGTCGCCTGTAGACACGCTCGACAAGTACCACGACTGGTCGCTGACAGACACGCGGAGCATCGCGGTGGAGACCAACGCCAACGTGAATGCCCAGTGGCTGAAGATACTGACCGCCGACCCCCGTCAGACAGAGGACGCCGAGGTGGTCGCACAGGTGATGACCAGCAGCGACCAGACGGCCTACTTCATGAGCTTCTGCTACCCCAGCATCCTCGAAACGCTCTATGCCGCGCTGATAGACGACCAGGGGCGCTACACGGTGACCGCCTTCCCGACCAGCCAGAGCAAGGTGGACTTCTCTGAGCCGCTCTACACCCAGCAGCTCATCGCATACACGCCACAGCCTCAGGCCTTCGTGTACTGCTATGAGGACGAGATGCCAGACTTCCTGACGGTGGACTTCGACTTCAACGACATCATCCTGAACATCGCCTACGAACGTACCGGCGAGCGGGAGATGCGCTTCCACGTGGAGCTGGCAGCCGTGGGCACTGGCCGACAGGTGGGAGCCGCCATCAGACTGAAGAACTTCAAGTACAACGATATCGAGAGCGTGACCACCGTGGACGATGCCTCGTTCAACGTGAACAACAGCGGGCAGGACGTGCCCGACCAGCTGCTCGTGGTGCACAAAGACAGAGCGCCACTGCTGATGAGCAACAATGGCAGCGAGGAGGCGGTGATCAACCTGTTCTGCGATGCTCACTGGGCCACCGGCGACCTGCTGACGGAGAACTACGGCCAAATACAGCGCAAGCGCTACAACGTGGCCAAGGGCTCGGGCACTGACTATCAGACGATGGTGCCCAGAGAGGTGACCTACATCGTGACCTTCAAGAGTGCCTTAGGACTGGAGAACCTGAACTTCGACCTCATCGACCCCTTCATCATCAAGGAGTACAACGGCGGCATCTTCGAGGTACACCAGTTTGCCAAGCGCAACGACTGGGTGCTCAACGAGTACAGGGTGGCCGACATCGTGAAGCTGCCCTGGGCGCTGGTGATCCCCTACAAGAAGTTCCGCCATACACTGGAGGGCGTGAACATCGGATTCAAGAAGAAGGACATACTCGGCTTTGGTGCCTACAGCAGAGACAGGGGCCACACCTTCGGCGAGTGGTCGATGGATCACACGATCGCCAAGGACTGGTATCTGAACGAGCACGCTACAGACAACCAGGTCTACTAAACCACAGATTACACAGATAACACAGATTAGCGCGACGCCTACTCGTCGGCAGAGGTCCAGATGACTACCTTGCCTGCGGCTGCATTGCTGCTGGCATACCAGTTGAGGGCTGTATGCATGTCGGAGGCCCAGGTGCTGAGCTGCGGATAGGCCACGCCGATGTTCAAGCCCTCCGTGGGCCAGAACCAACGACGGTCGGTGCTGCCATTGATGACAAAGTAGAGCGGCGTCTCGCCCGTCTCCTGCGTCCTGACATTGCCGTTGGCATCCTCTGTGCGCACAGAGAAGCGCAACTGGTCTATACGGGCATTGCCGTCAGGGAAGCTGATTTCTCCCAGACGGGAGAACACACGATTGATCGAGGAGATATTGGCTGGTTTGTCAGAGGCCACACCCATCACGCTGTGCACCTCTCCGCCGAGGTCGTTCCCGTTGTAGACGATATGGGTCTTCATCGAGTTGCCCACACACATCAACAGCACATTGGAGGTATAGATGCCTCCGCCATTGTCGACAGGCACGCCAACACGCAACACCACATCATTGTAGTCGTAGTCTTTCAGCGATCCCTCGAGGGTCTCGAAGGCATAGAACACACCATTGGGCTCAGGCACCGTCATGGCGGACTTCTTCAGATAGTTTGTATTAAAAGAGGCAGACGTGCTGTAGGTACAGCTCTGGCGGCTGTCGTCGCCAGCGGCATTGGCACTGACGGCATCGTCCCACACGAGGGCATCCTTGCTGCCCACCAGCGCCCAGCGGTAGTTGTTCTGGTTGATGAGCCGACCCTCGCAGGCATTGAGCCAGGAGTAGAGCAGGCGGTTGTTGTCTGTAAGATTATCGATGTCATAGTCGACAGAGAATGACGCTGGCAGTATCAGCTCCACATGGTCGAGCAGATAGGTGCCTGCCTGTCCCTCTGTCGTGGCACAGCCATTGCAGTTATCCACTTTCAGCAGGGCATTGGCAAAGAAACCGTCGCCCGTGGGTCCCCAGACGCCAAAGTTGTCTACCGTGATGTCTGGCGTATCAATCGTAGCACTGTTACCCATATAGATGACCTTGTCGCCCGCTTTACTGCCGTTGAGCACCAGCGAGGAGCACTTGGTGTAGCTTCCGTCGTCGAGACGGCTGCTCTCTGAGAGGGTCAGCTCGTCGACGACATTCAGATAGGTGGCATTCTGCAACGAGAGGTTGTCGCCGCTGACCTGCTTCAGCCAGGCGCCCCCGCGATTGATGAACACGCCGAGCACACCGTCGTCGTTGGCGGCACAGGTCACAGACGTGGCCGTCTCTACCTCATTGCCAAGGACATAGCCGTTGTAAAAGGTACAGCCCTTGATGCGGATCTCGTTACAACTGATGATACCTTCATTATAATTATAGGTGTCGCTGCCCGTATTGTACTCCAGCGTACCCTCGCCAGTGACCTCTCCGCCAGGGAGGATATAGATCTGGCCCGTGGCACCGAGGGCCGAGGGGGTGGCACTGAGTGCCATTCCCTCAGGGATGATCACCTTGCCACCGCTGCCCACCACCAGCACGTTGCCATTAGACACACGCTGGTTGAAGCTGAGCGTCCAGGTGCCTGTCACATAGACCACCATGTTGCTACGGATGCCGAGCGAGGGCAGATAGCCCGTAAAGTCATTGCTGATACTGAGCCCCAAGCGGTCGTTGCCTTCAGGTTCGCCCTCCAGGGATGTGACCTCAACGAAAGAGCCTGTGGTATACTCGCTCAGGTCGGGCATCTGCATCACTGGCACACTCCAGCGCTCATTCTGCCCGCCAGTAAGCTGCTCGGCATTCACCTGGCCCTCTGGCTGCCGACCACTGAACACCACCTCGCTGCCAGCGGCCTTCGCTGCGAAGGGCTTACAGACGGCATGGCCCTCGCTGTCGAAGCAGGCAGCATAGAGCAGGGCATTGTGGGCAGGACGGCTGATGGTGATCGTCTTCGACTCGCCTGACGTCATCCGCGCCATGCCCAGATAGGTGGCAGAGGCATCGTAGAGGGCAGGTGTGGGAAGGATATAGACACGATACTCCGACGAGTTGCCGTAGTCGACAGAGATCTTTACAGACAAGCCTGTAGAGGTGCTCCAATCCTGAAGCGTGTCTACCTGCCTGCCACCCATGACGAGGGCCTTGAAATTATCCTTGAATTCCTGTTCTGGTGTCGAATCTGATTCCTTTGAACATCCCACTGCCGTCAGATAAAGCACAGCGGCAGCAGTTAAACACTTAACCCAGCTCCTTTTCTTCATAATCGCGCGGATGGTTTTGTAAACTGTAACAGTTCGTTAATAATAGTTGCAAAGGTAAACAATTATAATGAGACCATCAGCCAATTTACACAAATTAACATGCACGACGCAGCGAAAGAGTAAGCGGCGCGGCTATTTCGGGGAGTCCACGCGTCTGCGATTGACTTTCGCATATTTCGCCTTGACGATCTCGTAAGAGTTCCGTGTCAGTTCCTGCAGCAGATCGTTGGGCGCGGTCATTGGATTGATGCCTATCCAGTGCTTGGGCGATTCGTTGTACGGATTGCCGATGCAGTAATACTGTGCCTTCAAGTCCTCGATGCGTTCCGGCTGGCATTTGAGCGAGATGACGGAGAAGTCGTTGCAGTCGAAGAATGAGAACATGTGTCCCGACACGTAGAACACCAATACGCCCTCTCCGCTCTTGAATTTCTGGAACGGCAGCTTTTCTTCTATGTCATCACCCAACGAAAGGCAATACTCGCGATAGTCTTCAATGTTCATGGGGCTGTCTTTACCATTAAACTTTGCTGCAATAGTTTCTGTTACATTGTCGTTATCTCTATTCTTTGTCAGCCTCCACGCTGCGGATGCAGTTGAGGGCGTTCAGCGTGCGTGGATAGCCAATGAAGGGGAGGTTGCTGGAGATGACGGCGATGAGCATATCCTTGTCGTTGCCCACGTGGTAGTTGCCGGCGATGTGGCCTTTCAGTTGTGGTTCGCAACCGCCCTGGGCGGCAAGGAAGCAAAAGGTAATCAGTTCGCGCATCTTCAGATCCAGCCCTGTGCGGGTGTAGTAGTCGCCGAAGCAGTTGTCGGCCAGCCAGTAGTTGATATGCCGGCTATCCTCGGGGCCTGACTTCCAGAAGTCGCGCATACCCTCTCCGAAGCAACCAATCTGCGCCTCGGTACCAGCCTCGCGGCGAGTCTGCATCGTGGTGGTCTGCTGAGAGGCCAACGGCAGGGTGATGCTTCGGGCGGTCAGCACTTCATTCGTGGCCGAGAGGAACGGACGGACGCGCCCCATGCCTAAGTAGGCCGTCGCCTGATAGACGATTTCCTTTACCTCAACAGGGGTTACACCCTTGTCGAGTGCCTCGGGCAGCAGTTCGCGATATGCGTCGATGCCCTGACAACCTAAGAGCGTAGCCAGATAGCAGATGTAGCGGGTGTGGTCGTCGAGCCGCGTCTTCACCTGCTCTACCACCTCGCCGTAGGCAAAGGTCTCGAAGCGCTGCATATACTCCGCATCGGTCTGACTGAGCATCGCGCCGCTGGCGGGCAACTTGTCGTACTCGGCATCCGAGACCGGCTCCAGCCACTCATTGGACGCCCCTTCTTCCACCTTCGTCATATACGTCAAGTGCTGCATCCATGAGTCCTTGGCGGCACCGTGCCAGTGCTTGGCCTCGGCAGGGATGGCCACGACCACTCCGGGGCGCAGCACCACGGGCTCCTTGCCCTCCTCGACATACCAGCCGCTGCCCGCCACACAGACGAGCACCTGCACCGACTTGTGGTGGATGTGCCAGTTGTTGCGGCAGCGCGGCTCGAAGGTGACGTTCACCAGACCGTTCTCGCCG
>CAMNPN010000106.1 GCA_946548085.1 uncultured Prevotella sp. | reverse complement strand
AGCAGCACAGAAGCACCGCCATACGCCCCGTACGGAGCAGGTGGATTCTACTAAAAACAATCAGGACGCAATCGAAGCCTTTTCAGACACAACAACCGTAGCCGACTCTGCCAGTCAGTCGACGGTACGCACGGGCGGCAGCAGCGTGACCATCACGACCGACGAGGATGTGAAAGGCTTATGGCGCGAGGTGATAGAGAATGTGGACTCGGAGATGATCATCGGCGGACTCATCGCCATGGGCGTGCTCTTTATCCTGTTTGTACTCTTCCCGATCGTGCTCATCATCGGCGTGGTGTACTTCATCAACCGCAACCGCAAGGAGAAACTGAAACTGGCACAGATGGCCGTGCAGAACGGACAGCCGATACCCGAACAGTTGCTGAAAGAGGAGGCGAAGGAAACGAACGATGACTACCAGAGTGGCATCCGCCAGATGTTCACCGGCGCAGGACTGGCCATCTTCCTCGGCATCGTGGCGGGTGACATAGGCTTCGGTATCGGCGCTCTGGTGTTCTGTATCGGACTGGGCAAGTGGTACATTGCCAGGAAGTCGGGTGCCACAGGGAACGATGCCCCCATAAACCATTCTTCAGATGATATTATCAACTCAAATATTAAGGATTATGACAAAGAAACTAATGCGCTCTAATGACAGAGTATGGGCAGGGGTCTGTGGCGGTATCGCCGAGTACCTGGATTTTGACCCCACGATGGTACGAATTGCTTACGCATTCCTCACGGTCTTCACCGCCTTCAGCGGACTGATCTTCTACATCGTCCTGTGGATCTGCATGCCAGAGAAGAATCTCTTGGAGAAATAAAGAAGTAGGCAGGTGGCAGATCTGAACGACATCTCTCTCGTGACCCAGGTGGCGGTGTTCCGGAACAAGAAGGCCTTCGACCAACTTGTCAGGAAGTACCAGTCACCTGTGCGCCGGTTCTTCTTGAACCAGACCCTGGGCAACGAGCAGTTGAGTGACGATCTGGCACAGGAGACCTTCATCAAGGCCTACGTGAACATCACGAAGTTCCGCGGCCTGTCGAGTTTCTCCACGTGGCTGATGCGCATCGCCTATAACGTGTTCTACGACCACAAGCGCAGTTCGAAGCGTGAGGAGTGTGGCGTGAGGAGTGTGGAGGGTGAAGGGGGATATGACCCGCAACGGAATCTGCAATTGGAGTATTCTCCCTCCTCCCTCCACACTCCACCCTCCACCCTGAAAATGGACATACACCAGGCCCTCGCCCAGTTGAAGCCTGACGAGCGGGTCTGTATCACCCTCCAACTCATTGACGGCTACCCCATTGGCGAGATCAGCAAGATCACAGGTATCGCAGAGAATACGGTGAAGTCGCACCTGAAGCGGGGAAAGGAAAAGATGGCAATCTATTTAAGACAGAATGGCTATGACAGATAGAGATGATTTATTAGTACAGGACTTCTTCAGACAGGCTGCCCGGCAGCAGATTGAAGACGACGGTTTTACGGAGCGGGTGATGCAGCGCCTGCCTCGTACGGATTCATATAAGGTACATCGACTGACACAGTTGTGGACGGTGTTCTGTGTGGTTGTGGGTATCGCGCTCTTCTTTGCCTTCGATGGCTGGGAGGTGCTGAAGGCCAGTCTGCTGACGCTCTTCTCCACGTCTGTGACGGCCGTGGAGGTGTTCTTTACCACAGCTCCGACGACTGAGGTTCATCTGAATCCTTGGATGATTCTTTTGGTTGTGGCTTTTGTATTAATCTACCTGCCTTATCAAACAGCCCGTAAGTTGTCCGCAACACTATAATTGTGTTGATAATCAGTTAGATATATAATTAGTATTATCTTTGTTACATTTGGTATTACATTTATATAAGTATAATATTTTATCAGAGATTTTGCTTTCCATTTCGGGTGATTGTTGTCAATGACAGTATGTAATGCTGCTGTATTCGGTGTAATCTTTGGGGAAAACTACTGGTGGCATGTGCATAGCCTGGTGGTTCTCCATGAGCGTGGAAAACGTACATTTATATCGGCAGCACCATAAGAGAAAACTTCTTTCGATTTCTTGACATAATCACCTCGAATGTAAAATACACATAAAAATGCCCAAGATATCAGTGTATAAAGGCGTCTTGGGCGATTTTACCCAGGTTCACTACTAGCACAAAGTGAATGTTTAAAGAACATTTTAATCACTACCCTTTACTAGGTACAAACCATCTTCCTTATCCGTGAGATAGAAGTTTGAGCCATTGTTCTTGTAATACATGCCACCATTGAAGTGGTCATCCCATCCTTCATCGGATGCCAGGGTTATCACCTCTCCGTTGATGGTTGTAATCAACTATGCTGTACATACACTACAAACTTTCCCTGTTAAGATTCATATGTACATTAAACGCATTCCAATGATTACCCTTCTTTTCGCCAGAATCTCCTTCAAGAAAATCAATGGTTCCATTTATTAGCTCTAGATTAGAAGCTAAAAAACAAACTTCGCAGGTAAGAATCCCATTCTTGGGAGTTTTTACAAATTCAATTGGCACAAGGTTTCCATTTGAATCAATGGGGCGGTAACGATTAGTCTTATCTTCATTATACCCAGCAGCATTCAAGTGGAAGGAGGTTGGTATATTATTTTCGTAGAAATGATATAAAGTGCCAGGCGTTGCTTCACTGATAACCATTTCGCTATTGATGAATACGTCCCTTACTGCATAACTCTCTGAAATAATATCTTTATTATTTGATGAACGTATTATCCATGCGTTTAGAGTTTTTGGAGAACACAACCAAGACCCATCTGAAATAGTTGTTCTATACAACACTTTAATGATATTTGCTCTGACTTCTATTTTATCAATGTAGTAATTATCTTTCCATTGCTTATATATAACGTTGTTTATAACAAAATTCCCGTATCTTTTAATTGTTTCATTCGTCTCAACAATCTCCTTGGACTTTAGAGTTTCAACTATACCACTTGTCTGTTGGTGGTTCATCATAGGATTCTGGGCTTCAGATGTATTACCCATTTGATTAAAAAAAGTGGTCTGAAGTGATATATCCTTCAGAGCATAATTATTATAGGCAAACAAATCAACAGCAGGAGGATTCACACGAAGGTAATCAACCACACCTGTTACCTTTGGTTTTTTTGATACCAGGCTGTTGAAATTATCAGTATATGATTGAACGATGTTTCCATCACCATTAATGCGAACTACATTTTCATCGTTAAGTGTTTCTGCATAATAGGTGTAGTTATAAGAACCTGTAATTACAATATCAGAGTCAATGACCATATATTTGTTGTGCATGGGGATATTCTTCTCAGCATAAAAGAAACAACCTCCTGCTGACACGAATTTCTGGAAATCTAAGCCACCAGGTCGATTGTTGATATTGTCATTGATAACAATAAGTTTGGCTATGAAACCGCAGTTTTCATTCAGCTTCTCGATAAGCGCATCAAAAATTGTGTGGTTTGTAAACCAGGCAACGGCTATCAACAGTTGTGTTTTTGAAGCCTTAATGTCTTCTACGATGACATCTTCAATCTTCTCAAAATAGGGTTTTATTTCCATAACTTGCTTTTTTATTCTATGTTAATCAACGTTCCAGGTCGCTTCTGGGTGTCCATCAAAAGCATCGTCTATAGTATCATCATCATAACCATTGTACCCATTATACTTCTCATAACGTGAATTATACCCTGGCTCATAATAATCATCTGGTATGGTGTCCTTCTTCCTTTCAAACATTGTAGCCGCTTCCTTTGGGTCTTTACCTCCCAGGATAACAGCCTCACAACTCTTCAAAACCATAGTCTTACCTAAAGAATTTGGGTACTGCCACTTACTTTCTTCCAAATCCAGCATTGCAAGATATATGGTTACAAAGAATGCCGCACACTGTATTTCATTACCACGCCAATATTTTCCAAATGTAGCGAGAAAGTCTTTGTTTATTATTCTGGAGTCATATTCCTGCCCTGTCTTATCATGCAGTTCCTTCAATTCGTTATATAATTGATTACGTTGGGTCTCATTTAATTCATACAATAAACCTTGTAGTTTCTTCAAATAATAATACTTTCCTGCATTATATTTCCTTTTTTGCTTATCCAGAAGTTCCTTTAAGTAGGGTTCTTTCTTTAATTGTATCTTTTCGTTTGGAGAATATGCATATTCAATAAACCTATGAAGTATTCCATTCTCTTCTTCATAGAAGATGCGAGTACCATCTGAAAAATTGATTTCCTTTTTAACCATATCCGTAGCATTATTTACTTCCATTTCTTAATTGTCCAGATGACCACACCCCACACTTGGAAGTTATCATATTCGTCAATGCGGAAGTTGGGGGATTTGGGGTTTGCCGACTTCAGTTCAATATACCCATCCTTCTTATGAGTGAGGTCTAGAAGCTTCACATTGAAGTCACCATTGATATAGGCTACAACAATGTCACTGTGTTCAGTTTCAATGCTTCTGTCAATTACTGCGATGTCACCCTCTTCAATACCAAGCCCAATCATGCTGTCACCCTTCACACGTCCGTAGAACGTGGCTTCTGGGTGCTTTATCATATCACGGTTAAAATCTAAGCTCTCAGACAGATAATCGTCAGCTGGAGACGGAAATCCAGCCCTTATGGACGGTGCAAACTGCAAGTCCAACTTCTCTTTGAATTCACCTTTAATCAGTTCCATCGCTTCTTTCAATATAATTGTTTCTACATTTTAGAAAGGTAATTCATCAGATATTCCTGTTGTCTCTGGTTTAAGTGGCGGTGTACGCTGGAACCCGCTAATAGGATTCTGGGGGTCAACTGGTGTCTGGATTTGCCTCGAATATGCCACATTGTTCTTCTTTTGATGCTGGTGGACATTATAGAGTGTAATCAGCTCCCTATAAGTTTTTATATTCGTTGAGTCGAGATAGTCATTATATATGGATGGTATGCTAGTATATAATCTCGATACACAATGAATAAGTTCCATATTATCACTTAGGAATTTTTTCACTTCATCATCTGAGACAAATCTATTGGGTGCAAATAACTTGTTATATTCTTCTAGTTGCTCATCAATTAGAGGGATAAGCAATTCTATATTATTCTGCTTTTTAAACTTATGTATATGAAACGCTTTGGGTATTTCTACAAAGATGGCATATAAGAGAATCAATAAAAAACATAGTATGACAATAAAAAGAAGCATTATTATATCATTCATAAAAGAACGACATATATCAATCGCCAAACAATACTTCTCGTCCATAGATTAATTATTTAATGTTATTGTTAGGCACGATACCATCAGGACAAACAACATGGTCTATGAACTTCTTATCAACAGACAGGTCAACTTCAATCTTCAAGCCCCAAGCATTCTTTTTAGAAACCTCATAATAGTCTCTGACTGTTGACAATGCTTGCTCATTCATTTCATCTGTCTGTATATACACGCCTTTTTCATTCTTCACATTTGATTGAACGGCAACAAGAAATCTCGCTTCTTGGGTTATAGGTCTTTTAACTCCTTCTTCCCATACTCGCATTTTGGCATTTACTTGAATCCACCAGACATACAACTTCTCCTGGAAATCACGTGGGTCTTGAAGGAAGATGTACCACGTTGTTTCCATTTTCTTTATTTCAATGCCCTCATAAGCAGATGCATCATCAATATGCTGAAGACATATGTTCCTGTCTTCATCATTGTTCCAGGTCTTCATCCAGACTCCCGAATAATACCACTTGATGATTGCCTCTTCAGCTTGTCCGAATGTGGAAATGACAGACTTTGAGCCAGAAACACCAGAGTCAGTTGAATCACTGATTAATATTAGGTGAGTACTGAGGAACTTCATCAGTTGTTTACCCATCGTTGGCTTCCAGAAATCATACAACACCTTGCATTCAAATACATGGAGAGGTTTTGCTACCCAATCATTCATGCTCATATAATTTCTTATATTCATCTTCCAAAACCTTGATTTGTTTCTTTTTATTCTTTCCGTCAAAATAGAATCTACCAAGAAAACACTCGTTAAAGTCTTTATAGTCAAACTTGGTAACGCACCATATCCCACCTCTACGAATAAGAATTTCATCATCCTCCAACGTTTCCATTATATCCTCTAATTCTTTAACAATATCATCTGTGTCAAAGTGTAGAGTTATTAGTAATGTCTTATCATCAAATTCTATACTCTTAAAAGGGTTGGCATCCCAATAATAATAAAAATTCTCACAGAATGGGATAAAATATACCTCTCTACAATTAATTTCAGTCCAGATACCACTAGAATAATGCTTTTTTAATCCAAGCGGCAACGTGACAGTCACTGTTCTATTATCATCATTGACTTTTACTCGCCAACAATCTAATTCAAATATGAGAGAACGTTCTATTGCATCTTTAATGGTGCAATACAGTTTATCACTTATTATACCAGATACATTATGTTTCTTTGTCATACATAATTACTATTGATGCTATAAAATCGTCATAGGCAGCCTGTTCTTCCTCATACGCTGCTCTAAAACTGTCATTGTCAGATTTGCCGTATGTGGCATCCTCAATGCCCTGTTTACAAATATCTTACCTTCCTTTTCGTCCATATTACCAACTTCTTTTAGAATTCAAAAAAGAAAAACACTGCAGCATACACCCTGTTCAACCCCTTTGGCGTGTCCTAGGACATGCCCGTTCCTGTCCTTCACAGTCCCCCAGGATTCCACTGAACCTAGCAGATGACCGTTGGAGTCACGTACTTCGCCATTGCTAAAAACTGACCCCAGCTTGCTGTACCAGCGGTTTCTCACGTCACCGCTGTTGCTGATATGACCAAGAGTGTGGTTGTTTGCATCCTGGACATCACCAGACCAGATAATCTTACCGATAACGTGGTTGTTACGGTCTAACAGTCTGCTGCCATCAATCTTTGCCTGGACATGATTATTATTGTCGAGAAAGTCTAAGAAACCCATAGATGTTTTATTCTGATTGTCGATGCAAAGATAATCAATAAATCTGGATTCGCCAAAAATAGCAACCGAAATCACAAGAAAAATGAGGATTAAACAATAATTGTTGTCAAATCCTCATTCTCTACGGAATTCCAGTAACATCTATAAGTGATTCAAATGCAAAATGAGTACATTTATATGTTTTATCCCAAAAAGTTTGGTTAAATAATTAAAACAAATCTATGTTGTTGGTATTTTGGTCGTTATCTGAATCCTTGGATGATTCTTTTGGTTGTGGGCTTTGTATTAGTCTACCTGCCTTATCAAACAGCCCGTAAGTTGTCCGCAACACTATAAACTCGGTGCGACGGTTTAACTGGTTGCACTGCTCCTGCTGTTCCTCGGAGAGGTTGTTGATGAATGCCTCTGTCAGCACGTCACCCTCCTTGAGGAACGGGTATCTTTCTGCCACTTTCCTTTTGATGGTCTTGGGCTTCCCCTCGCCGTAGCCTTTCGGCGTGAGACGGTCCGAGGCGATGCCGTGGTCTATCAGGTAGTTCACCACGCTCTCCGCACGCCGCTGCGAGAGGCCTTCGTTGTATTCGTCAGAGCCTTTATAGTCGGTATGGGCAGAGAGTTCGATGGTGATGTTGGGGTTCTCGTTGAGTAGCCTGACCAGTTCATCGAGGGCTGCAGTAGACTCCGGTCGCAGGGTCGCCTTGTCGAAGTCGTAGAAGATGTTCTCGATCAGCACGGGTGCCGAGATGTTGGCTAAGGGGAACTGCAGCACGTACTCCTCAGAGGCGGTCACAGGTTCCACGCACAACTGCTCCTGATGATTGAGGAATCCCTTGCAGGTGCCGAGGAATACATAGTCGACGCCGGGCTTGATCTCCTGGGTGAAGGAGCCATCGCCGCGGACACTCAGTTTCAGGTTCGTGCCGTCGTTGCCAACCATATATACCTGTGCCGCAGGCAGTTCGTAGCCGTCCTGTTCGTACACCCAGCCCTTCACGGTCTGCACGATCTCGGGGTTGAAGAAACTATAGATGTGGTCGTAGCCCCTGGTGTCTCCGCGATTGGAGCAGAAGTACCCTACATTACGCATTCCCTCGAAGGTCATGCCGAAGTCGTCGCCCTGGGAGTTCATGGGGAATCCGAGATTCTCGACCTTCCCGTCTTTGTAGATGAAGATGTCGAGGCCGCCGAGGCCGGGATGGCCGTCGGAGGAGAAATAGAAGTCGCCGTTGGGACGGAAGGCGGGGAACATCTCGTCGCCAGGGGTGTTGACGGGCTCACCGAGGTTCTCTACACTGCCCGTCTCATTGCTGCCGATGAGGCGGCAGCGCCAGATGTCGAATCCTCCCAGACCGCCGGGCATGTCGCTGACGAAGTACAGCCATTCGCCGTCAGGGGATACGGCGGGATGGGCGAAACTGGAGAGCGTGTCTTTTGAGATAGACAGTTCCGTGGGCTTGCTCCACGAGGCATCGCTACGGCTCGACACGGCGATGGTGGCATAGCGCGGATAGTTGGGGTCGGTCTTGCAGAGGGTCAGGTACATGCTCCTGCCGTCGGGCGAGAAGCAGCAGGCGCCCTCGTCCATCGTGGAGTTCAGTTCTGAGTCGATGGTCTGTGGCTTGCTCCATTTCCCCTTGTCGTCTTTCTGCGAGAGGAAGATGTCGGCATTCTTGGCACCGGTGATGCCGCTGTACTCATCGCCCTGAGCCTGGTTGCGGGTAGAGGTGAAGTAGAGTTGGTTGTCCTCGTCGCCGCCGAGCATCGGCGAGTATTCGGCGCGGCGGGAGTTGAACAGGTCCATCCGTTTGATGGTATAGGCAGAGCCTGCCTTCTTCCAGTCCGATGCCTGCCGGGCAGCCTTCAGCCCGTTCTTGGCCAGAATCAGGTGGTTCTTGTCTTCCGTCGGCTGTAGACTGTCAATCGCCATTTGGAAGTGCTTGCCGGCCTCTTTGTAGTTGCCGTTTCTCATGTGCAACTGTCCCAGATAGAAATGTGTCAGCGAGTCTGCCTGCTTGTAGCGCACTACGTTCTGATAGGCCGTGATGGCTTTGGTGGTGAAGTGGATGCGGCGGTAGCAGTCTGCCACCTTCATAGCCCGCTGGCCTTTCTGCTTCCGTTCCTTGTTAGAAGTATGGGTATAGGCCTTCCGGTATTGCGTGGCAGCGTCGAAGTATTCGCCGACGGCATAGAACTTGTCGCCCTTCTTCATCGCCTGGTCAGCCCCCCCGCAACTGACAAGCAGTAAGGCACTGAAAGCACTCCATATAAAGATGAGATATTTTCGCATATATTATTAAAACGGAGAGACAGACATTTTATTGCCTGCCTCTATCATCATTTCGTGTCGAAGGGTATCCGATAAGTACAGCCTTCCTTCCAACGGGAACAGCCATAGGCCGTCTTGCCCTTGATGATATGGCCCTGTCCGCAGAGGGGGCAGACATCGCCCTCCTTGGGCATCTCAGACTTATTCTTTCTCGTCGTTTTGGGCTTAGCTTCCTTGTTAGAGGGTGACTCGGCCTTGGGTGACTTCACTTTCTTGAGTTCAGCATCCGTCAGTACGGTGATACGACGGTTGGAAGTGTCGCTCATCACCTCCTGTACAATCTCTGCCACCTGCTGCTTCAGTTCTTCGATGAACTGCTGGGCATCGTACTTCTGATGCTCGATGTCGCGCAACTTCTTTTCCCAGATGCCTGTCAGTTCACAACTCTTCAACAGTTCCTCCCGTATCAGGTCGATCAGTTCGATACCTGTCGGGGTGGCGATAAGGCGTTTGCGGTCGCGCTTGATATAGTGGCGCTTGAAGAGGGTCTCGATGATGCCGGCTCTCGACGACGGGCGGCCGATGCCGTTCTCCTTCATGGCGGCGCGCAGCGTCTCGTCCTCCACGAACTTGCCTGCCGTCTCCATCGCCCTCAGCAGCGAGGCCTCATTATAATAAGGTGGGGGCGTGGTCCATTTCTCGGTGAGTGTCGGCTTGTGGTCGCCGCTCTCGCCTTTGACGAAGGTGGGCAGCGTGCGCTCCTCGTCATCGTCTTTCTTCTCTCCCTCCTCGTTCTCGCTCTTCGCTTCGGCCTTTCCTCTGACCACGCGCCAGCCGGGGTCGAGAATCTCCTTGCCCGTCACCTTGAACTCGATGGTCTCGGCCTCTCCAGCCACTTCGCCCAGCACGGTCGTCGTGGAGAACTTGCAGTCGGGCAGGAACACGCCGATGAATCGTCGTGCCACCAGGTCGAAGACGTGGCGCTCGGCGTCGCTGAGGTTCTGGGGAATGACGCCTGTGGGGATGATGGCGTGGTGGTCGGTCACCTTCGAGGTGTCAAATACGCGCTTTGACTTCTTCAGTGTCTTCCCGCCGATGGGCTTGATAAACTCGGCGTATGGACTTATGCCGGCGAATTTTACCTGATAGAGCCCATTGAGTGTCTGGGGGCACTTGGGGTAGATGTCGTCTGAGAGATACTGGGTGTCCACACGGGGATAGGTGGTGTATTTCCTTTCATAGAGGGCCTGGATGAGGTTGAGTGTCATCTCTGCCGAGTAGCCGAACTTGCGGTTGCAGTCCACCTGCAGCGAGGTGAGGTCGTAGAGCTGTGGGGGCTGTTCCTTGCCCTCCTTCTTCTCCACCTTCGTCACGGTGAAGGGCTTGCCCTCGATGGTGGCGAAGGCCTGCTCGCCTTCCTCCTTCGAGGTGAACTTTCCTTTAGTTGCCGTAAAGGTGGTATCGCGATACACCGTTGCCAGCACCCAGTAGGGCTCGGGCTTGAAGTGCTCGATCTCCTTCTGGCGGTTCACGATGAGGGCGAGGGTAGGGGTCTGCACACGGCCGATGGAGAGCACCTGACGGTTCTGCCCGTACTTCAGTGTATAGAGTCGGGTGGCGTTCATGCCGAGGAGCCAGTCGCCGATGGCGCGGCTGAGGCCAGCGAGGTAGAGCGGCTGATAGTCGCCCTGGTCCTTCAGGTTGGCAAAGCCCTCGCGGATGGCCTCGTCGGTCATCGACGAGATCCAGAGGCGCTTCACGGGGCACTTGGCCTGGGCCTTCTGCATCACCCAGCGCTGGATGAGCTCTCCCTCCTGTCCGGCGTCGCCGCAGTTCACGATGCCGTCGGCTGCCTGCATCAGCTTCTCGATGATGGCAAACTGCTTCTCGATGCCGCGGTCGGGTATCAGCTTGATGCCGAAGCGCTGGGGCACCATCGGCAACTGCGTCAGCGCCCAGGGCTTCCAGGCCGGGGTGTAGTCGCCCGGCTCCTTCAGCGTACACAGGTGTCCGAAGGTCCACGTCACCTGGTAGCCGTTGCCCTCCATATACCCGTCGTGGGAACTGTTCGCTCCCAGGATGCGTGCTATATCCCGAGCCACGCTCGGTTTCTCTGCGATGCAGACTATCATATTCCTGTTTTTTCGTGCAAAGGTACGAAATAATCCCTGAACTGGCAAACAATTCGGTGATTATCTGATGTCCGAAACTACACATGGGGTCCAGCCTGTCAGCCTTCACCCTATCGCCTCACACGTTTCCTGCATAGTTGGAAGGAAGGGGGATTGTTACTGTGGTGTTTTCCTAATCTTGGCAGGACGTGGCTTCGTAACGTAAGGGCGATAACAAATGAACAAAACTCCTTTCAGCCGAGGCGCAACCATTTCATAATGAGCAATTTCGGCTGAAGGGATATTGCTTTTCCCCATCGCCGGCGAAACCGCTAAGTATTGCCTTCCTATTCTACAGCTTAAACAGGTCTTTACACTCTGTTCTTTGTCGTTTGACCTTGGTCAAACGTTTGTTTGACGGTTGTCAAACGATTGTTTGACTAAGGTCAAACAATGGACAGGCTATCTTAAATACCCCATTCAGTGCATCATTTGTTGGCAATTCAGGCACCATCTGTTGGCGACGGGCCTGGCCTCCGTAACCAAAAGCCTACGCTCTTTTTACCGTATTGAAACGAATATGCAATGAAAAAAGCATCTCAAGGATACCTCAAGATGCTTTATTGTTCCGTCCACTCCCCTTCAGTCGAACCATTTGGCATACAGCCAATTACGCCTTGGCTGAAAGGAAAAGCAGAAGTGAATTATATACTTTGCGGTGGATAGTCTTATTTGTCCAGGTCAATCAGTTCGTACTGCTTCGATCCGAAGCCGATCTTCTCGGCATAGTCGGTGATATAAGTGCCGTGCTGGCGGTTGATGCGCTTGATGAGGGGCTTGTTGTCGTCACCGGGCTTGCCCTGGTAGTTGAACACCTTGTCGAGACAGGCCTGATCGACGGCCACGGGGTCGAGCGAGGCCATGATGCCCATATCCTGCAGTTCTGGCTTGGCGGGGTGGCCGTCGCAATCGCAGTCTACCGACATGTTGTTCATCACATTAATATATAAGATGCGTCCGTTGAAGTAGTTGTGTACGGCCTGTGCGGCAGCAGCCATCGACTCAAGGAAGTCGTCCTGTGTGTCGCCTGCGGCGAGGATGCCCGGGTTCCAGGCGGTCCTGGGGTCGGTGCTCTTGCCAGCCGAGTGGATGTAGCACTTGCCTGCCGTTGAGGCCACACCGATGGAGGCATTCTTCAACACGCCTCCGAAACCACCCATGGCATGGCCCTTGAAGTGCGCGAGGTTGATCATGAAGTCGTAGTTGGCCAGATGCTCGCCCACGATGTCGTACTTCAGGTGCTTCTGGTCCTTGATGGGGATGCGGATGTCGCCGAACTCATCCATGATGTCGACGGCAAAGATGCTGTCGAAGCCGTGTTCATGGATCGTTTCCCAGTGCTTCTTCGGATCCTGACGCGTGCCGCCATAGGCCGTGCAGCACTCCACGATGGTGCCGTTGACCTTCTCTACGAGATTCCGGATCAGCGTCGGCTTCAGGTAGTGGGTGTTGCCACCTTCGCCTGTGGATATCTTGACGCAGACACGGCCTTGGGCCTCTACGCCCAGGGCCTGATAGATCTTTACCAGAGATTCGGGGGTGATCTCCTTGGTGAAATACACCTTTGACTGTGCCGTTGCAGCCATCGACAGCATCGCGCAGATGCTTATTAGAAATAGTCTTCTCATTGTATGCTTTTGATTTGTTCTTATTTGTTTTTCCCTGTCAGTGCCAGAATCTCCTTGGCATCGTTATCGCCTGCAGAGGCTTTCTTGCGGAGTTTGTCCAGGATGTCATCACCATCTTTCTCGTTCTTGACGGCTCTCGTCAGCCAGGTTTTCGCTTTCGCCTTGTCGACGGCCGTTCCTCTGCCTTTCAGATAGCACTTGCCGAGTGCCAGTTGGGCATCTCCGTTGTCTTGCTTGGCGGCCTTGGTGAAATAGTTGAAGGCTTTCTGGGGATTCTTCTCTACACCTTTGCCGTCTTTATAGCATTGACCCAATTGGAACTGTGCCTTGGCATAATCCTGGGCGGCCGACTTGCTGTACCACTGGAAGGCAATGGCGTCGCTCTCCTTGACACCCCGGCCTTTCTCGTAACAGCGTCCCAGCCGGTATTGCGCCTTCTTGTGACCTTTTTCTGCGGCTGCTTTTAATTTGGGAACAGCCTCGGTGTACTTTTCGGCATCGTAGAGGGCTTTGCCGTCTTTGTACAGTTTCTCGGCATTCTGTGCGCCGACGGTGGTGCTTAGCATCAGCGTCAGCACGAGGAGTATTTTCTGTAGTTTCATCTTGTAAAAGTAATCATGTGCGACTGCAAAGGTAGTTTAAAAGTGCCAATTAAACAAATAAATACAATGAATCTTTGCATTATTTCAGAAAAAGTCGTACTTTTGCACGGTGATAACAGGAAATAAAGTGATACTTCAGAATAACAGATGTACTCAAGAAAACTACTTTTTACGCTCTGTATGACAGTCTGTCTGTCTGCTACTGGACAGAACTTGCCTACTGATGGCCCGCTGACCATACGCCCCTTGTTACAGCAGTTAGGGGAACGGTTGCTGAAAGGGAAGACAGGCAGTGTCGTGGCCATCAATCCTGTGAATGGCGAGATTCTTTGTCTGGCAACCAACACTTCGCATGGCAGTGACGTGCGTCAGGCCATAGGCAAGCCCATGGCTCCAGGGTCGACATTTAAGACAGCCCAGGCGCTGACGCTGCTCTCGGAGGGCGTTATCACAGAGGATACGAAGGTGGACTGTCATGAAGGCATCACGGATGGCAATATCAAGGTGGGGTGTCATAAGCACCGTTCGCCTTTGGCTTTGAAAGAAGCACTGGCACAGTCGTGTAATACCTGGTTCCTAATGACATTTGCCTCGATGATTAATGACGACTTCATGTATGAGAGCCGTGACGAGGCTATCACCACATGGCGTTCCTATATGCAGTCTATGGGGCTTGGCGGACCAATGCATATTGATATTGATGGTGAGCAAGGAGGGCTTTTAGCCGGCGCTGACTACCTGAACCGTCGCTATAAGGACGGCTGGGACGGAAAGACGATCTGGTGGGCAGGCATGGGACAGGGTGATGTGACCTGTACCCCGCTTCAACTCTGCAACCTTGCCGTCACCATTGCCAATCGCGGCTGGTACTTCGTGCCTCATATCCATAAAAAGACGACCAATAAAAGGTATCTGACCCGACGGCAGACAAAGGTTAAGGCCGAAGCCTATGGGCCTGTCGTGGAGGGAATGCGCCTGGCTGTCGAACATGGTACGGCCACAGCCATGAAGGCCAGCTATCCCATCTGCGGCAAGACGGGAACCATCGAGAATCCAGGCGAAGACCACTCTGCCTTTATCGGGTTTGCTCCGATAAACAACCCGAAGATTGCCATCTGTGTCTATGTCGAGCATGGGGGCTTTGGGGCAGACCTGGCCGTGCCGATGGCAGGGCTTGTCATCGAGAACTATCTGAAAGGAAAGCTGTCGGATGCCTCAGAAGCAAGGGCGAAGAAGATCGCTGCCAAAACAATTAAATAAGGTGTAAAAATGAAGATCAGGATATCAGTTAAAAATAAGTCATGGTTGACCAAGGGTCTGTTATTGCTGCTGGCTATAAGCCTTTCCTTGTCAGATGTTTCGGCAAAGACGCGTATCATGCTGATATCAGACCCACACGTGATGGACCCAGGACTCCTTATCAGCGAGGGTGAGGCCTGGAATGAAGCCGTCTACTATGATCGTAAGCTCAACGACTACAGTAGTGCTATTTTCGATGAGGTCATTGCCATCGCCCTGCGCGAAAAGCCTGATCTCTTTCTCATATCAGGTGATCTCACCAAAGATGGTGAGTGGCTCAGCCATCAGTATGTCGTCAGGAAATTGTATGAACTGAAGGCAGCGGGTATCAGACCTTTCGTCGTCCCTGGCAACCATGACATGGGTACCCCTAATGCTCTCTATTTCGATGGAGAGACGATTTACGAGGCTGATACCATTAATACCAGCCAGTTTGCGGAACTCTATCGTGATTTCGGCTATGGTGAGGATGTGGAACGCGAACCAACGACACTCACCTGGTGCTGTGAACCTGTTGATGGTCTGATGCTTATAGGTATTGACACGGGTCACGATGATGACCCTTTGAATGGTGTCATCTCTCATACCACCTATGAATGGGTCAGAGAGCGTGCAGAGGCAGCCTCAAAAGCAGGTAAGAAAGTGTTCATAATGATGCATCACGCTCTGTTCCCGCATGTGACGAATGCAGATAAGTTCAGTTCTACCTATGCCGTGAAGTTGGGATTGGCTGATGGTATTGATCATTATACTTATTATAACTATAAAAGTATTAGTAGACGGCTAGTAGATGCAGGTGTAAGTATATCATTTTCAGGACATGTTCATGTTTCTGACATAGCAAAGGATTCTAATAATGATTTGTCGCGAACTGTCTTCGATATCAGCACATCATCTTGTGCAGCCTATCCCAATCCCTATCGCCTGCTGACACTCAACGATGATGATGCAACCATGCGTATCGAGACGCGTTATGTCTCAGAACTGCCTGATGTGGAAGATTTTGATGATATGGCAGAGAAACGGATGAGGCAGGGATTGGTGAACCTGGTAAAGAACATCACTTATGACGAGGACATCTCAAATCTTTTTGCCGAAATATTCAAAATCCATGTGGTAGGTAATGAGCCAGAGCACCCTCGTCAGAAGGAGTTCCTGGCGATGTACGAGGAGAATATTCCAAGGATGAAGGCAGATCGTCAACTTAAAGATTACCTCGATGCATACGACGCCACCTTCGATGATCTGTCTGCCATGGTGTACAGCATGCTGGAAGACAGGAGCAATTATGGTGACCCGGACAGAGAGAGCCTTGTTGACGATCTCAATACCACGATTCCCGTTAGAGGTGATGGCTGGACGGCCATTCGTCCCATCGTGCGTGAGACGGTTGGGAAAGACTGGTATACCCTTCAGGGACAGCGTATCGCAAGACCTTCGCGGAAAGGCATTTATATTCATGACGGGAAACTTTCTGTCGTAAAATAGTGCCGTTCGCTTGCTTTTTGATGCCGTTTTGCGTATTTTTCTTTCTTTTTATTCGTTTGTTTGTGCGAAATGTTGTACTTTTGCACCCGCAAGAACTATTTAATTCTTAACAAGATGACGAAATGAAAAAGAAAACTTGCAAAGTGAGAACACTGGCGGTGATGCTGGCAGTGTTCAGTAGTGTGGCTGCCATGGGGCAAAGCCAACAAACGGAGAAGAAGTCGGAACCTGACTGGCTGAAAGATTTCACGAGTCGTATCACGCTTAACGGCTATGCCCAGGGAGGGTGGTCCTATCAGGACGCGAACGGCAAACCCACCAACGCCTATAACCTTAAACGAACGCTGCTATGGGCCAAGGCACGCATCACAGACCGATGGTCATTTATGTTCATGCACGATTTCTCCAGTGTCGTACAAGAGTTTTACACTGACTATCGCATCACCAAGAACAACGCGCTGACAGTCCGCTTAGGACAATTCAAGCATTCCTATACGATGGAGAATCCTCTGTCGCCAACGCAACTCGAACTCATCGACGTCTATTCCCAGGCCGTACTCTATCTGGCCGGTGAAGGCCCCGACCCCTTGAACGGCGTGAACTATGGCCGTGACATGGGACTGGAGGTCTATGGTGAACTGGCCAAGGGCGCCATCCGCTATAACCTTGCACTGATGAGTGGCCAGGGTATCAACCGTAAAGACCAGAATAACCAGAAGGACTTCATTGCCAAACTCGAAGTCCGTCCTTTTGACGGCTTCCGTGTCGTGGCTTCAGGCTATCTTGGTACAGGCTGTGCGGTAGGTACGGCAGCGTGGAATCCGGATATCCAGGTAGGCGACAACTATAAACGAAATCGTTACTCGGTGGGTGCCGAATATAAGACGGTGGCCTACTCGCCTGCCAAGTACAAGGAAGCCCGTCCTGCCAGCATCCGTGCCGAGTGGCTCGGTGGCAAGGACGGTGAGGTGGGCAGCATGGGCGGCTATGTCACCACCAGCATCCCCGTTGTCGATGCCCTCGACATCGTAGCCTCCGGCGAGACCTTCGACCGTAATACGAAGGTGGACGGCTGGGATCAGACGAACCTCACCATCGGCATCCAGTATTGGTTCTATAAGAAATGCCGTATGCAGTTACAGTACACCCGTTGTCTCTGTGGCGAGAATATCAGCAGTAAGGACTACAATTGGGTCCAGGCACAGATGCAGGTGGCGTTTTAGTTGTTTTTGGTTTAATGTTTATAGTTTAATGTTTATAGTTTAATGTTTATAGTTTAATGTTTATAGTTTATAGTTTATAGTTGATTACTTCTACAGGCTGATCTGTTCTTCTATAGGCTGATCTATTCGAGTGGCTTTGCCAGGTTATCATCTATAAACTATAAACTATAAACCATAAACAAAAAAGAAAGAAGTATGATCATAAAAGTATTACTGACAATTGTTTTCCTGGCCGTGATGATTGGCGTGGGACTCTATACCCGCAAGCAGGCCAGCAGTGTTGACGGATTTGTGTTGGGTGGACGTGCCGTAGGGCCGTGGCTGACGGCTTTTGCCTTTGGCACCTCTTATTTCTCGGCAGTGGTCTTTGTAGGCTATGCAGGACAGTTCGGTTGGAAGTATGGCCTGTCGTCTACCTGGATCGGTGTGGGCAATGCCGTGATAGGCTCGTGGCTGGCCTGGGTGCTGCTGGGTCGCCGTACGAAGTTGATGACTCAGCATATCGAGAGCCGTACGATGCCAGACTTCTTTGGTACCCGTTTCGCTGACCAGGGCTTGCGGGTGGCTGCCTCAATCATCGCTTTCGTGTTCTTGATTCCCTATACGGCTGGTGTCTATAAAGGTATCTCAACGCTTTTCGAGATGGGCTTCGGCATCCCGTATGAGTATTGTGTGGTTATCATGGCTATCCTGACGGCGGTATATGTCATCCTTGGAGGCTACAAGGCGACGGCGATGAACGACTTCATTCAAGGTATCATCATGCTCTTCGGTATCGTGGCGATCATCGTGGCTGTGCTCAACGCACAGGGTGGTCTCGCCGCGGCTGTCGACAAACTCGCCCTGTTGCCTTCGGATGCTGATCCCGCTGTGAATGGCGGCTTCGCCTCCTGGTTCGGTCCTGACCCTTGGGGACTGTTAGGTGTGGTGGTGCTGACGTCGCTGGGTACGATGGGACTGCCCCAGATGGTGGGAAAGTTCTATTCTATTACTGACGAGAGTGCTATCAAGCGTGGCACCATCATCTCTACAATCTTCGCCTTTATCGTGGCCGGTGGCTGTTACTTCCTCGGCGGTTTTGGACGACTCTACGACCCTGTCATTGTCAATGGTAAGATTGCCTTCGACTCCATCGTGCCTGCCATGCTCGTCACCCTGCCCGATGTGCTGATAGCCCTCGTGGTGCTGCTGGTGCTCTCGGCCTCGATGTCGACACTGGCCTCGCTGGTGCTGACATCCAGTTCTACGATGACCCTCGACCTGATTTATCGCGATAAGAAGGCACTGCCAGGTGAGGTCGAAGAAGGAAGCATCGATGATATAGTCGCAGAGAAGATAGAGCGCCGTAAGGTGGTGGTGATGCGTGTGCTGATTATGTTCTTCATCGCCATCTCGCTGCTCATCGCCCTCAATCCACCGACGTTCATCGCTCAGTTGATGGGCATCTCGTGGGGTGCGCTGGCCGGTGCCTTCCTCGCTCCGTTCATGCTGGGTCTCTATTGGCGTGGCGTCACCACAACCGCTGTCTGGGCCTGCTTTGTCTGGGGTGTGGGACTGACGGTGGTCAATATGCTGCTGGGTAATCCCATCAATCCCATCAACTGCGGTGCCATCGCGATGGTTGGAGGCTTCCCCGTGGTATGTCTTGTCAGCCTCATCACCAAGAAGATGTCTGCGAAGACCGTAGACAGCATCTTTGAGTGCTACGACAAGTAATCAGAGGATTTTCTCTTTCAGGACTAAGCTGACCAAATTCACGGTGTTCTTGACACCGAATTTGGCCAGCAGTCTTTTACGGTACCAGTTGACGGTCTCCGTGCTGAGGCTGAGACGGTCGGCAATCTGTGGATTGGGCAGGCCGTCGCAGATAAGGCGGAGGATGTTACGCTCGACGTCTGTGAGGGCAACCACCCGTTGCTGGGACTGGCTGATGATGGTCTGTGCCTCTGGACAGACATAGCGTTCTCCCTGCCATACGCGGATGATGGCCTCTGTGAGTTGCTCCACAGAAGAATATTTCAGCACGTAGCCGTGTACCCCAGTGTCAAGCATGCGCTGGATGACCGAGTATTCATCATGGATGGTGACGGCGATGACCTTCATCTTCGGATAAGCCGCGATGACCTCCTTACAGAAATCAATGCCGTCGCCTACAGGCATCGAGATGTCGAGCAGCAGCACGTCGGGGCGCCGTTCCTGAAGTGTCTGGCGACAGGCTTCAATCGTGTTGAACGTCCGGCTGACGCGGATGTTGTCGCTGCGGTTGATGGCGTCGGCGAGGCCTTGGCACACCATGATGTGGTCGTCGACGATGTTGACGTCTATGCGGTATTGCTTCATGCTGGCAGTATGATGTTGATTTCTGTTCCTTGTCCTTCCTTGTCGATGATGTTCATCGTTCCCCGATAGTGGCTGATACGCTCCCGAATACTCTGAAGACCCATGCCTGTTTCCTCAGTCTTGGCCGATTCTTCATTCTTCATCCCATTTCCGTCATCGCTGACTGTGAGGGTGACTTGATGGTTCTCCTGCATCAGTTGGAGGTCTATGTGACTGGCTTTGGCGTGCTTGATGGCATTGTTGACCAGTTCGTAGGCGCAGCGGTATAGCACCACCTCTATGTCCTGATTCAGCCGGCGGTCGTCGCCAAAGTGTGTGAACTTCGCATTCGGGATGCTGATAGCCAGGTCCTGGAGGGCAGTGGCAAGACCGTTTTTCAGCAGTTGCTCTGGCATGAGGTGATGGGCGATATGGCGCAATTCGGTGGCTGTCTCGTCAATCTGTTGCAGTACCTCCGCCTTTGGTGCGCCGCCTTCCGTCTTCAGCTTCAATAGGGTGAGCATGCCGCCCAGCCCGTCGTGCAAGTCCTTGGAGATGCGGCTGCGCTCAGCCACCTCACCGTCGAGTTTGGCCTTGATGAGGGCTCCTTTCCTTGTCAGCCTGACGCTGCGCAAGAGCAGGAAGAAAATCAGTGCCATCAGTAGCAGCAGGACAGCGAGGAGCGTGCCGCCCCAGAAGTACCACTGCTTCTCGCGGGTCAACTGTTCGATGGCCTCCTGCTTCTGCTTGGTCTCGTAGAGCACTTCCATCTGCGAGAGTCCGCTCTGATAGTGCTCGGTGGCAAAGCGTTCCATCATCTCTCGTACCTTATTTATATATAGGACGGCTTTCTCCTTGTCGCCCAGTTCCATGTGGATCTGTGCCAGCAGTTCATAACAACTCACATCGCTGTAGGTCGCCTCGTCGTCGCTCTCGTGAACGGACTGCCGGGCGTGGTGAAGGGCCTGCTGCCAGTTGTGCTCCCTCATGGCGACCATGGCGGCAGCAGCATGGACATCGGCCCTGGTCTCGAACATCAGTTCGCCATTGTCGTACGACAGTGCTTCCTGGACGTAGGCCTTGGCCTTTGCGAGGTCTTCATGCCCTTTCATCAGATGCATCTTTGCCATCGAGGCGAGAATCTCTGCATAGTCGTTATGCTCTTCGTCGCTGTGGGCGTGGTAGTAGTGGTAGGCAGGCAGCAGCACGTCGCTTAGGCGGTTGTAGTCTTCCTTGTCCAGATAGACCTTGCTTAAACCTTTGCGGGGCAGGGCCATCATGAGTGAATCGCCTGAGGCCGTACCCGTCTCGATGGCCCGCAGGTATTCGTGCTCGGCCTTCTCGCTGTTACCCATCGTGAGCCATAGTTCGGCCACGTTGTGGTGGAGGATGGTCTGCGACTCCTTCCAGTCGTATTTCTCGAAGATGGGGAGTGCCTTCTGATAGTATTCGATGGCCAGCAGGGCCTTGTCCTGTATGTTGTACAGGTTGCCGAGGGCACCGTAGAGTTGTGAGAGGTTGTCGTCGATGGTGCTCTCCGCATAGCGCTTGTCGCCGTGCATGGAGTCGGTGACGGCGAGTGCCCAGAGGAAGTAGCGCTCGGCAGGCTCATAGTCCTCCTTGCCGTAGTACTGCAGCCCGAGTTGGTAGAGGGCGTTCTCCCGCATGTTCAGGGCGTTCATCCTGTAGGTCAGCGCCAGCATCTCGCGGCAGTAGCGTTCGTGCTTCTCCGTGTCCTTGCCGAGTGTACCGCGCACAATGGTGTAGTAGCAGTCCATGCGTTCTTTGTCAGTCAGGTCTTTCCGCTGTCGGAGTACCTGTTCGGCGGAGTCCACCTTCGCATGGCGATGGTCGGTATAGGCATCTGCTGCCTGGCTCTGCATGAAGAGCAGAGCCGACAGCAATATTGTGAGTGTGTTGGTGTTCGCCATTTCGTTCTGTTTGGCTACAAAGTTAGGCATTTATTCTCATATATCACCACCCAAATGGGTGGAATTTTCGGTCCTTTAGCGTAATTCCACCCATTTGGGTGGTAATGGTTCCAAGTAAATTGCTTAACTTTGGGCAAAATATTTGTAAAACTATAACAGTAACTATTAAAAGATGAGTACAAAAAGATTTCTATTGGCTATTGCGATGTTGTTCACAATTTGCACGGGTGCTGATGCCCAGGGCTTCCTGAAGCGCCTGAAGGACAGGGCCATCAATGCCGCTGAGAATGCTGTGACCCGTAAGGTGGAGAACAAGGTAGACCGTGAGACTGACGATGCCATGGACGATGTCCTCGACGGCAAGAAGTCCAAGAAAGGCAAGAAGTCGAAAGATTCCGACGATGCCAACTACGAGGATGCCGAGGTGGGGGATGATGTTCAGAACGACACGAAGAACGTGAAAAGCGACTTTGTGCGCGGTTCTGTGGTGATGTTTGAGGATGACTTGGCTGGTGAGCAGGTAGGTGAGTTCCCCTCCAAGTGGGATCTCGTCAGAGGCAATGCCGAGGTGGCTGTCATCAATGGCGTGAAGTGTATAGAGATGGACAAACACGACAGTTGGATCTCGCCCCTCGTCAAGGGCGGCATCAAGAACTATCTGGGCGACGTGTTCACCATCGAGTACGATATGCTTTATGATGACAGAGAGAAGAATGGGGCTTCCTCTGTAGAGTTTGACATCATGCATGAGACCGAGCCGAGAGATAATGAGTTGTTTACAATTACTTATTCGTTGTCATGGGATAAGCACACATTCGACTGTAGTTATTGTCTGACCTCTGAGCCTTCTTTCACGAATAAGGAAGGACATGCAAGTTCTAATGCAGGGCCCTTTAACGATGCCCGCTGGCACCACTATGCCCTGTCGTTCAACAAGCGCGCCATCAAGTTTTATGTCGATGGCCGTCGCGTCATCAATGTGCCGAATGCCAAGCCGGGTGCAGGATGGGTGACGTGGTTCTCCAATGGCGGCAGCAAGCACACCTATATGAAAAATGTGGTGATTGCCAAGGGCGCCGTTGAACTCTATGAGCGCAATGCCACAGACATCGACGCTAAGGTCGCTGCCGTCGAGAAGGCCATCGCCGAGACGGGCAAGTTCGTGACCAACAACATCCTCTTCGAGACGGGCAAGGCGACGCTGAAGCCTGAGTCGATGGAGGAGATTCAGAAGGTGGCGGAGTATATGAAGAAAAACCCGACGGCTCGCTTCGAGGTGCAGGGCCATACGGACAATCAGGGCTCTGATGCCATCAACGATCCCCTCTCTCAGCAGCGTGCCGAGGCTGTAGTCAAGGCACTCGAGGGCTTAGGCTGCGATCCGTTCAATATGCGTGCCGTAGGTAAGGGCTCACACGAACCCGTGGCCGACAACGCCACCGACGCCGGACGTGCCAAGAACCGCCGCGTAGAATTCATTAAGAAGTGAGTGCAGAGTCCCGAAAGCTCGCTTTCGGGCTATGCCGAGCGCCGTAATGAATCGGCGAAGCCAATTTATCAAGAAATAATATAATAAGGTATGAAGAAAATCTGTCTGGCACTGATGTGCATCGCGGCTCTGGCTTTGACAGCCTGCGGCGGCGGAAAGAGTGGAGACTCGGCCTCTGGAGGTAGTGAATCAAGTAGCAATGCGGGAGGCCTCGCCGACGGCCAGTGGCCCGCAGCCATCTACGACAAGTACGGCATCCCCGAAATCGAGACGAAGGGGAAAATCGTCTTTACCGAACTCTCGGGTGAGGACGAGTCGTATCAGTATCGCGTCGATTATAAAGGCGTGACCAAGGAAGAACTGCAGGCCTGGGTGAAGAAACTCGAGGAGAAGGGCTTCCGCATCCCGAAGTACACCAAGGAGCGTTTCAACGCAGGCCGCGGCGACCTCGATGCCATTGTCTATCAGCCTGAGCAGGGCAAGGATATGGGTCTGAGAGTCGCCTACGACTTCGAGCACGACATGGACTTCGAATATTATCCTGAAGATGAACCTAACCCCGCCTTTGAGGTCACGGAGCGCGACGAGCAGTACTTCATCGTCTATAACTTCGCCGTGTCGCTCTTCCGCATCAAGAATGTACCAGAGTATGAGGGCTCGCTCGAGGCGCTCGGCATCAAGGCTGAAGACCTGGCAGGCATCCCCAACGTAAGGGTCGTGAAGATGTCGAGCGGTACAATGGGCGGTAGCATCGGCGTGGGCTTCTACGGCGACCACCAGTTGGCTGAGGGCGATATGGATGCCATCCACGACAAGTTGGCTGATTTGTTTGCAGCCAAGGGCATCAAATGCTATCACACTTTCAGCGGCAAGGAGATGACGGCTGAGCAGTTGAAGGCCGACAAGGTCCGCGGCTATGTGGTGGAGAAGGACGGCAAGAAGTTCCAGATGATGGCGATGTCTGACGACCGTATCGGTGACTTCGGCGGCGGCATCGACTTCCGCTTCATGGCCACCAAGAAATAGCATGTTGCAATCAATATACCATCACCTCACTTTTTCTTGCATGCATCAGATATTGAGCAGATTGAGAAAGTGAGGTGTTTCGTGAAGTGCTTGCAAAACACCTTGCTTTCAGAAATGGTTTCCTTTGTGTAATTTAGTGATCCCGTTGGGATTCAAACCCAAGACCTTCAGAACCGGAATCTGACGCTCTATTCAGCTAAGCTACGGGACCTTGCTTTATCAAAAAGCGGATGCAAAGGTACTAAATAAAGTGAAGAGTGAAGAGCGAAATTTGAAAAATTGCTGCCGGCTTACCTTTTTTTAACGACTTTTTACCTTTCTATGCTGTCAGCTGGTTGCCAGTGTAGAGTTGATAGTACTTGCCTCGTTGTTCGAGCAGTTGTTCATGTGTGCCCTGCTCGATGATTCGGCCGTGGTCGAGGACGATGATCTGATCAGCATTGCGGATGGTGCTGAGACGGTGGGCGATGACAAAGGTAGTGCGGCCCTGCATCAGCGTATCCATGCCACGCTGCACAAGCCGTTCCGTACGGGTGTCAATGCTCGATGTGGCCTCGTCGAGGATGAGTACAGGCGGGTTGCTCACTGCAGCCCTTGCGATGGCAATCAGCTGACGTTCACCTTGCGAGAGGTTGCCACCATCGCCACGGAGCATCGTCTCGTAGCCGTTGGCTAATCGGCGGATGAAATCGTCTGCTCCCACCAGTCGTGCAGCTTTAATGCAGTCGTCGTCTGTTGCTCCGAGTTGTCCGTAGCGTATGTTGTCGAGGACAGAGCCTGTGAAAAGGTGTGTCTCTTGTAACACGATACTCATGGACTTTCTGAGCGACTCTTTACGAATGTCTGTCAGCGGGATGCCGTCGTAAAGTATTTTTCCTCTTTGAATTTCGTAGAAACGGTTGATGAGGTTGATGATAGTCGTCTTGCCAGCACCAGTGCCTCCTACGAAGGCAATCTTCTGACCAGGATTGGTGTTGATATCAATATCGAAGAGTACTTGTTTTTGCGGTATATAGCCAAAGTCTACATCAGTAAAGTCTACATCGCCTTTGGGGTCTGTCAAGTCTATCGTACCCTCATCAGCCTCAGGCTCAGCATCCATGAGACGGAACACGCGTTCTGCGCCCACTGTGGCGTTCAGCACGGAGTTGACTTGTTGCGACACATGGGTGATGGGCTGGGTGAAACTCTTGTTGAGTGTAAGGAAGGCCACGATGGTGCCGAGGGAAAGTTGAGAGGTAAGAGGTGAGAGGTGAGTGAAATCCGATAGGGCGAGGGTGGCACCTACGACGGCGATGAGTACGTAGCCAAGGTTGGAGAGGTTGCCGTTGACAGGCATCACGATATTCGCGATTTTGTTGGCGTTGTAGGCCGAGGTTCGCAGTTGTTCGTTGATCTGTTCGAACTCCTCTATAGCCTGTTCCTCGTGACAAAACACCTTGACCACCTTCTGTCCTGTCATCATCTCCTCGATGAATCCGTTCACTCTGGCCAGACTCTCCTGCTGGGTGCGGAAGTAGCCGCGACTACGCTTGCCGAGCCAGGTGGTGGCTGCCATCATAACCACTGCCATGAGGATGCTGACAGCAGTGAGTGGTATGCTGAGTGCAATCATCGATGCAAAGGTGACGCAGATGGTGATGATGGAGTTGAACACCTGTGAAATGGAGGTGGAGATCATCTGGCGCAGCGAGTCGACATCGTTGGTGTAGACAGACATCATGTCGCCATGTGAGTGCTGGTCAAAGTAGCTGATGGGGAGCCTTTCCATCCGTTCGAAGATACGTTGGCGCAGACGCAGCATCGTGCCCTGCGAGACATTGATCATCAGGCGGTTGTAGAGGTATGAGCAGACGACGCCTACGAACAGTATAAGGCCGAGTTTGAAGAGCGTCTGTAGCAGCGAGGTGTATTCTGGATTGGCCACCTGCGTCAATGGCACGATATAGTCGTCGATGAGTGTACGTGTGAAGAGTGTAGAGGCGAGGGTGGTGACGGAGGTGATGGCGATGCACACGAGTACAGTGAGAATCGAGAACTTGTAGTCGCTCAGTACATACTTTGCCAGCCGCCAGATGACGGCTCGCTGCTCCTTGCTGGCTTTCTGGAATCCTGCTTGTCCCTTTGGCCCTCGTGGTCCTCCGAAATTTGGCTGTCTCATATTAATTCTTTTTGTCAAAGTCACCTTGGTCAGCGCTTTGGATGGCGTTAATCTCCTGATAGAGCGGGTTGTCCTTCAATAGGTTTTCGTGGGCGTCGAAACCTGTGACGACACCGTTGTCCATTACGAGGATGCGGTCGCAGTATTTTACACTGAGGATACGCTGGGCGATGATAATCTTTGTCATGCCAGGCAACTCTTCGCGGAAAGCGCGTTGTATCTTGGCATCAGTCGCCGTGTCGCAGGCCGAGGTGGAATCGTCGAGCACCAGCACCTTTGGCTGTTTCAACAAGGCCCGTGCGATACAGAGGCGCTGCTTCTGTCCGCCGCTGACGTTCGTTCCACCCTGCTCGATGTGGGTGTGATAACCCTCGGACATCTGACTGATGAACTCGTCGGCCTGTGCCAGTTTGCAGGCCTTGCGGCACTGCTCTTCCGTGGCGTTGGGGTTACCCCAGCGCAGATTGTCGAGGATGGTGCCAGAGAAGAGGATGTTGTTCTGTAGAACCACGCTTACGGCATTGCGTAGGGAGGTGAGGTCATAGTCCTTCACGTTCCTGCCACCTACGTGTACCTCTCCTTGGGAGACATCGTAGAGCCGTGATATGAGATTTACCAGCGTAGACTTGCCAGAACCTGTACCTCCGATGACACCAATCGTCTGGCCAGATTCTATGCTGAAGCTGACGTTATATAAAGCGGATTTCCGTGATGTTTTTCGAGGAGTGAGGAGTGTGGAGTGAGGAGTGAGATTTCCTTCAGGTGCAGATACAGCCGCAGGAGTATCCTCACTCCACACTCCACACTCCACACTCCTCGATTTGTAGTCGAACCGCACGTTGCGGAAGACCACGCTGCCGTCTGCAATCTCATAGACGGGATTCTCAGGATTCACAATGTCGGGCTTCTCCTCGATAACCTCGGCCACACGGCGGGCACTGGCGGCGCTCTGTGTGAGCATCACAAAGATCATAGAGAGCATCATCAGCGACTGAAGTATCGACATGACGTAGGTGAAGAGCGATGTCAGTTCTCCTGTGGTCAGCGTACCGCCAACGATGAAATGGGCCCCCCACCAGGAGAGGGCGATGATACAGCCGTAGACCACGAGGTTCATGATGGGGTGGTTGAGGGCCATCAGACTCTCAGCACGTACATACAGTTTATAAAGTCCTTCGGCAGCTTTCGAAAATTTGTGGTTCTCGTAGTCCTCTCGTACAAATGCCTTTACCACGCGGATGGCTTGTATGTTCTCCTGTACGCTCTGGTTCAGCTCGTCGTACTTTACGAACACCTGCTGGAACAACTTTGCTACGCGTGAGATAATGTTGTACAGCGAGAATCCCAACACCGTCATCGCCACGATGAAGATGAAACTGAGGCGGGCATCGATAATAAGGCACATCACAATCGAAAGGATGAGTCGGAACGGTGCTCTCACCGTCACGCGCAGAATCTGCTGGTAGGCATTTTGCAGATTGTTCACGTCTGTGGTCATTCGAGTCACGAGTCCCGAGGTGGCATATTTGTCAATGTCAGAGAAGGCAAAGCGCTGTATGTTGCGATACATGGCCCTTCTGAGGTTGGCTGCAAAGCCAGAAGCTGCGTAGGCCACGCTGCGCCCTGCGAGAATGCCGAAAGCCAGCGAGAGGAATGCCATGCCCAGCATGATGGTGCCGTATAGCCACACGTTCTCCATATTGCCTGCATTGATGCCTTTGTCGATGAGTGAGGCCGTCACGAAAGGTATCAGCACGTCGAGTATCACCTCCATCGCTGTCCACAGCGGTGTGAGGATGGAGGCCGTCTTATATCGGCCTATCTGACTGACGAGCGTCTTTAACATTGGGTTCGCGATATAGTTTTTGTTACAAAATCGTCACATTTCGCTGCAAAGGTATAAAAATTCTTTGATATTATTATGGAATGTGTACCTTTTTTTATACCTTTGCAGCCAAAAAATTAAGAATATTATGAAGTTTGTCAGTTGGAATGTGAATGGCTTGCGTGCTTGTGAGGGTAAGGGATTCAGTGACGTGTTCCGTTCGTTGGATGCCGATTTTTTCTGCCTGCAGGAGACGAAGATGCAGGCCGGCCAGCTCGACTTGCAGTTTGAGGGTTATGAGAGCTATTGGAATTATGCCGAGAAAAAGGGCTATTCTGGTACCGCCATATTCACCCGGCATAAGCCGCTTAGCGTGATCTACGGTATTGGTGTCGACTTGCACGACCATGAGGGTCGCGTCATCACGCTCGAGATGCCCGACTTCTACCTTGTATGCTGCTACACCCCCAACTCACAGGATGGCCTAAGGCGTCTTGAATATCGCATGTCGTGGGAGGATGCTTTCAGAGACTATCTCAAGTGCCTCGACAAGCAGAAGCCCGTCGTGCTTTGTGGCGACCTGAACGTGGCCCATGAGGAGATAGATATCAAGAACCCAAAGTCAAACCGCCGTAACGCAGGATTCACTGACGAGGAACGTGCGCAATTCAGCGACCTGCTGGCTTGTGGCTTCACAGACACATTCCGCTATAAGTATCCTGACGAGGTTAAATATTCGTGGTGGTCGTATCGTTTAAATGCCCGTGAGAAGAATGCTGGTTGGCGCATTGATTACTTCGTGGTCTCCGACCGTCTGCGTGACCATATCGGCGATGCCAAGATTCATAATGATATCTTCGGAAGCGATCACTGTCCGGTAGAATTGGATATTCGCTGAACAAAATACGGGGTTCGCTGAATTTGTTTTTTCGACTCAGGATAACACCTTAACTTTGCAACTGTAAACGAATAAAGTGATAGAATATGACAGAGATATTAAGACGCTATGAGCCCATCACGCTGGATCAGATGAAGGACATCAGACTGATGAACCGCATCGACACCAAGTTTGTGACGACGGTGCCCAAGTTGCGCCGACTGTTGGAACTGGCTGCCGAAGACTATTTCGTGCAGGAGACTGACGGACTGCGGATATCTCCTTATTATACCCTCTATTTCGATACGCCCGACTGTGCAATGTACAATCGTCATCAGGTGGGACACTTGAGCCGTCAGAAGATCCGTATCCGCTCTTATGTCAATGCAGGACTGAATTTCCTTGAGGTAAAGACGAAGAACAATCATGGCCGTACGAAGAAGAAACGCATGGCTATGGATCATTTTGACGCCCTCCATCCGCAGCACGACATCCTGTTTCATCGCCAAGATGAGGCTTTCGTCAATTACGACGATTTCCTCCGGACCTATTTGAAATATGATCCGGAAACACTTATCGAACAGATAGAGAACCGCTTCGACCGCATCACTTTGGTGAACAAGGCTAAGACCGAGCGTCTTACTATCGACACGAACCTGCGCTTCAATAATATAGCTACAGGCGAGCAACTAAGCATGGATGGCATCGTCATCATCGAACTTAAGCGTGACGGCAATCTGCCATCGCCCATTCTGGGTAAGCTCTGCGACCTGCGTATCCATCCGCATGGATTCTCAAAATATTGCATAGGCTCCGCACTTACCAATAGCTCGCTTCGTCGCAACCGCATCAAACCCCGTTTGTATAGCATCCAAAAGATAATCAGTAATCAATAAGAATAGAAACATTATGACTGACTTTTTGTTTTCTCCCTCCTTTTCGGCGATGCTTGTCCGACTCGTCATCAATATCGTCGTAGTGGGCATCATTATCGACCGCCTGTATTACCCGAAGAGCAAACGGCGTGACTTCTATTTCACGTTCATGCTCATCTCGATTGCCATCTTCTTCATCGTGTTCTTCATGATCTTCGTACTCGAGGAGATGAAGGGTAAGACCTCGTTGGGTATCGGTATCGGACTCTTCGGCATATTCTCCATCATGCGATACCGCACAGATGCAATGCCTGTCCGTGAGATGACCTACCTCTTTGTCATCATTGCCTTGTCGCTCGTTAATGCTATCTCCGAAGGGGTGCCCATGATCGAGTTGGGCGTAACCAATCTCATCTTCCTTGTGGCCGTTGGCCTGTGCGAGTGGCATCTTAAGGTGCTGCCGTCGAAGATTATCCAGTACGATAAGATCGACCTCATCACTCCAGATAAAAAGCAAGAGCTTATTGCAGACCTTGAGAAGCGCCTTGGGCTCGACATCGTGCAGGTAGAGGTTGGCGCCGTAGACTTTATCCGTGATATGGCGATGGTGAAGATCCGCTATCGTGGTAAGCGTGTCGATGGCGACATCGCTAACGAGTTGAAGCTCTCGAAAGATCAGTTGAAAGAATTTAATAAGTGAAAGAGATGAAGCGGTTATTGGTGATTATGATGGTGTCGTTGCCACTGACGGCCATCGCGCAGTCTGATGACTTCGGCCTCGACTTTACGCTCGAAGCTCAGAAGAAGCTCTCCAAGCAGTGGAGCATCGGCTTTGAGGGGGAGATGCGTACCCGTGACAACACTAAGACGATGGACCGTTGGAGTGCGGGCTTGGGTGTCGACTACAAACCTTCCAGCGTGAAATGGTTCAAGCTCTCTGCCGGCTATTCGTTGCTATATGACAACAATGAGCGTACCAGCTATTTCGATGCTACCGACGACGAGGTGCTTGATGGCGATGCCGACGAGGGTGATCCCAAGAAATATGCCAAATACTGGGGCACTCGCCATCGCTTTAACGTATCGCTGACATTCGACAAGAAACTCATCGGCAACTTTAAGTTCTCTCTTCGTGAGCGCTGGCAATACACCTATCGTCCGGAGCATACCGTCAGCGAGCGGTGGAGTTATTTCGACAATGCCTACGACGGAAAGCCGAAGACGTATTCTGGTAAGGGCAAAAGCGTGCTGCGCAGCCGTCTCCAGGTGGAGTACGACAAGAAAGGGCTTGCGCTGACGCCCTATGCTAACGTGGAGTTCTTCAATGCCTGGAGCCTGCAGAAGACGCGCATGAATGTCGGTTTAGACTGGAAACTCTCCAAGCAGCATACAGTAGGAGTCTTCTATCGATACCAGGTCGTTCGTAACGATGATGACGACAACGAGCCGAATTTCCACATGATTGGCCTCGGTTATAAGATTAAACTGTAAACTATCAACAATCGCCTTTGCTGGTCATGATGTTCAGCACCATCTCGTCGGTGGTGCTCTTTTTCACTCTTTTATCGTTTTAAATCTCTCCAGTCCCGTGTTCAGGAAGTCGATGTATGCCTGGATGTCTTCGTCGTAAGCGCGGCTGCCGGCCAGGGGCTTGCCCGTGGCGGGGTCTACCATCACGTAGAACGGCTGTGCGTTGGCACCAAACTTCGAACTCTGCAGCCAACTCCACTTCGCCCCGACGGTGCGTAGTGTCTTGGCCTGACCTTGCTCATCGGTCACCTCGATGGGTTCCGCCAGCGGCGTCTTGTCGTCTACATAGAGCGAGATGAGCACGAAGTCGTTTGTCAGTTTGTCGGCCACGCCGGGGTCTGTCCATACGGCGGCCTCCATCTTTCGGCAGTTTACGCAGCCAAAGCCTGTGAAGTCGATGAGCACGGGCTTGCCCGCTGCCCGGGCAGCAGCCATACCCGTCTCGTAATCGGTGTATTTGGCTTCCACGGTCTTCGTGTTCAGATTAAAGTCCTGCGTGTTTATTGGCGGCGCGAAGGCACTTACGGCCTTACAGGGGGCTCCCCAGAGGCCGGGCACCATATATACGGCGAAGGCCAGTGAGCAGAGGCCGCCCATGATTGATACCACCGGCATCGGCTTCTGTAGTTCGCCACCGATCTCGTCCTGCTGGAATTTCAGCCAGCCACACAGGTAGGCACCCAGGAGTGCGAAGATGACGATCCACAGCGAGAGGAACACCTCGCGGTCAAGGATATGCCAGCCGTAGGCGAGGTCGGCCACCGAGAGGAACTTCAGGGCGAAGGCCAGTTCGATGAATCCAAGCACCACCTTTAGCATGGTCATCCATGATCCCGACTTCGGGGCCTGTTTCAGCCACGAGGGGAACATGGCGAAGAGGGTGAAGGGCAGTGCCAGTGCCACAGCGAATCCCAGCATGCCCAGTGCGGGTGCCAGCCAGTTTCCGCTGGTGGTGGTCTCTACGAGCAGCAGGCCGATGATGGGGGCTGTGCACGAGAAGCTGACGAGTACCAACGTGAACGCCATGAGGAAGATGCTGATGAGTCCACTGGTCTCTGTGGCCTTCGTGTCGACGCTGTTGGCCCAACTGTCGGGCAGTTTGATCTCAAACCATCCGAAGAAACTCAGTGCGAACACTACGAGCAGGATGAACAGCAATACGTTGAACACGGCGTTGGTCGACATGGCGTTCAGCGTGTCACTGCCGAAGAGCGCCGTTACCAGCAGACCCAGCCCAAGATAGATGACGATGATGCTCACCCCGTAGGTGACGGCATCGCGGATACCCTTCCGTTTGTCGTCCTTCGAGCGCTTCAGGAAGAATGATACAGTCATCGGGATGATCGGCCAGATGCAGGGCATGCATACAGCCAGCAGGCCTCCGACGAATCCCATCAGCAGAATATACAGTAGCGAATGATCGGCTATATTGTCGCTGTTGCTGCCCATGCTGCGCAACTCTTCTACCACGGGTTGCCAGAGTTGAGGGGGAGACTGGAGACTGGAGAGGGGTTGTGTGGTTGAGTCGGGGAGTGTGGAGTGAGAAATGTTATCCGAGGAGGAAGGAGTGTGGAGGGAGGAGTGAGAATAGTCTGCTGACAGTGTGTCGCCTGTATATTTCGTGCTGGAAGTAATCTCACTCCTCACTCCTCGCTTCTCGCTCCTCGCTCCTCGCTCCTCATTCCTCGAGAACATCTCCTTGGCCTTGCCGCTCTTTTTCAGAGCCACTTCCGAAGGCGGCAGACAACTCTGGTCGTTGCAGGCACCATACTCCAGATAGCAGTCAATCGCGTAGTCGGGCTTGGTGAACCGTATCTTCTGCACGAAACTTACGCTCTTCTCAAAGTAGCGTAGCTCCATATCGAACATCTTATCAAACTGCTTGATCTCCTTTCCTCGTGGCTGCAGGCGACCCACCGTCTCTACGCCATCCATTTTCACGGCGTTGAACGTGGCCTCTATCGGACCGTCACTGCCCAGGTTGGTGGAGTAGACGTGCCATCCGGGGTCGATGGTAGCCGAAAACACAATCTCTCCCTCACCGCCCTTCAGCTCTTTAAGCTCAGCGGAGAAGTGTACTGGGTTCATCATCTGCGCTCCTGCCGCCATGGTCACAAGCCACAGCAGCAGCGCTGTCAATGCTTTCTTCATATGCTCGTCTTTTTTGCTTTATTTCTTTATACACATTAGAACACTGCAAAGGTACAAAAAAGATTCTCTTTTTAACAAACTTTATTGCAGATTCTTCTCTATCCACTCCACAATCTCCTCTGCCGATTCCTGCGTCTCTACCGCCTGTATGGCGAATGCCACTAATGCCTTATAGAAATGCCTATAAAGCAGCTGGAGCGACGAGTCGTCCCAGCGGTGAACAATGTTGAGGTCGAGCGAGTCGGTAGTCATGCTATAGTAGTTTACTGTTTACTGTTTACGGTTTACGGTTTACAGTTTACAGTTTACGGTTTATAGTTTACGGTTTACAGTTTACAGATGAATACTTCTATAGGTGGAGTGGCTTTGCCAGGTAATCAACTGTAAACTGTAAACCGTAAACTGTAAACAATAACGACGGTCTACTTGAAGAGGCTGTCGAGGAGGGTGTAGAAAGCGGGATCCTCGCCGACGATGGTCTTCACGATCTTACCGTCGGGACCGACGATGATCTTGGTGGGGAATCCCTGGATGCCGTAGTCTGACAGCACCTTCGAGTCGCGTGGGTTATAGACGTGGAGCCATGGCAGGGCGTGCTTCTCGACGGCTGCCTTCCACTTCGCCTCGCTGTCGTTGCAGTCGATGCCGAGAATCTCGAACTTTCCCTTATACTTATTATAATAGTTCTTCATCTCGGGGAAGCCCTTGATGCACCAGCCGCACCAGGAGCCCCAGAAGTCGAGCACGACGTACTTGCCGCGCAGACTCTTCAGCGAGAGCGGCTTGCCCTGCAGGTCGTTGAGGGTGAAGTCGGGGGCCTCGCGACCGGCTGCCTGAAGCTGCTGGGCTTCATCCTCGGCCTTCTGCTGCTCCTCCACTTGGTCGATGAGGTTCTGGTAGAGGGGTTTGCAGCGACCGTCGCGCACGGCGGGGCTGAGCAGCTGGGCGGCGGCCTTCATCTGCTCAACGTCGGGCATGAGCTCCTTGATGATGGCTGCCGAGGCCTCCTCGTCGGCATGGGCCTTGATATAGTCGGTGACGACCTTGGCATAAGCCTCCATCAGGGGCTTCTGTCCTTCTTCGTATACCTTCATGACGGAGTCTTGGGGTACGCCGTCGGTCAACATCTTCTGGCACTTCTCCATGAACTCGTTGATGGGCTTCTGAGCCTGCTCTGTCACGAGGTCGGCCTGATGGTACTGGGCGTAGAAGCGCGAGCCATCGATGTCGTAGCGGTTCTCGCCGGCCTTCTGGGTGAGGATGGCCTCCTCGCCGGGGACGGCAGGAATCTGGTAGAAATGGGCAGAGCGGTCGCCACGGAAGGCGCCGGGCTCGGCCAACGAGAGGGTGGTGACCTGTGGCACGTCGATGGTGAAGTCGAACACGCCCTGGCTACCAGTGAAGGTCTGACGGGCTTCGCTGTCGTTGCCTAAGAACACGGTGATGGTGTCGCCCACACCTTTGCAGTCCATCTTTACGTGCAGCTTGTTGCCGTCGGTGGCGCAGCCACTCATGGCGGCTGCTATCATAATCATACTAAGGATTGTCTTTTTCATTCTTTCTAAACCAATAAACTAAAAAACTATCTCACGATGACCTTGCGTGTCCTGTCGCCTTCTCTGACGATGTAGATGCCGCGAGGCAGCAGAGCCCCGTTTGGCATGCGGCGTCCGCCGAGGTCGTAGACGGCATCCTGGCCCTGCTGGCCTGCCTTCACGCTGCTGATGCCCGTTTCGGAGTAGTCGAGTATGTTGCTTGTGTCATAGTTCTGTGTGCCGCCGGTGATGCTGATGCTGCCGACGGTCTTGATGCAGTAGCTGCCGGTGTTGCTGATGGCCAGCGTGCCGCCTGCCATGTAGAAGTTGCCGCTGTCCTCATCCTCGTGGTTGAGGGTCTGGCCTGTCTGTACCGAGTCCTTCAGCTCCACCTGGATGCCGTCGTCCTCCACACCGTCGATGTTCACCGTACCACTGTTCATCAGGAAGTACTCCCCGCAGTGTATACCGTCTTTCTTTGCGCCGGTCACGTTGATGGTGCAGTTCTTTATCTCCACATATTCCTTGCTGTAGATGGCATGGTTGATGGTGCTGCTGATGTTGAGCGTGCCCTTGCCTACGAACTCCGTATGTCCCTTGCAGTGGAAACAGCCTTTCGACGATTCGTCTTTCGTGCCGTCGGCCAGCGTGTTCACCGTGTTGGCGGCCATGCTCACCTTGATACGCTTGCCGTTCTTGATGTGGATGGCCGTACTGTCGGGGTTGGTCAGTGTCAGGCCGTTCAGCTGGATGGTGGCCTTGTATTCACCGGTGAGGTAGAATTCGCCGGCATCGCTCTGTCCGCTCAGCGAGTAGATGATCTCGCCGGGGTTCGTCAGGGTGGTCGACGACTGTACCAGTTTGACGTGTGCCGATGTTCCGCTCTCGCAGGTCACCCAGCTGCTGGCTTCCGAAGGAATGGTGACGACGGCACTGTTGCCGTTGTATTCCACCTTCACTGTAATATCCGCAGCACTGGCAGCCGTACTGAAGAGTAGGGCTGCCAGTGTATAAAGAGTTTTATTCATCAAAGTTTGTCTGTAATGATGAGAGAAAGATTAGAGTCCCAGTGCGTCCTTAGCCTTGTTGGCGGCAGCGTCGACGGCCTCGCCAGCCTTCTCCTTGGCAGCCTCCTTAGCCTCGTCGGCCTTGTCCTGAGCAGCATCCTTGGCATCCTCTACGGCACCCTCTACGGCGTCACCGGCAGCACCTACGGCCGACGACAGTCCGCTGACGATAGCGTCGGCAGGAGCGGCGGTCAGGGCAGCGATGGCTGCGTTTACGGTCTCGTTCTCACCGGCAAAGGCCTTGATCTTGTCGGCGTTCTCCTTCAGGAAGTCCTGAACCTTGGCTACATACTCCTTGGCCAGCTCGGGGTTGTTGCCGATAATCTCCTTGATCTTCTCCTGGACGGTGGCGAGCACAGCCTGGAACTTGTTGGCATCCTGAGCCTCGATCTGCTCAGAGAGCTGAGAGGTGATGTCACTTACGGCAGCCTCTACGTCGAAGGCGGGAGCCTCGGCAGCATTGTCGGCAGGAGCAGCCTGCTTGTTACCACACGATGTGAAACCGATGGCGATCATAGCCATCACAGCGAATAATACCTTTTTCATAATGCTTTCTTTTTTGAGTTAAACAATCAATACATTGATATTCGGCAACAAAATTACGTCTTTTTTGAATAAGTTGTAGCTGTTTAAACTGATTTTAAGCTTATTTAGTAATTTTGCACCCGTTTTCAGAGATAACAAGACAAATATGACACCATCGTTAACATTTCGGCCGAAACTTTTTTCGGTATTAAAGCATTACGACCGTCAGCAGCTCACCACCGACCTGCTGGCAGGCATCATCGTGGGCATCGTCGCCCTGCCGCTGGCCATCGCCTTTGGTATCGCCTCCGGCGTCACCCCTGAGAAGGGCATCATCACCGCCATCGTGGCCGGTCTGATCATCTCCGTCTTCGGAGGGTCGAAGGTACAGATTGGTGGTCCCACAGGCGCGTTCATTATTATAATATATGGCATCATCCAGCAGTATGGCTTTGAGGGGCTCACCATCGCCACGCTCATGGCGGGTGTCTTCCTGATCATGTTCGGCGTGCTCCATCTCGGTACCATCATCAAGTACATACCTTATCCCATCATCGTGGGCTTCACCTCGGGTATCGCCCTCACCATCTTCACCACGCAGATCAAGGACCTGCTGGGGCTGTCGATGGCCGTCGTGCCTTCCGATTTCATTGAGAAGTGGATCGCCTATTTCGAGGCCTTCGGCACCGTCGAGCGCTGGAGTGCCATCGTGGGCATAGGCTCCGTGGCCGTCATCACCCTCTGGCCCAGGCTCACCAGGAGCAGTGTCCTGGCCAAGCTTCCCGGCTCGCTCATCGCCATCATCGTGATGACCGTCGCCGCAGCCCTGTTGCGCCAGTATGCCGGTGTCACCACCATCGAGACCATCGGCGACCGCTTCTCCATCACGGCCACGCTGCCCAGTGCCCAGGTGCCCGACCTCACGTGGGATGTCGTCAAGAGCCTTGTCACGCCTGCCGTCACCATCGCCATCCTCGGGGCCATCGAGTCGCTGCTCTCGGCCACGGTGGCCGACGGTGTCATCGGCGACCGTCACGACTCCAACACCGAACTCATCGCCCAGGGCCTGGCCAACCTGGCCTCGCCCGTCTTCGGCGGCATCCCTGCCACAGGAGCCATCGCCCGTACGATGACGAATATCAACAATGGTGGTCGTACGCCCGTGGCCGGTATCGTCCACGCTGCCGTGCTCACGCTCATCTTCCTTTTCCTCATGCCCCTGGCACAGTATATCCCCATGGCCTGCCTGGCAGGCGTGCTTGTCGTGGTGAGTTATAACATGAGCGGCTGGCGGTCGTTTGCGGGCATCATGAAGAATCCCAAGAGCGATGTCATCGTGCTCTGGGTCACCTTCCTGCTCACCGTCGTCTTCGACCTCACCATCGCCATCGAGGTGGGCCTGCTCTGCGCCTGCCTGCTCTTCATGCGCCGCATGGCCGAGACTACCGATGTGAAGGTCATCTCGCAGGAGATCAATCCCGAAGAGGAGGACAGCGACTTCCAGATGGGCAACCTCGAGCACCTCACCATCCCTGCCGGGGTGGAGGTCTACGAGATCAACGGCCCCTACTTCTTCGGTGCCGGCAACCGTTTTGAGGAGATCATGGGTGTCCTGCGCCACCAGCGCCAGAAGCCCCGTGTACGTATCATCCGCATGCGGAAGGTGCCGTTTGTCGACTCCACGGGCATCCACAACCTCACGAACCTTTGTCAGATGTCGCAGCGCGAGGGCATCCAGGTGGTGCTCTCGGGGGTGAACCCCACGGTACAGGCCGTGCTCCACAAGGCGGGCTTCGACGCGATGCTCGGCCAGGAGAACATCTGCTCGCATATCAACATCGCCCTCGACCGCGCCCGACAGCTGGTAGCATAATATAGTATAGGTTCTGTAGACAAGCCTTCACAATACGTTTGCGTATGTGCATGCAGTTTTTTCAAACCAAATATTATAAAAATTGCATTAAGCCGTCATTTCAGAAGCTATTATGCTGGTATTCAATATATTAGGTTATGACGGCTTGATATTTCAGCCGTCACTCAGCCGTCATAATTACCTTAAAAACATGAAACAAGCTTACATGTTCAGCCCTTTTTGCAGGCGGCTCTCTGTTGTTAATGATAGGAGTTTATGATAGTTTAGATAGTCCAAACTGACAGTTTACCCAGTCTAAACTGTCAGTTTACCCAGTCTAAACTGTCAGTTCAGA